>ONNK01000187.1 GCA_900319185.1 uncultured Bacteroidales bacterium
GGCGCTCCCCAGCTTGCGGCCGACTTTGCCAAATATGTTGAGGAAAAAGGCCTGAGCGGTACGGCGGTAAAGGTGGATGACAACGGCTGTACACGCGTCAAATGACGATTCGTTTATAATTTAGAATTTATCTAAATAACGAGTGGTCGAAAATCAATCGCTTACGAAAAATCGTGTTTATAAATATCTGAAAATCTGGCCTTTAAAGATTAAGTATTTAGCCGTCTCTTAAATGCTTATATACGAAGAAAATTTTTTACAAACAATAGTGAAAAAGGTTTTTTATAAACTTTTTTTCACTCATTTTTGCACTCCCGAACAAGACCACGATGCAAATTCAAGATAGACATATAGACATATGGGACAATTGCCTGCGCATCATCGAGCAGTTGATTGAACCCCAGAAGTTCGAGACCTGGTTCAAACCGATCAGGCCTGTGTCCATGCTTGAGTCCACCTTGACGGTCGAAGTGCCGACGGACTTCTTCCGCGAGTACCTTGAGGGAGCCTATCTCGACATCATCAAGAAAACCCTCAAGAGGGTCATCGGCGCGGACGCGCGCCTGGTGTACCTCGTGCACCCCGTCAAGGCCGAGCAGCCGATGCGCTATCCCGCATCCCAAGGCCTGCCTCCGGTCAACCGCACCGTTTCAGTCAGTACGTACAATCCCGCGAACAATCCCGGTCCGCTCGTCTATCCCGGCCTGCAGAAGGTCAAGGTCAACCCCCGCCTCAATCCCGTGTATTGCTTCGGCAACCTCGTGGAAGGTGAGTGCAACAAGATGGGCGTCACCGCGGGGCTCAACATCTCCGCGGCGCCGGGCAAGACTCCGTTCAACCCCCTGTTCCTCTTCGGCGGTCCGGGTCTGGGCAAGACCCATATCGCCCAGGCCATAGGCATAGCGATCAAGGAGAAGTATCCCGAGCTTGTGGTGCTCTATGTCACCGGCAACGAATTCAAGACCCAGTACATGGACGCCGTAAACGTCCGCAACAAGCTCACTGACTTCCTCGCCTATTACATGAAGATGGACGTCCTCATCGTGGATGACATCCAGGACCTGATCGGCCAGGGGTCGCAGAACGCTTTCTTCAATATCTTCAACCACCTGCACCAGACAGGCAAGCAGCTGATCTTCACGTCGGACCGCGCTCCGGTGGACCTCCAGAACTTCGAGGAGCGCCTGCTCTCCCGTTTCAAATGGGGCCTTTCGGCCGAGCTGACGCGCCCGGACTATGCCACCCGGCTCGCGATGCTCAAGGCCCGTGCCTTCAGGGAGGGCGTTTCCATCGACGACAAGGTCCTCGAGTCGCTTGCCATGCGCGTCAAGTCCAATTTCCGCGAGCTCGAAGGAGCACTTATCTCCCTTATAGCACACGCTACGCTTACGCACCGTGAGGCCACGGTCGACCTTGTGCAGAACATCACGGAGAAGATCGTCGGAACGGAGAAGGAAGGAGTCACCATCGACAGGGTGCAGAGCGTCGTATGCGAGTATTTCAACATCACCCGCGACACGCTCCTCTCCAAGTCGCGCAAGCGCCAGATCGTCCAGGCACGGCAGATCGCCATGTATCTGAGCCGCAACCTCATCGACAAAAGACCACGCTACAGTGCTGCATGCATGTACTACTGTTTCGGATTTGATGTCCACGGACAAGAGCTTCAAGCAGTACATCACCGATATCAGTAAGATGCTTGTGCCTGTAGACAAATAATACAGCGCAATGACATCGGATTCAGTCTTATCACATTTCAAGAAAATAACGGAGATCCCCAGGGAATCCGGACACGAAGAGCCGATGACTGCCTACCTGCAGTCATTCGCCGCTTCTCACAGCCTTGCCTGCAAGACCGACGCTACCGGCAACGTCCTCATCACCAAGGAGGCTGCACCCGGCAAGGAAAACGTTCCGACCATCGTGCTCCAGGGCCATCAGGACATGGTCTGCGAGAAGAATGCCGGCGTTCAGCACGACTTCTCCAAGGACCCGATCCACTATGTGGTCGAGAATGGTTGGATGATAGCCAAGGATACCACTCTAGGTGCCGATGACGGCATCGGCATCGCTGCGTCCCTCGCCCTGCTCGAGAGCGACCTTCCCATGGGAAAGATCGAGTGTCTGTTCACGATCTCCGAGGAGACCGGCATGGACGGAGCCGAGGCCCTTGAGGAGGGATTCTTCACCGGAAAGACTCTCATCAACCTCGATTCCGAGGAGGAAGGGGAGTTCTGCATCGGCTGCGCCGGAGGCCTCAACACGAAGATTACGTTCAAGTACGATACCGAGAACCGCAAGGAAGGCTATGACAGGCTGAAGCTCTCTATTTCGGGAGCGGTCGGCGGCCACAGCGGTGAGGACATCAACAAGGAGCGCATGAATACCGTTCAGCAGATGGCCCGCTTCCTGTACGGCGAACTGCCGTACGGATTCCAGCTGCTGCTCATCAAGGGAGGCAACAAGCCGAACGCCATCGCGCGCGAGTGTGAGGCCGTGATAGCCGTTCCTGACCCTGAGGCCACCGCAGCGCGTTTTGCTGCGTTCGGCCGCGACGTCAAGGCCGAGTTCGCCGTAAGCGATCCGGACGTGGTGTTCAATTCCGCCCCGGCCTTCCTCAATGAGAAGGCGATTGACAGCGACTGCACCCGCAGGCTGGTCACGTCTCTTTTCACCTGTCCCCACGGCGTGCAGGCCATGAGCCAGGAGATCAAGGGCCTCGTCGAGACCTCCACCAACCTCGCCTCAGTCCGCATGACCGAGCACGGGGAGGTGACGGTCGTGACGAGCCAGCGCAGCTCCATCACTTCCGCCAAGAGGATGATCGCAGCCAAGGTCCGTGCCAATTTCGAGGCGGCTGGCGCCGAGGTCGTACACCAGTACGAGTATCCTGGCTGGAAGCCTGATACACAGTCACATATCCTGCATGAATGCGTGGAGTCCTACAAGCGCCTGTTCGGCATTGAGCCGATAGTCAAGGCCATCCACGCCGGTCTCGAGTGCGGGCTTTTCCTCGAGAAATTCCCCGACCTCGACATGATCTCCTTCGGTCCCACCCTCCTCGGCGTGCATGCGCCGGGCGAGAGGATGGACCTCGCGTCGCTGGACAAGTTCGTCGCCCTCCTCGAGGACGTCGCCGTGAATTTCAAGTAGGATGAGACTGCTGGCTCCCTCCATACTCTCCGCCGATTTCCTGCATCTGGAGAAGGACATCCGCCTGGTCAACGACCATGCGGACATCATCCATTTCGACGTGATGGACGGCACCCTCGTGCCGAATATCTCGTTCGGTTTCCCTGTGTTGGACGCAGTGGCGCGCATCGCTGAGAAACCCATGGACGCCCACCTGATGATCATCAATCCCGACAAGTATTTCGAGCGTTGCGCCAAGGCTGGAGTGAGCATGCTCTCCTTCCACCTTGAGGCCGCGAGGAAGGCCCGCAAGAGCCCTGCAAGGCTGCTTGACAAGGTTCGGAGCCTCGGGATGAAGGCCGGACTGGCCATCAATCCAGACATTCCGGTAGAGGATGTGTTCCCTTATCTGGACCATGCCGACTATATCCTTGTGATGTCGGTGTTTGCTGGTTTCGGAGGGCAGAAGCTTGTGCCTGCCACCTATGACAGGGTCAAGGCCGTGAAAGCCGAGATCGCGCGCCGCGGGCTTGACTGCCTGGTGCAGATAGACGGCGGTGCGGACGAGTCCAACGCCGCTTCCCTGTTCGAGGCGGGAGTGGATATCGTTGTGGCGGGGAGCGCCGTATTCAAGAGTCCGGATCCCGTGGCGACGATCGCCGTCATGAAGGGAGATTGAAGACGTATTCCTTGAACGAATCGTCCAGATACCGCCGTCCATCGGCGGTATTTGTTTTTTCGGCGCATGCCGAAAGGATGGAGTGGAAACTCCTCAGTTCATCCTCGATATCGTATTGCTCCCCAGTGAGTTGTGACATCGAAACGGGGTTGGGCAGGTCCGAGGGGAAGTCCTTTTGGTTGAGGTTGAGACCTATGCCTATGATGCTGGAGGCGACTTCCGCTCCGTGAAGGATGTTCTCGATGAGTATCCCGCATATCTTGCGGTCGCCGGTGTAGATGTCATTGGGCCATTTGATGCGGGCCTTTATACCCCGTCCTTCGAGATAGAG
>ONNK01000007.1 GCA_900319185.1 uncultured Bacteroidales bacterium
TACTCTGGGTGCTTCCCGGTATTTTCAGCGCTATCCAGAACATATCGCCCAACGCCATCGATCCCGACTTCCTGAAGTCGTACAACGCCCACTTCCCTGAGGCTATCGCCGCAATGGTCGGCGGTCTGCTGATGTTCCTCATGCCTACGGACATCAAGAAGGGTGAGATGACGCTGAGCTGGAAAGACGGTGTCAAGGGTATCGACTGGGGTACGCTGCTGCTCTTCGGCGGCGGTCTGGCCATCGGCGGCATGGTGTTCTCCACCGGTCTGTCGCAGTGGATTGGAGAGTCCCTGACCAGCGCACTGGGCGGTCATCCTTCCGAGTACATGTTCCTTACCCTGTTCGCCGTGACCTCCCTCCTGCTGTCGGAGCTCACCTCCAACACCGCAGTCGCCAACCTCATGGGTCCTATCGCCATCGCTACGGCAGTTTCCCTGGGCTTCAGCCCCGTCCCTGTCTGCGTTGTCATGGCCCTCTGTACGTCGCTGGCATTCATGCTGCCTGTCTCGACGCCGCCGAACGCCATCACCTATTCTTCCGGTTACATCCCGATCACGAAGATGATCAAGGCCGGCGTTCTCCTCGACATCATCGGAGTGTTCGCCATCACCGTTCCGCTCGTGTACTTCCTCGTCAAGACCATCATGGGCGTATAAACGATACATTCAACGAAACAAAAAACCCTGCGGGAATCCCGCAGGGTTTTTTATTGTATCGAAACTTCAGACTAGAATCGGTCGTTTTCCATTAGAAACGGATATAAGTCATGAGCCAAAGGTCATTGTACTGAGGCATCGCCAGCAACTTGTTGTCATGATGACGGAACTCCATCTGGAAGTTCAGGTTCTTGTGAAGACGGAAGTTCATACAGGCTGAATACATGTCATGACTGCTCTCCGAAGTTCCATGGGCACGGAACTCATCCCACTTGGCATAAACCTTAAGCCAGTCCGTAACGGGTATGCCCGCAGTGAAATACAGCGCATCGGCCGCACCGGTCTGTTCCTTTTCACCGCCGATGGTGGTTGCATACTCGGCACGAAGCGTCCAGTTATTGACATCGTATTTAAAGCCGGCGCTGAAGCGCTCACGCTTGAGGGTCGCTCCGGAAGCATTCACCCAGTCTCCCTTCCAACCGAAAGCACCTATATACAGGCCCTTGATGGGCTGGATCTGGATGGTTCCGATGATGTCCTTCGCCCTGTTGGCATCGGCCAGATTGATGCCCTGACCGTTATACAGGCCCAACTGATAATGGAGCAGGCGATACTGGTCATTCGCCATGGGGAACAGGTCTCCCTGAACTTGAATGCCCTGGTCACGGCCGCCCATATTGGCTTCTCCGAGACGGTCTCCCATTCCGGCCATCTTCTGGACAAGGAAGGAGAAATCACCTACGCCCACATCCCAGGGGTTCATCGGATTCTCAAAGGTGAAGGCGCGCTTGAACTGGCCGACCTTCACGGAAAACTCCTTATACTTCGCCCACTCGATGAAGAAATCCTTCACATGGGGGCTCGTACCATTCGCCTGGAACTGGATGCGGTATTTGAAGTCGTTGAAAATACTGCCGTCCACATACAGGCGGATAAGCCTGCAGTTGAATCCCGGACCGCCGTGTGCACCTTCCTGGTCCGTGTATTTGTAACTGCCGATGATGTAGCCGCCAACCTTGGGCGTGCTCATGAAATCTGACACCTGATAGCCATACTGTTTCTGGCTCTCCTGTGCGGAGGCAGAGAAAGCAACGGCGGACAAAAGCGTCGCCAATAAAATGATAGTTTTTTTCATATCTTAAAGTGTATTGATTAAGCGAATGGGAATATCTTGGTGAGCCAGAAGAATCCGAAAACCAGACCGATGACACCGATGATACCGCCGACCTTGATCATGTCCTTGGTCTCTACGAGGCCGGTAGAGGAAGCGATGGCATTCGGAGGGGTGGAGATCGGGAAGAGCATTGCGACGGAGGCGCATGTGGCGATGAATATGATCATAGCCTGGGAACCGCCCAATGCCATGAACGAAGCGTTGTTGGCGGCGGAAGGATCTGCCATACCCTCAGCGACGACGATCAATATCGGGATCAGCAACGAAGCAGTAGCGGAGTTGGAGATGAAGTTGGACAGGAAGTAGCAGACGACGCCCGCTATGATAAGCACGACGACCACTGACATGGAGCCGAAAGGAATAGCCTCGATGAGGACCTCGGCCAGTCCCGTCCCCTGAAGTGCGGTACCCAGGGCGAAGCCTCCGGCAACGAGCCAAAGGACGGTCCAGTTGATCTCCTTGATGTCTTCCTTGGTGAATATGCCCGTGCAGGTCAGGACTCCCAGCGGGATAAGCGCGACGATATTTGAATTGATACCTGTCAGCTGCTCGGTCGCCCACAGGAGTATGGTGCCGGCGAAAGTGATCCAGACGACGGTGGTCTTCCAATCCTTCTTCCGCTTGTTCTCGGGGATGTTCAGGACGATCTCCTCGGACTTGAAGGGGAAGAACATCTGAAGGAGCACCCACGCGATGAGGACCATGATGATCACGAAGGGAATCATGTGTATGGCCCATGTATCGAAAGCCACCTCATGACCGGCCTCTGTCAGGAACCTGACGGCGGTGGCGTTCGGAGGGGTACCGATGGTGGTGCCGATTCCGCCAAGGTTGGCGGACACGGGGATGGAGAGGGCAAGGCCGACACGGCCCCTATCATCCTTTGGAAGGGATGCCAGGACGGGGGCGAGCAAAGCCAGCATCATGGCCGCGGTCGCGGTATTGCTCATGAACATCGAGAAAACTGCGATGACGATGAGGAATCCGAGGAGGACCATCTTGGGCTTCTTGCCGAAAGGCTTCAGGAGGACACGCGCCAGAGTCACGTCCAGACCGTACTTGGATGCCATGATAGCGAGCACGAAGCCGCCGAGGAACAGCATGATGACCGGATCGGCGAATGCTGACATCAGGCTCTTGTAGTTGACAAGGGTGCCATACTCGGGCTTGCAAAGGAAGCTCAGGCCTTTGTCTGATACTGTCAGGAGCGAAAGGACGATGACGAGGAGGGAAGTCGTCCAGTTGGGGACGATTTCGAACATCCACATGAGGGCGGCGAAAACAAAGAGTGCGATAACACGCTGCTGGACCGGAGTGAGAGCTTCGATGCCGAAGAATGATGTCGGAACGGCCCATAAGAAGATTGTGATGATCAGCACGATAGGCAGGAAGACACAATACTTCACATTGAACTTGCTGGTTGCCATTTTAAGTTCTTAAGTTGGTAGTTTTCAGTCTTAAAAAGTCCGCAAATTTAGCCATTATTTACGAATAAACAAACCCGCCCGGTCAAAAGGACCAGCCTAGTCTGAGAAGACCGGAGACGCGGGAAGACCCGTCGGGGAAACCTCCTCCGAGTGCATGGAGGAAACGACCGTCCACTTGGATGTAGATGCCCTGGGAGAGATTCCGTCGGACGAATGCGGACACTTCCGCCTTTGATGCCGTGACATAGTCATTCTCCCGTTCGTACCAGTCCTGTAGACGGTAAGGGGCCGTAAGCACGCCGCTGTCCTCCACCTCCAGACTCAGGGAATCCTTGGTAACCGATCCGGACATGAAGCCAAGGCTGCCTCCGAAATCCCAGTCGTCCATGTACCATGCCGGTGCGAAAGAAACGGCATAGGTCAGCACTTCCGAGTCCGCGACGAAAGGATACATGTGAGACGCCGTCGACCCGACAGCCTGCGCTTCAGCGGCGACGACATATTCGAAGCCAGGACGGACGACCGTCGCTTCGAGACGGCCGCGGCTGATTTCCCGGGCTAAGATGCGGTTGGAGCCAAGCTCCTCGGTGACGGTGACGCCGCCCGAGACGACTTTTTCCAGGACGGTTTCATTGTTGGTCTGGTAACGCCAGTCATAGCTCTGCCGCAGGTACACGTGTCGGCTGCCCCAGTCGAACACCGCAGCGAGGTCCACGCCGATGTTGTGGCTAGGGAAACGGTACCATACAGTCTGCTTCTCCCCTGCCGTGCCATAGCCATGCAGGTACTCGATGCCTGCATAGAAGCTCCGTCCGGAGGATACCTGCAGTCCCATGCCGTGGAAATGCTCCCTCTGCGGGAAGCCCTGCACTCCGGCCTCGTCGAGATGTACGCCGCTGCCGCTCCAGACTTCGTATTTGCCATACATCAGGCCTTTGTCTAGGAAAGCGTAATAGGACGATGCACCCGTACCGACCTGCTCGGCAACGAGGCTCTCGCTGGTCTTCCGGTAGATATAGCTTGCTCCGAGCGTAAGGTCGCCGACGGGATTGGTATATGTCAAGCCGGCCGTCGCAGTCATATCCAGCAGGTAGTTGGTGTGGCGGAGGTCCTTGCGCTTGGCATAGTTGGCGGAGGTGAAATCCATCGACGCGCCGACGCGCAAGCCTTCCGTCAGATCTATGGCCACCGCACCGTCGAAAGAATAGGCCTGCCTGGTCTTCTTCCCCGGGGTGAACTCCAACACGTCCAGGGGGAAATATCCCGGACGGAGTGACATCGAACCGCACATCCCAGGGCCCGACATCTGGCTGAAAGAGAATCCTCCCTTCATGGAAAAGCGTTCCAGATGCTTGACGGTCCTGGCCTCGGCTCCTGCCTTCCAGGGCGAATCCGACTCCCAGCTCCGGTGGAAACCGCCCCGTGAAGCCCCAGCGTACAGCTCGACATACGATATGTCAGGCGTGGCAGTGGAGCGCAGCGCGGCGGCGTTGGTGCCGTCCAGCCAGGGATAGTCCCGGAGGGAGCGGTCGTACAGGCGCGTCTGCGCCGCGGCTGCGAGTGCGAAGCACAGCAGCACCGCGGCGGCCAGCGCCCGCCTACTCATGCAATGACTGTGATTCGCGTTCATAGAAATCTACGGATGAATTGTTCGTATCCTTCAGGACCTCATATCCCGCCGACGCGCTGAGTTCCTCATCGGTACGGCGGAAAAGCGTGTGTCCAAGGTAAGTATCTGACAATGTGACGTATCCGGCATCGAGCGAGGGCGGCAAGCGCTTCGAATTCGAAGATGAAGTGCCACTGAACACCTCCACAGCGTCCACGATCCATTCCAGCGGAACGGCGGCCACCTGCGAGGTCGATCCTCCGGGGATCGGTATCACTGCGCCTTCGGTCTGCACCCATTCCCTCATGGTCATGCCCTGGGCCCGGTAAAGCACTACCGCTGGGGAATTGATCGAGAAGGTGTATGCGTTCGCCACTCCCGTCTTGACCACGACTTCCAGATAACGGTCCCTGGAGATGTTCCCTCCCGGAGCCGGATGATAGGCGGTGTTGGTGAAATAGGTGCTGTTGTAGCAGACGAAGTATCCCGGCCTGTCGAGATTGACGGACAGCGGGAACTGTGCGGAATGGTCGATGGCGCCCTTAAGGCACACCACGGCGTCTTCGCCCGGCTGGAGCGGGAACGTCGTCCCGTCCCCTCCGAACTGCCATACCGCCTCGGAGACGGGTGCATACGGAGGGAATACCGACTCGCCCGAGACGGGATCCTTCTTGACGAAAGGATTGGTGGCCATGGCGTTGTAGGGATGAAGTGAGCCGATGCAAAGCCCGTCGAGGTACTGCACACGGTAATCATTGTTGTGCAGGATGAGGTACTGGTCGAACTGATAATTGCCCTCCTGCGGTAGGCGCTTGCATCCGCCGCAGTAAATCTCCTTGATGACGATGGAACCGGCCCTGGAGTGCAGCAGGTTGATGGCCAGGACGGTACCCGTCCGCCCTGCACGCACCTTGTCGGCCGAGCCGTTGAATATATCCTCGCCGTCCATGTCACTTATGCTCACACGGTAGAGTCCGACCGGGACGGAGAATTCAGCCACTCCTAAATCATCTGTCTCCTTCTGATACATCGTGCCGAGATTGATTTCCTCCAACGTGACGGGCACTCCAGCGCGCACCCTGTCGGCATAGCCTGTCGGGTAAGTCACCCTGATGGTAAAACTGCAGAGCGTATCGGCGTAGGGATCCCCGTCCGAAGGAAGGACGCAGGACGTCACGGCCAGGAGCATCAAGAGTATCAGGATCTTGTTCTTCATGCGTCTTCCTCCTAGAATTTAAGCCTGCAGGTGAGCCCGTAATAGAACGCCGGGGTGAAGATGGCTCCGACTCCTGTGGCCTTGGACACTACGTACGGTCTCGAATTGGTAAAGTTGTTGGCAAAGAACGACAGGCTGGCATGGTCGCCTATCTCCTTGGTGATGCTGAGGTTGGCGGACATGTACGGCCCGTATCCATCCTGTGCGAAAAGCTTGGAATTGGCGGACTTGACTATCAGGTTGGAGAACGCCGGATCGGCGGCCTCCGCCTCAGTGAATTCATGGACAGTGCCATCCAGGTCCATGTATGCAACGGGTCTTACTGCCGTATATGAGTCCCCGTCATGGATGTTGCCTCCGGTAGGTGTCTTCCCGTCGTCTGAGACTGTGAAGGCGTAGTCGGCCCCGTCATGAACGGAAAGGTTGCGCGAGCGTGTCAGGAGCGACGCCTCGAGACGGCAGGTGACGATGAGCCGCGCCTGGGGGATATGGGTGATGACCGTAAGGTTGGCATCGAGGTTCTGCGTCTCCCGCCCGTTGGTGACCAGCGAACCGCTGCCGCCGTTGGCATAGATACCTACGTAAGGGTATGAACGGTTGGGAAGCGAAGGATGTGACCATCCGTTGGTATAATAGTACGAGAGCGACTCGTCCACGGTACGTGTCCAGACATATGAAGCATCCAGCCGGAATTGCGTAAATATCGGCTCTATCTGAGGGAAGTCCACGGTCAGTTCCACGCCTGCCCTGTCCATGTCGGCTCCGTTGTCCTGCCTCGTGGAACGGGCGAAACTGCGGTCAATCACCTTTAGTTCCATGGCCGTCCACGAGCCTCCGTCATAGATCTCCACCGCGCCGGTACTGCTGTCCACGCGTATTTCCGGATCGTCTGACGTCGAGAATCCCGCAGGACGCTGCATGATTTTGTAAGAGAAAGGCTCGTAAAGGTTGGAGAACTTGTAAGGGAACGAGGTGCGATTGTAGAACCCGACCAGCGAGACCTTGGTGCGGAGGAACTCCGCATCTATGCCGGCCTCGGCGTTGCGGCCCCGCTGCCATTTGAGCGCGGGATTGAAGACCGTCGTATAAGGCTGGGTATAGTATACGTAGGACGAAGACGACCCATGCGAGAATCCGAACGTCTGTATATCGCGATACTCCTGCTTGGGATACAGGATGTAGAACGAAGGGAGTTTCTCGGTGACTCCCCAGCCTCCCCTGACGGAGAAACCCTCGGAGAGTTTCCATTTGGCGTTGACGCGCGGAGAAAGGGTATTCATGCCGTCGTACTGCGTTCCTGCGACATAGACGTTCTCTAGACGCAGGCCGGCGACCAGCTGGAGGCGAGTTGCGCCGACAGGTATGGTGAGGTCCTCTTCCGCGTACAGCGAGACGTTGTGCATGAACGGATAGTCGGTGTATGGCCGCGGCCGGTAGCCGTTGGCGGCCAGCGCGGGGTCCTCGTAGTACTCGCCCGCACCGACATTGCCATTGGCTTTCCACTGAACTCCGGCCTTGGTGTTGCTGCGCCATTCGTTCCAGCGACGGTTCAGGGTGTATTTCAGAGACGCCGAGAAGTCAAGCTCCTTCGAATCCACTATCTGGTCTGAATAGTACGTCAGCGGCAGGCGGTCGGCAAGCCAGTATCCTTCGGATTCGGCGTGGACCGCCGGCTGGTTGGAGCCGTAGGTGTTGAACCTGCGGGCATGCGATAGATTGTCGGCAAAGTTCACCGACCCGTCCAGGGCGAAATTGGTCACCCAGGGCTTGTTCAGCAGCCAGGTCAGTGAGGTATTGGCACGGAAGGCATTGTCTCTGACCTTGGTGAACTCGCCCGAGAATGCATCGGGATCGTCCTCGGAATCCATGCCTCCGATGTTGCCTGACGCCCCGGCCTCGAAACGGAACACGTCGGCGAATGTGTTGGAATAGGTCAGCGTGAGCCCACGGCGGGTGTAGGACTCATAAGGCGACACAAGTTTCTTGGTAGCCCTGGCCCATTCCGCTCCCAGGTTCAGGACGCCGCGCCCCTCCTGCAGGTCCACTCCCTTGGAGACTGAGGTCTGCCAGGTGCGAGGATTGACCGTGAACGAGACGTTCAGGGGCGTGCGTCCCTTTCGGGTGTGGATGCGGACCATGCCGCTGTTCAGGTCACCGTACTCGGCGGAAGGGACGCCCGTGATGACCTCGACTGACTCGACGTTGTCGACGGAGATGCTGCGGGTGTCTACTCCCGCCATGGCGCCGAAGCCGGCGTTGTTGCCGAGCCTGACACCGTCAACCTCCAGGGCGGTTCCGAAGGCGGCATTGGCCGCTCCGGACCCGCCTGAGCGCAGCGCGAAAGCGCTGCCGCTGGTCAAGTCGGGATTGGAGGTCTTCCCGCCGGGCAGAAGGGCGGCCATGTCAGTCATGCTCGAAAGCTGGAGATGGTTCAATGCGTCACGGCCGAGGGTATGCGACGTGCCTACCCCCTCCTTGGGGTTCTGGGCCGTCACCACCACTTCTTTCAGGGCAAGGGAATGCTCCTGCATGCGGATGACCAGCCCTGTCACGTCGGCCTTGACCTCCATTGCCAGCGGAGTATCGACATAGCCGAGACATGAGGCGGTCAGCGTATATGAGCCTGGCTGGACGCCCTTGATGGCGAAACGCCCGTCGGCGTCGGTAACAGCCCAGAGGCCTCCGTCGAGGCTTACGGCGGCGCCGGGCAGAGGAATGTCACCGGCCGCATCAACGACACGGCCGGAGACGCTATACGACGCCGGCGCCGCCGCCGACCACACGGTCGCCGACAGTGCCAGCAAGAAGGCTATGGCTATCCTTCGCAGCAAGGATTAATCCTTTACGCAACGCACTGCAGCGGCGATGCGGTAACTGAGCTTGGAGCCGTTGGCAGTAAACTCGGCCTCCGTCGCCTTGTTGGTCATAGGCATCATGCCGAAGAACTGGATGTTAGTCAGGACATCGTCCTTGACGGTACATCCGGCATAGGTGGAGCCGCAGATGAATCCGGACGTGATGTAGTCGTAGTTGTTCGCCCTTCCCATGAGGGTGGCGGAAGTCTTGGTGTTGTCCTGGATGGTGACGGCGCCGCAGGCGAAGAGGTTGAAGCCGTCGGCGTTCAGCATCTGGATGGAACCGTTCTTGCCGTCGTAATAAGGGGCTTCGGCGTTGGTGACTATCGGGGAGACAGCCTTGCCTACGAGTCCGATGATATCATTGATCGTAGGGATGTGCCATCCCTCGGGGCAGATGCCGCGGGTTCCCTCCAGGGCCTTGGCGTCCTCCTCGGACTTGAGGTCTCCGACCTTGAGGCCGAGGGCGACCTCGGACTGGTACAGGTAACCCTGCTTCTCGACATCCGCTGCGGTGCCGAATGCGGCAGCGCTCTTGTCCTCATTCATGACGACAGGCATGTAGACGCCTCCGATGACATTGCCCAGGTCGGAGCAAGGGACATAGCCTTCGGGAAGATAACGGAGATTCTCCGTCATCCAGGTCTTGCCGTCAGCCATCTTGGCAGTGCCGTAGAGAACTCCGCCGTACTCGAGGGCGGTACACTCGGCCACAAGCGGGACAAAAGCCGAGGAAATCTCGGATACTCCGTCGGAGATGACGACTGCGATGGCTGCAGCGCTCTTGCCGGCGAAGAATGCCTCTCCGAGGCCGGAAGCGTCGACCTTGACGGTGAGAAGACCATCAGGATCCATGCTGAAAGACCTGCATGAAAGCTCGGTCACGACATCGGTCAGGGAACGCGTAGCGACGGTGGTGGAGAAAGGAAGGATCTTGACGGATCCGGCCTCCACGGCCTTCATGAGGGCGGTCACTGCGGAAGCGGGGCGCACCATGAATTTCATCTCGGCGGTGGCGTCCTCCGGCTTCATGTAGGTGACGGTAGCTTTTCCGTCAGCAAAGTCAGGGATGTAGGTGACGGACTTGACAGCCTTGAGCGGATAGTCCTCGGCCATGGGCAGCCTGTAGACGGAGCCGTCGATGAGGGTGATGACGACCGTTCCGTCCTCAGAGGCGATGCTCTTCAGGACAGCATCTCCGTCCTTGCCGTCCGAGCCGTTCTTGAGGTTGATGGAAGTGCCGTTGGAAAGGGTGATGGTATAGCCTTCAGCGGTCTCATTGACACCTGTGATGGAGTAGTTCTTCTCAACGGCCGCGACGAGCTTGGCAACGTCGGACTTGAGGGTGGAAATGTCGGCCTCGGCAGTCTTCATGCGGGACTCGAGATCGTTGATCTTCTGGCAGCCGCAGAGAAGTGCAGCGGCAAGTGCCAATCCAACAATAATTCTTTTCATGATCTTTGATTTGTTAAGGTTTGATTCAGTTTTCAGGAAGGGCCTCATGGCCCAAGGCAATGACGCAGAGCACGCTGTACTCGTCACGTATACCCAGCAGGTTGCGCAGGTAGCCCTCGGCCGTGCCCTTGGAAGGGTCTTCCTTGGAGCGCTGGCGGTCGCGGACATGGACCCAGCAGCTGCCGAGGTCCATGGCAGTAGCGGCCAGCTGGATGAAAGTCGCCGAAATGGCGGCATTCTCCACCCAGATGTCGGTCTTGGTATGGTCGCCCATGACGACGATTGCCGCGGCGGCGTCCTTGACGAAGGCCGAGCCGCGGTCGCGCATCTCGGCGATGGCCGAGAGCGTGTCCCTGTCGTCGACCACCATGAAGGCCGAGCTGTGCGAGTTCTTGGACGAAGGCGCGGTACGGGCTATGTCGATGATCGCATCGACAAGCTCCCGTTCCACGGGCTCACCGGTGAACTTCCTCACCGAATGGCGTTTCTGTATGACTTCTATGAATTCCATGGTATCGTATGTGTTTACAGTCCTATCTCATCGAGTATCCGGTCCATATGGGCATAGTTCCTGAGCGTCCAGATGACGAAGCGGATGTCTACGTTGACGCACATGTTGTAGCCCGGCACGCTGCTGACGTCGCTGGCGAGCGACTCCTTGTTGCCGTCGAAAGCCAGGCCGATGAGACGGCCTTGGGCATCAAGGACGGGAGAGCCGGAGTTGCCTCCGGTTATATCATTGTCCGTCAGGAAATTGGCATCAAAGTACATATCCCCTCCAGAACGGCCGCAGTGCTCTTCGAGCAGGGCCTTCCAGTCTGGCTTGAGATTGAAATCGTACGAGTCGGGGTCGTATTTCTCCAGGATGCCTGCCGGCGTGGAGTGCCACGAGCACCAGACTCCGTCTCGCGGCTCATAGCCAGAAACCGTACCGTAGGTGATGCGCATGGTGCTGTTGGCGTCAGGATACTGGGAGATATCCTTGTCAAGGCGCATGTTGTACAGCGCGCGGGTATACTCGCTCCCGAGCTGCGAGACCGTCCTGTCTCCCGGAGTGGCGGCTATCGTGTCATTGAAAACGGACACAGCGACCTCGGTCAGGAACTTGTACAGTGCATCGTCATACAGCGGCTCCATCTCGGGCCCCTCCATGGTGAGGAACTCTACGATGCGCTTCTCGTCGGTCATCCAACTCTTGTCCCAGGTATTGGCGCAGAAGGCCTCCATGTCATCCTTGTAAAGCTCGAACAGCTCTTTCTGGAAAGGTCCCCAGTAACAACTGTCGACATTGGTGTAATAGGTCATCGCGGCATAACGGAACAGGTCGCGCTCCACCCTGAGGTCCATTTCGGCGTACTGGGCGGCATCGGTTAGCTGCATCTGCTTGACGCGCTTGCTGTCCGAGAGGGCGCTATGGATGGACTTGAGGCGGGTGCCGATGACTCCCAGGCGGGTACCGCGCACCATCGTCTCCCGGTAGCAGACGAGGTTGGCCTCCGCTTCGGAGATGGCGGCGTACTTGGAGTCAAGCTCCTGCAGCAGGCCGCCCCACTTCTCCCTGCGGGCAGGGTCGGCATCGATCCAGGCCTGGAGTTCCTTCTCCTGCCCGCGGCGCCCGTCAGCGACCCCGAAGCGGGTGAGGCACTGGACCATGCCTTCGTTGTTCTCCTGGACGTTGGACAGGCTGAAATAATAGTCCGAATACTTGAGACGGACTTCCGGATCGGCGTTCATCCATGCATTGACGATAGCCATCTGGTCGGCCCGAATGACATTGCTGACCGGATACTGGACATTCTCCAGATATGATATCTTGGCTGCGGAAGCGTAGCGGTCCGTGCGTCCGGGATAGCCCATGACCATGGCGAAATCGCCTTGCTTGTATCCGTCCAGGGATATCTCCAGCTTGCGGGCCGGCTTGAGCGGGACATTGTCCGGTGAATAGTCCGCCGGCTTGCCGTCAGGTCCTGTATATATCCTGTAGAGGGCGAAGTCGCACTTATGCTGGGGCCACTCCCAGTTGTCTATGTCACCGCCGTAAGCGGAGATGCTCACGGGAGGGGCGGCGACGAGCCTGATATCAGTATATACCTCATACAGTGCGAGATAGTACTTGGATCCGCTCCACATCGATGAAAGCGATGCCTCCAGCCCGGTGCTCTCGGAGTATTTCTTCTCAATGAGGTAGGAAGCCCGGCGCGAACCCAGGGTCTGGCCGCTGCGCTCCGCCTCGGCGTACATTTCCTCCACCTCATCCGTTACATCCAGCACCCGCTTGAGGAAATAGATAGCCTTGCCGCGGATGGGCTTCTCGTCCTTGGAGGTCATGGCCCAGAATCCGTCCTCCAGATAATTGTGCTCCGGAGTGCTGAGCGAATGCACGTCACTGTATGCGCAATGATGGTTGGTGATGACGAGGCCGTTGTCGGAAATGATGCTTCCGGAGCATCCGAAATCCAGCGAGAGCACCGCGTCCTTGAGGGAAGTGCCCTCAGCGTCCGCATTGTATATCTCGTTGGCATTGAGTTTCAAGCCCTTGGCCTTCATGTCTGCCTCCAGGGCCTTGGAGATAGCATGGACCATCCACATGCCCTCGTCCGCGTAAGCGGTGAAGGAACGGAGCAGGACGGCCGCAAGCAGCGGCACTATGCGGAGTATAGAACGGGAACGCATGGCCGTGACTATTTGCCGGCGACGGCGTCGATCTCCACAAGGGCTCCCATCGGCAGCGCCGCCACCTGGTAGCAGACGCGCGCCGGCTTCAACTCCGGGAAGAACTCCGCATAGACTGCGTTCATGGCTGCGAAGTCGGCGATGTCCTTCAGCAGGACCGTGGTCTTGACCACGTCACCGAATCCCAGGCCAGCCTCTTCGAGGACGGAGCCGATATTGGTCAGGGATTGCCGGGTCTGGGCCTCAATCCCTTCCGGCATCTTGCCGGCGGCGGGATCGATGGGCAGCTGCCCGGATATGGCCCGACCGCCTTGGGGGCCTTGGGCGAAGCAATGGTCTTTTTCATGCCGTTTCGTGTTTGTTAACTAACAAAGTTAACAATTTTCACGCGAAGTTGAATACCGAACGGCGAAGAATCCCTATATTTGAGGAGGCGGAAATGCATCAGCAAGCTATCATGGATACCAACGTAAATGGCCCATACAGATCTCTCGGCACCCTCCCGGACGGCTCTCCGCTGCCGCCGGGACGCCATATCCTCGTGGTCGCCGCATGGCGCAGCGAGGACCGGGCGCTTCGCGCCATGGTCACCGACCTCAAGGAGTTGGTCCCGTGTGCGTTTGAGACCATGAATCTCGAAAGCCCCACCGAAGTGCATTACCGCAATTCTTCGCGGGCGATGTATGAGCGCATCCGCCGCTTCGACGCGGTCGTCTTCGCCTTCTCCACCCACGACGGTTCCGTGTCTTCCTGCGATGGCAGTGCGGACTCCCTCCCCCATCAGGGCAGCGAGGCTCTATCCCCTGCCCTGCGACTGCCGGAGGGACAGTTGCCCTTCGGGCGGCTTTTCCGCCGTCGCATCCCTGCGGGCTACCTCGTCGACGGCCCGCTCACTCCTGAGCTCATGGCCGCCGTCACCACCCACACCCGCGCCTGGCACCTCCGCTTCCGCGGCATCGCCACCGTTTCCGACCTCGAGTCCCTCTCCGTAGCCCTCAAAACAGCCATCCGCTGACCCTACATCTTATTCAGGATACCCAGCATCCCCATTAAAAGAACAGAATCGCCCATTCTGTTCTTAAATGCGCTTTTTCGCCACGAAAAAAGCACGGAAATGCCTTATTTGTGCTTAAACAGACGCGTTCTCGCTAAAGTAAGCACAATAATGCCAGTTTTGTGCTCAGAACAGGATGGGGCTGAAGACAGTCCCCGGGACGTGCCACCCGCGGCACGGAAGCGGGTGTCATCGTCCCGGGGGCATTCTTCGACCCCTTTAGGGAAAAGACTAGATTGTGCCCTGCTCGAGCATGGCGGTGGCGACCTTCATGAAGCCGGCGATATTGGCTCCCTTGACATAGTCGACCGAGCCGTCGGGCTGGGTGCCGTATTTGACGCACTGCTCGTGGATGGACTTCATGATGAAGTGGAGCTTGTCGTCCACTTCCTCGCCGCTCCAGGAGATATGCTCGGCATTCTGCGTCATCTCAAGGCCAGAGGTGGCGACACCGCCTGCATTGACAGCCTTGCCGGGAGCGAAGAGTATGCCGTTGTTCTGGAAATAGTGGATGGCGCCGGGCTGGCAGCCCATGTTGGAGACCTCGCAGCAGCAGAAGCAGCCGTTGGCCTTCAGCTCCTTGGCGTCATCCTCGGAAAGCTCGTTCTGGAAAGCGCAAGGGAGGGCGATGTCCACGGGGATGCTCCAGCTCTTCTTGCCTGCGGTGAACTTGGCCTTGTCAGGGAACCTGTCGGCCATGTCCTGGACCTTGTCACGGTTGGATGCACGCATGACGAGCATGTAGTCGATCATCTCCTTGGTGATGCCGTCAGGGATGTGGCAGACGCCGTCCGGGCCAGAGATGGCCACGACCTTGGCGCCGAGCTCGGTAGCCTTGATGGCTGCACCCCAGGCGACATTGCCGAAGCCGGAGAGGGCGACTTTCTTGCCCTTGATGTCTATGCCGGCCTTCTCCAGAAGGTGATGCGTGAAATAAAGGGCGCCGAAGCCGGTGGCCTCCGGACGGAGGATGGAGCCGCCCCAGGTGCCGCCCTTGCCGGTGAGGACACCGGTATTGTACTGGCGGGCTAGTTTCTTGTACATGCCATAAAGGAAGCCTATCTCACGTCCACCTACACCGACATCGCCGGCAGGGATATCCTGGTCGGGGCCTATGCAGTTCCAGAGCTCAAGCATGAAAGCCTGGCAGAAACGCATGATCTCATCGTTGGACTTGCCCTTGGGATCGAAGTCGGAGCCGCCCTTGGCGCCGCCCATAGGCAGGGTGGTAAGGGCATTCTTGAAGGTCTGCTCGAAACCGAGGAACTTCAGCATGGAAGGGGTGACGGCCCTGTGGAAACGGAGGCCTCCCTTGTAGGGACCGATGGCGCTGTTGAACTGTACACGGTATCCGGTATTGGTCTGGACTTCGCCCTTGTCGTCCACCCACGTCACGCGGAAAGTGAAGATGCGGTCGGGCTCGACCATACGTTCGACTATCTTTGCCTCCTCGAATTCGGGATGCTGGTTATAAACTTCCTCGACGGATTCCAAAACCTCCTGCACCGCCTGGAGATACTCGCTCTCTCCCGGGTACTTGGCCTGGAGCCTGGCCATGATAACAGATGTTTTCATTACTTGGTTATAAAGTGTAAATGCGGTTGTTATAAATAGTTATCGAGAATCATTCGACCTCCCAGGTGGAGCCGCTGTGCAGCAGCTCGTCCATGGAGTGGATCTTGGACTTGACCATCACGTCCTTGACCTGGTCACGGACACCGTCGTCATAGGTGATGTCCTTGACGTCGCGGATCACTCCGAGGGCCACGGGATAGTCCGGTCCCTTCATGTCAGCGAGGGCCATGTGGATGCTGATGTTGTCCTTGTGGGCATCGTGGACGAGGATGTCCTCCTCCGTGAAGCCGCCTTCGCCGATACGGACGACGCGCAGTTTCTTGCCGTCGTATACCAGGCCTTTGTCCTTGTCCTTGCCGAAGATCATCTTCTCACCCTGGCGGAGCACGATGGTATTGTCCGCGCGCAAGGCGGGATCCGACAGCGACTTGTGGGCGCCGTCGTTGAAGATCACGCAGTTGGTCAGGAACTCCATCACGGAGCAGCCGTCATGCAGGGCGGCTGCGGTCATAATCTCCTCGTTGAGCTTGAGCTCGACGTCCAGCGAACGGGCGAAGAAGGTACCCTTGGCACCCAGCACGAGCGAACCGGGGTTGAACGGATGCTCGACAGTGCCGTATGGAGAAGTCTTGGTGATCGCGCCGAACTTGGAGGTCGGGGAATACTGGCCCTTCGTCAGACCGTAGATCTGATTGTTGAAGAGCATGATGTTGATGTCGATGTTGCGCCTGATGGCGTGGATGAAATGGTTTCCGCCGATGGCGAGGGCATCGCCGTCACCGCAAGCCTGCCAGACGGTCAGGGTCGGGTTGGCGACCTTGATGCCGGTGGAAATGGCCGTCGCACGACCGTGGATGCTGTGGAAACCGTAGGTATCCATATAGTAAGGCAGACGTGATGAGCATCCGATACCGGACACCACCACATAGCGGTCCTTCTCGTAGTTGAGGGCCTGGCTCACTTTCGGGAGAGCCCTCTGGAGGGCGGCCAATACCGCGTGGTCTCCGCAACCGGGGCACCAGCGGACTTCCTGGTCACTCTTGAAATCCTTGAATGTCAAATATGCCATAGTCTACAATGCCTCGTTAATGGCGGAGACGAGCTCGTTCACGAGGAACGGCTGGCCCTGCACTTTGTTGAACTGGAGATAATCGAACTGCGGGTAGATGCCGCGCAGATAATTGACGAACTGCCCGCTGTTGAGTTCGCACACGATGATCTTCTCGAAATGCGAGAAGACCTCTTCGGTATTCTTGGGCAGCGGGAGGATATAGTCGAAATGGGCGAAGGACAACTCCTTGCCGGCCTCGCGCAGCTCGTGCACGGCGGAAAGGATGTGGCCGTAAGTGCCGCCCCAGCCCACTACGAGCAATTTGCCGGAGGCGGGACCGTCAACCTCGAGACCGGGGATGAAATCAGCAATCTTCTGCACCTTGGCGGCACGCTCGGCCACCATCATGGCGTGGTTGGCTGGATCGGTCGAGAGCACGCCCTGGTGCGTCTTCTCGAGACCGCCTACGCGGTGCTCGAAGCCTTTCTGGCCAGGAAGGGCCCAGCGGCGGACGAGCGTCTCAGGATCGCGCTCGAACGGATAGTATTTCTCTCCTTCGGAAAGGACACCGTCGACGAACGGCGGCTTGATCTCAGGATATTCGGCCATGGAAGGGATGCGCCAGGGCTCGGAGCCGTTGCCGAGGAATCCCTCTGACAGGAGGATGACGGGAGTCATGTGCTCCAGGGCGATCTTGGCGGCGTTGAAAGCGGCGTCGAAGCAGTTTGCGGGCGAATGGGCAGCCACGATGGGGATAGGGCACTCGCCGTTGCGTCCGTGAAGCGCCTGGCCGAGGTCAGTCTGCTCGGTCTTGGTAGGGAGACCGGTCGAAGGACCGCCTCGCTGCACGTCGACGACGACGAGCGGCAGCTCGGCCATGACCGCCAGGCCAAGGGCCTCGCTCTTGAGCGAGAGACCGGGACCGGAAGTGGTCGTGACGGCAAGGTTGCCGGCGAAAGAAGCGCCGATGGCGGTGCAGATGCCGGCAATCTCGTCCTCCGCCTGGAGGGTCTTGGCTCCCAGGCTCTTGTGGATGGCGAGCTCTTCAAGGATGGCCGTTGCCGGCGTGATGGGATAGGAACCGCAGAAGAGCGGCAGGCTCGACTTCTCCGAAGCGGCGAGCAAGCCCCAGGCTGTGGCCTGGTTGCCGGTGATGTTGCGGTAGGTGCCCTTCTTGAGCTTGGCGGGAGCCACCGTATAAGTGTTTGCGATGGCCTGTACGTTGGAAGCGTAGTTGAAACCGTCGTTCAGGACCTTCTTGTTTGGGGCGATCACCTCGGGATGCTTCTTGGCGAACTTGCGCTCGAGATACTGGTAGATGTACTCGAGGGGACGGTTGTAGATGTAGCAGGCCATTCCGAGCGTGAACATGTTCTTGCACTTGTGGATGGCCTTGGAGTCCATGCCCGAATCCTTCAGGCTCTCTTCGGTGAGAGTGGTGATGGGGGCGACGAGGAGGGTCCTGTCCTCGACGTGAAGTTCCTCGAAAGGATTGTCGGTCTTGAACCCGGCCTTGTTCATGCCGGACTCGTCGAAGGCATCCTCATCGACGAGGATCATGGCAGTGGGCTTGCACCATTTGGCGTTGGCCTTGAGCGCAGCGGGGTTCATCGCGACGAGAAGGTCGCAGAAATCTCCCGGCGTATTGACGTCCGCGCTTCCGATGTGCACCTGGAAGCCGGATACTCCGGAGACGGTGCCGTGCGGCGCGCGGATCTCCGCGGGATAGTCCGGGAATGTGGACAATTCGTTTCCGTAGATGGCCGACATATCGGCAAAGAGAGATCCGGTGAGCTGCATGCCGTCACCAGAATCTCCCGCGAAACGAATTACAACATCTTTAGTATCAATTACCTTGTGTTGCATTATGGTTAGTTGGTTATGTAATTATGTGGTTGAAAAAGGGCGGAACAAACCGTTCCGCCCCTATGGTTCAGTTATCTACTGGGCCTGGGCTGCAGCCTGAAGCTCAGCCTGCAGGGTCTCGAGGGTCCTGCCCTCAGGGATATTAAGTGCCTTGCGGGCGGCAGGTGTCAGGTCAGTGCTCTGTGCCGGATCGATGTAAAGCATCTGGGGAGCGTCGAACACATAGACGTAACCGCCGGCCTTGGCGATGGAACTAACGGTATCCTGGGCCTTCTGTACGAGGGGTGCCATGAGCTCGTTCTGCTTGGCGGCGAGCTCCTGCTGGATGCTCTGCTCGAACTCCATGAGGCGCTGCTGGATATCGGAGAGTTCCTTCTCCTTGCTCTCACGGATGGTCTGGGTCCAGGTGGAGGCCTTCTGCTGATACTGGTTGGCCTTGTTCTGATACTCGTCGATCATGGTCTGGTAGGTCTCCTGCGCCTCCGCGGTGGCGGCGTTGAGGGTAGCCCTGGCCTGGTCGGCCTCAGGCATGAGCTGGTAGAGCTCGGTGAAGTTCACATGCGCGAACTTCGGCTGTGCGAAAGCCGCGGCGGAAATCAATGCCATTGCGGCGAACAAAAGGATTCTTTTCATATCACAAACAAATTTTGAATTATTCATTAGAACTGTTGTCCGATTACGAAGTGGAACTGGCTCTTGCCGCTCTGGGCATCGTCGAAGCCCCAGCCCCAGTCGACTCCCAGCAGACCGACCATGGGGAGGAACACGCGCACGCCGACACCGGCGGAACGCTTGATCTGGAACGGGTTGAAGTCATGGATGTCAGCCCAGCAGTTTCCTCCTTCTAGGAAGAGGAGGGCGAAGATAGTGGAGGTGGGCTGGAGGATTACGGGATACCTCAGCTCGACCGTGAACTTGTCATAGACGTTACCAGAATAAGTAACGTTGGAAGTGTTGTACTTGGAGATCGTCTGCGGGGTCAGCGAGTAGTTCTGGTAGCCTCGGAGAGAGACGACTTCCGTTCCGTAAGTGGAATAGCCCGACATGCCGTCACCGCCGACCATGAAGCCCTCGAACGGGGAATAGCCCCAGTTGCGGTTGTAATAGCCGAGATAGCCGAACTGCGCGCGCGTCATGAGCACAAGGTTCTCGACGAGCTTGGTGTAAGTGGCGCCGGAGACCTTCCACTTGTGGTACTCCGTCCACTTGTAGCGCTGCTGCGCCGTGAAATTGTCATAGTCGATGTCACGCCAGGAATTGACCTTCGTAGGATTGCCGTTGGCATCGAGGCGGCTGATGTCCTTCCTGCGCAGCAGCGAGAAAGGAGGGGTCAGCTGCAGCGAGAGGGTGAACTCGGAACCCTGACGGGGATAGATCTGCTGGTCGGTCGAGGTCCTGTTGAGCGTCAGCGAGTAGCTGATGTTGTGAGTGAGACCGTCGTCGAAAATGAAGTATCCGGAATACCAGTCGGTCAGGCGGTAGGTCTGCCAGCTGAGTCCGTTGTACAGCACGAAGTAGTTGTCAGGCCATTTCAGGCGGTTTCCGAGGGAGGCAGAGAAGCCGAACACCTCGAAGCTCCTGTCGGCATTGAACATGCTGTCCCAGTAAGAGCCGGAAGCATCGTAGATGCCGCCGTAGTACTGGGCATAATAGGGATTGTAGTTCGTCTGCTTGGTATAGTAGAGCGAAAGGTTGAGCGACGTAGGCTTCTTGCCGAACAGCCAGGGTTCGGTGAAGCTCGTGGAAAGCGCGGTGTAATAACGGCCGTTGGTCTGGAAACGGAACGCGAGGTTCTGGGCGTCGCCGAGCGGCACGGGCCGCCAAGCGCCCTTATCGAACATGCGCCTGGTGGAGAAGTTGTTGAAACTCACGCCGGCCGTGGCCACGAAGGTGCGTCCGCCCCATCCTCCGGAAAGCTCCAGCTGGGAAGAAGGCTTCTCCGTGACGTTATATACAAGGTCGACGGTGTTGTTCAGAGGGTTGGGAAGGACGGAATAACCTCCTTCGCTCATGATGGCCTCAGGGTCGAACTGGCCGAGCGAAGCGATCTCACGGACGGAACGCTCGAAGTCGGTCTGGCTGAAGAGGTAACCCGGACGGGTGTAGATCTGGCGGCGAACGACCTTCTCGTTGGTCAGGTCGTTGCCGTTGATGACGATGTTGTTGAGCGTGGCGGGCTTGCCCTCGGATATACGGATCTCCACGTCGACTGAGTCGTTCTGGATGTTGAGTTCGACGGGAGACACATGGACGAAGAGATAGCCATTGTCGCGGTAGAGCTTTCCGACGCCGTAGTCGGACTCCTTCTCGCCGCCCTCCAGGCGTTTCCTCATGGTCACGACATCATAAATGTCACCCTTTTCGATCGCGAGGAGTTCGTTGAGGTTATCGGTGGAGTATACGGAGTTGCCGGTCCAGGTGATATCGCGGAAATAATACTTGTCTCCCTGGTCGAACACGAGGTCGATGCCCAGGCGGTTGTGGTCGACATAGTACACAGAATCCTTCACCAGGCGGGCGTCACGGAAGCCGGCCTCATTGAAGGCGCTGATGGCTGCGACCTTGTCGTTCTCGTACTCTTTGCTGTTGAACTTCTTGCTGTGGAAGAAATTATAGTACTTGTTCGACTTGGTCTTCTTCATCTGCTTGGCGATCTTGTACTCCTTGACGTCGTCGTTGCCGATGAAGTTGATGGTCTTGATGCGGATGCGCTCTCCCCTGTCGACGTCGAAATTGACCCGGACGGCTCCGCGGACAAGGGAGTCGCGGGTCACCTGGGGAGTGACTACGGTATTGATGAAGCCCTTTTCGGCATAGTATCTCTTGATGATGTCCGAGGAAGTCTTGGACACGTAGTCGGAGAACTCACCGCCGCGGCGGAAATTGATGCGCTCCTCGATATCCTTCTTCTCACTGCTCTTGACGCCGGTGAAGGTCCAACGCGACATCCTTGGCCGCTCAATGATGGTGATCCTGAACCATGCGGAATCGCGCGAGGCATTGAGGCTGTCGATACTGATGGCCACATCCTCGAAATAGCGCTGGAGCCACAGGCGGTTGACGATGGACGAAATCTCCTCTCCCGGCACTGTGACGGTAGCGCCCGTCTGCATGCCGGAAGCGGAAATGACCTGCTGGTCACTGTACGTGGTATTGCCATCGACGGAGATGCCCGCGATGACGTATTTCTGTGGATTGTTGTAATCAACCACGATGCCTTCGGGCGATTGTGCCCGGACCGTGAAAGGCACGAGCAGAGTCAGAAGCAAGGTGGCTGTCCTTATATGTCTCATCAATCGAGTATTCATGTAACAATCCGCAAATATACGCCAATTATTTGACTTTTCCATACCGTCTGTCCCGCTTTGCGAACTCTTCCAGTGCGGAGAAGAACGCTTCCTTGCGGAAATCAGGCCACAGCAGGGGGCTGAACAGGAACTCGGAATAGGCGCCCTGCCAGAGCAGATAGTTGCTGAGGCGCTGTTCGCCGGAAGTCCTGATGATGAGGTCCGGATCAGGGACACCGGCCGTCACGAGACGCGAATCGATATCCGCAAAGTCAAGTCCGTCAATCTTTTCCGGGCAGGAGGCATACTCCCTGGCTATCGCCTTGGCAGCCTGGAGGATATCCCATTTACCGCTGTAACTTAGGAAGAGTATGAGGGTGAGGCGGTCGTTCGAAGCCGTCCTGGCCATCATGTCGTCGATGGCTTCATTCAAGGTATCGGAGAGCCTGGCGCGGTTGCCGAGGACGACGAAACGGACACGGTTCTTCATGAAGGTCCCGAACTCCTCCACCATAGACTTGAACATCAGCTTCATGAGGGCATCCACCTCACTGTCCGGCCTGCCCCAGTTCTCCTCCGAGAAGGCGAACAGGGACAGATAACGGACCCCGGCTTCGACCGCGGCCTCGGTGCAGGCACGCACGCTCTCGACGCCTTCGAAATGTCCGAAGACCCGTTCGCGGCCCCTTTCGCGGGCCCATCTGCCGTTACCGTCCATTATTATGGACACGTGGGTAGGGATTTTCCTTTCCTCTTCCATTCTATAAATTTCTGACATCCTCCCCCCAGAAGAGTTTGCTCCTGAGGGCATGGATGAAGTTTGACCTGTCGAGGCGAATCGTTTTGAGCGAAAACTGTGCCACTGACACGGAAATCCTGGAGGAAACGGGCAGGACGAGGTTGCGGTTGTCCATCGTGACCATGATCTCCTCGTCCCTAGAGCGGAAGGAAAGGTCCACCACGGAGGTCTCAGGAACCACTATAGGACGGATGTTGAGGTTGTGCGGTGCGATGGGGGCGAGGATGAGCACACGGGTCTCAGGCAGGCAGATGGGCCCGCCGACGCTGAGTGAATAGGCGGTCGAACCCGAACTGGTGGCCACCAGAAAACCGTCGGCCCAGCAGGTAGGCAGCGACTCGCCGTCGATAGTGACGTCCACGCCGAGCATGGCCGCACCCTTGCGATGGACGGTCATCTCGTTCAGCGAAATGTCCGTCAAGCCGTCCTTGACCTCCGTCCGGAGGAGGGAACGGCTCTCGACTGTAAAGGCTCCTGCAAGCAGCGGGGCCACGACCTCCTCGGGCTTGTACTCGGAGAGGAAGCCGAGGCGGCCGAAATTGACGCCCAGGACCGGCACGCCGGAGTCACCGACGAGGCGTGCCGCGGACAGGAAGGTACCGTCGCCGCCGAGGCTCAGGAGGGCGTCGGTGCCGGGAAGGATGTCTGCGGCGTCCTTTACGTCGTAAAGCTCGCATCCGCCGTCCTTCAGCGCCCCGCGGAGCGCGTCAATGCGGGTGTCTCCCGAGAGGGAACGTTTTTTGATATATAGCGCTAGTCTCATAATCGGATCGGAACGTCAAAATTAAAACTTTATTCGATAACTTTGAAATTATTGACTATTTTTGTGCGCTGACGACGGCTTTGCCGACTGAGACTTAAATGATTGGAACATGACCAGACTGAGTGTAAACATAAACAAGATAGCCACCCTCCGGAACGCCCGCGGGGGCAATCTCCCGGACGTGGAGAAAGCCGCCAGGGACTGCGAGGCTTTCGGTGCAGAGGGCATCACCGTACATCCCCGTCCGGACGAGCGGCACATCCGCTATTCGGACGTCCGGCTTATCCGCCCCAACATCACCACTGAGTTCAACATCGAGGGCAATCCCATCGGGTCCTTCATCGACCTGGTGTGCGAGGTCGTACCCGACCAGGTCACCCTCGTCCCCGACGCGCATGACGCCATCACATCCAACGCAGGCTGGGACACCCTCGCCATCCGTGGGTTCCTGACAGACGTCTGCGCCCTGTTCAGGTCCAAGGGCATCCGTACGTCGATATTCATCGACCCCGACCCCCGCATGGCCGAAGGCGCAGCCGCGTGCGGCGCAGACCGTGTCGAGATGTACACGGCGGCATATGCCGAGCGTTACCCGGAAGGGCCGGAAGCCGCTATCGCCGACTACCTCCGCTGTGCGGAGAGGGTCCGTGAGCTCGGCCTTGGCCTCAACGCCGGCCATGACCTCAACCTCGACAACCTCGAGTATTTCATCCGCACCATACCATGGACGGACGAGGTCTCCATAGGTCATGCCCTCATCTCCGACGCCCTCTACATGGGTCTGGAGAAAACTATTGCGGCATATCTATCGAAGATCAAGATTTTTTGATTACTTTTGCATTTTACGAATCAATAATACAACGTCATAACAACAATGAAGAAAACTACTTTGTTCCTCAGCGTTCTGGCCGTCGTGGCCGGCATCGCTACCCTCAACTCCTGTCAGACGACCGCTCCCGCCACGGAAGCCAACAACGAAGAGAATACCGACAATTCCGCCCCCAAGGGCTCCATCGTATACTTCAATCTTGACAGGGTCATGAACGAATATGACATGGCAAACGATCTCGGAAGCATCCTCCAGACCAAGGTCCAGAGCATCGAGCAGGAAGTCACCCGCAGGGGCAACAAGCTCCAGAGCGACGTCAACGCCTTCCAGGAGAAGATCGACAAGGGCCTTCTCACCCGTTCCACCGCCGAGGCCCAGAACGAAAAGCTCGTAAAGCAGCAGAACGACTTCCAGAACTATTACAACCAGAAGCAGCAGGAAGTCGCCGAAGAGCAGGCCGTCACCATGAACCAGATCGCCAACGCCATCAAGGAGTACATCGACAAGTTCAACGAGGAGAAGCAGTATTCCCTCATCATCGCCACTGCCGGCGACATCCTTCCCCAGCCTATAGTGGCCGGTGACCCCAGTCTCGACATCACCGACATCCTGATCGAGGGGCTCAATGCCGAATACGTCAAGACCAAGAACGAGAGCAACTAGTTTTGAGAATCGCCATACTGTCCTGTTTTTACCCGTACAGAGGAGGGATCGCTCAGTTTAACGCCAACCTGTTTGAAGAACTGGGCAGGCATCACGATGTCAAGGCGTTCAACTTCAAGAGACAGTACCCCGACCTGCTTTTCCCGGGAAAGACACAGTATGTGACACCCGACGACGAGGCCGTATCCATCGAGTCACAAGCACTCCTGGATACGGCCTGGCCGTTCTCCTACGGGCGGACAGCCCGCGCCATACGCACCTGGGACCCCGACCTGCTCGTCATGAGATACTGGATGTCGTGGTTCGGCCCTTCGCTGGGATATGTCGCCAGGCACATGAAGGACCGCTGCAAGGTCATGGCCATCCTCGACAATGTCGTACCCCATGAACCGCGATTCTTCGACAAGCCTTTCACAAAATACTTCCTGTCGGGCTGCGACGGTTTCGTGAGCATGTGCTCCGAAGTCGACGGGGACCTCCAGTCCTTCGGCACAGGCAAGCCCCACACCATCATGCCCCATCCCCTCTATTCACATTTCGGGGAGCGCATCCCGCGCGAGGAAGCTGAGAAGGCGCTGGGACTGGAGCCAGGCAAGAAGAACCTCCTTTTCTTCGGCCTTATACGGAAATACAAGGGACTCGACATCCTTCTCAAGGCCTTCGACGGGCTCGGGGATGACTACCAGCTCATCATCGCCGGAGAACCATACGGCTCGTTCGCTCCTTATCAGGAGCTCATCGATGCGAGTCCAGGCAAGGACAGGATCAAGGTTTTCCCCCAATACATCAAGGACTCCGAGGTCAAGAAATACTTCTCGGCGGCCGATGTCACGGTGCTCCCGTACCGGAGTGCCACCCAGAGCGGCATCAGTTCCGTTTCGTACCATTTCGAAGTACCCATGATTGTCACAGCCGTCGGCGGTCTCACCGAGACCATTGGCGAGCGGGGCACGGGTATTGTAGCCGAGGAAGTCACTCCCGAGGCCATACGCCGGGAGATCGAGAGTTATTTCAGCAACGGCGCCATCCGGAAGTATTGCATCGAGCACATCCGGGAGGAGAAAAAGCGCCTGAGCTGGGCAAAGTTCGCCGAAGACCTCACGGACTTTGCAGGATCGTTAAACAGGACGAAGTTATGAAAAAGCTTGTCATGATCTGCCTTGCGGCGGCCCTGCTCCTCGGAGCGGTTCCCCTGCATGCCCAGGACACCGAATACAAGGCCACTCCGGTGACCATCTCCAAGGACAAGGTCAGGGAGAACGGTAAGCTGTACTACTCGCACGTAGTGCTGGAGCGCCAGACGCTATTCTCGATCGCCAAGGCTTACGGCGTGACCATACAGGACATTTACGACGCCAATCCCACCCTCAAGCTTGAGACTGAAGGCCTGAAGACCTACCAGATTCTGCATATCCCGTACGTGGAGAATGCCCCCGGCGCCGAAGCCCCCGCTCCGGCCCAGAAGGCACAGGCCACCGTCGTATCAGCCCCGGCCGCACAGCCAGGCGAGTATATCATCCACACCGTCAAGTGGTACGAGGACCTTGACTCCATCGCCAAGAAATACGGCGTCAGCAAGGAAGCCATCATGAAGGCCAACGGCATGACCTCGCCCCAGCTGTCCCGCAAGCAGAAACTGCGCATTCCGCCCGCGGGCACGGAAATAACGGAGGATATCCCTGTAGTTTTCGAAGAGGAGGCCGCCAAGGCTGAGGAGGACGGCGGAGAAAAGTCCAAGAACATCTTCGAGACCATAGGCGAAGCCATATCCGAGAAGGCGGAGGAGTTCCTCTACAGCGGCAAGAAAGACATCACCGCCGCCCTGATCATGCCTTTCAACGCCACCAAGTCACCCAACGAGAATAACCTCGAGTTCTACAGCGGCGTCCTGATGGCCGCCCGCGACCTCAAGGCAGAAGGCATCAACGTCGACCTCAGCGTCTATGACGCAGTCGGTGGCAACATCCCCGTCACGGCCGAGAAACTCGGATCGTGCGATGTGGTCATCGGGCCCATCTCCACCGCAGACCTTTCCGCGACGCTCAAGGTCAGTCCTTCTGGGACCCCTATAGTCTCGCCCCTCGAGCCCAAGGCCGTCGAACTCGCCCGGGCCTACGGCAACCTCATCCAGGCTCCCAGCTCCGCCGAGAACCAGAGCGAGGACCTCGTGGAATGGCTGGCCGAAGAATACCGTCCAGGCGACCGTATAGTTCTGCTCGTTGAGAAGAACGCCACCAGGACGGCCGCGGCAAACGTCATCGTCGAAAAGATGCAGGAGTCCGGGCTTCAGTACAGCACCATCACCTACGGACCTCTCGAAGGACGCAACCTGTCCAACAGCATCGAGAGCCCCGGCTCCGGACGCAGCATCCGCCTCATCGTAGCGTCCGAGAGCGAAGCCTTCGTCAATGACGTAGTGCGTAACGCCAACCGCCTGGCCCTCAGGAACAACCGCAGGGACAACGTAGTGCTCTACAGCATTTCCAAGATCCGCTCCTTCGACACGATCGAGGTCGAGTATCTTCACAATGCCAACCTCCACGTATCCATCTCATATTTCGTGGATTACGACTCCCCCGCCGTGCAGCGTTTCCTCATGAGATACAGGGCGCTGTTCAATGCCGAACCGGGACCGTTCGCCTTCCAGGGCTACGACACCGCATACAACTTCATCAAGATGTGCTCCAAGTACGGACGCCGCTGGCCGGACAAGCTCGACGAGGAGGACATGCGCGGACTGCAGTCCAATTTCAGTTTCGACCGCCGCGGAGGACACGTCAACAAAGCCGTCAGACGCATCGTCTACGGCCAGGATTACAGTATCAGACTTGTGAACTAGGGCTCGAGCAGCGCCCTTGCATTTGCGACGGCGGCATCGGTGACAACCGTGCCGCTGAGCATCCGTGCAACCTCCATGACGCGTCCTTCCGCATCGAGGCGGGTGATGGATGACACCGTCCTGCCGGCAGCATCCCCTGACTTGGAGACAAGGTAGTGGGCGTCGCCCTTGGCCGCCACCTGGGGAAGATGTGTGATGGCGAACACCTGCATGTGGCGGCCCATGTCACAGATCATGGAGCCCATGCGGTCGGCGGCGCTGCCGGACACTCCGGAGTCGATCTCGTCGAAGAACAGCGTGGGCATCTCGGTGTAACGGGCCATCATGGCCTTGAGACTCAGCATGATGCGTGAGAGTTCGCCGCCGGAAGCGCATTTGGAGAGCTCGGCTGGAGCGCGGCCGTCGGCGGAAAAGAGGAAACGCACGGAGTCTGTCCCGGAAGGGCCCGCTGGGACTTCGGAGAAATCCACAGAAAAGACGGCGCGCTCCAGCTCCAGGAAACGGAGCGAGTCCATGACGGCCTCGGAGAATGGGCCGGCGGCGCGCTGCCGGGCGGCGTGGAGCTTCGCCGACACGCCGTCAAGGCGCGCCGCGGCCGCCGCCACCTCCTTCTCCAGCGCTTCCTTGCGCAACTCCAGCGAGTCGCTGTCGAAAAGCGCCTCGGAATACTTGTCCTTCAATGCTATCAGCTCGGCTACAGTCCTGCAGGAATAAGTCTTGAGCAGTCCATATAGGGTCGAAAGACGCTCCTCAACCGCCTGGAGGCGGTCCATGGATACATCAAAATGAGAATTGAGCGTGGATATCTCCCCGGCGATGTCAGCGACCTCGATGCGCGCAGAGGCAAGCCTCTCCTGGAGCGGTCCCGTCTCCGGCAGGAAACGCGACAGGCGCGAAAGGATCTGGACGCAATTGCGCAGTCCCGCATCGGGAGAAGGCATGTCATCCCCCGGAGAGAAGAACTGTTCGAGGGCGCAGAGATTCTCCTTGATGTCCTCCGCATTGGCCAGGCGTTCCTGCTCGGCTTCGAGCTCCTCGAGCTCTCCGTCCCTGAGCGAAGCGCCGTCAAGGCGGTGGAAGACAGCTTCATTGTAGTCGCGCTCGGCGTTGAGACTTGCGAGGCGCCCGGACACCTCCGAGAGCTCCGAACGGAGCCCGACAAGGTCGGAATGCGCCTTACTGCAACTCTCGAGCAACTCCCCGTCACCTGCATACAGGTCAAGCGCGGATAGCTGGAAACGGCGGTCGGCAAGCAGTAGGTTCTGATGCTGGGAATGTATGTCTACAAGGCGGGAGGAAATCGCGGTCAGCAATGGAAGGTTTACCGGGCAGTCGTTCACGAAGGCCCTCGACCGTCCGGAGCGGCTAACCACCCTGCGCAGGATCAGGCTTCCGCCTTCCCCCAGGTCGTTCTCCTCCAGCAAGCTGAGAAGTTCCGGATCGCCGACCGTTTCGAACTCGGCTTCCACGGAGCATGTTTCAGCCCCTCCGGCAATGGCTTCAGCGTCAGCCTTGGCCCCCATCAGGAGCGACAGGGCTCCCAGGATGATGGACTTTCCAGCTCCGGTCTGCCCCGTAATAATGATCAGACCCTCCGGGAAATCAATCTCCAGAGAGTCTATCAATACGTAATTCCTGACGCTTAAGGCCTTGAGCATAAGGATTAATCCTCCTGCTTGGCCTTTCTGTAGAAGAGCTCGTCGTTCTCGAACTCGGAGATGGCCACGAGGTCGGGTTTGGGCTGCCTTTCGTAGTATTTGGATATCTCGATCTGCTCCTTGTTCTCGAAGACTTCCTCCATGGTGTCACGCTCGTTCTTGAAATCCTCGAGCTTCTTGTTCAACTCCTTCTTCTCGGCCAGCGCGATCTGGTTGGCACGCTTGTACAGAATCACCACCGACTCGTAGATGTTGCCGGTCGGAGCGGCCAGTTCCTTGACGTCGCGCGTAATGGTGTTTGTAGGGACTTTCTTTGTCTTTTCCATATCTTTTTCTATTCTCTTACATCTTGAATACTCCGCGGTCTCCGCGGAAAGTTTCATTATTTTTCATTCCCGCCTTCCTGCTCCTCATCGTCAAGCTCCACGCCGGGAATGGCTGTGTTGCGTCCGAGGATGCGCTGGGCACGCTTGTACAGACCGTCAAGCTCGCTGCGATAATCCGACTCCGGGTACTCCCCGACGAAATTGAGATAGTCGTCGACGAAGACGAGATAACGCTCCTTCTGTTTGTTCTGCACGCTCATGGAAGCGTACTTATAGGAAGACATGGCGATGTAGTACAGGACATCCTCCCTGTAGATGTTGTCGGCATTGTCCTTCAGGACATTCTTGAGAGCTACGGACGCTGCCTGGTAATCCTCCATCTTGTAGTAAAGGCGGGCATTTTCATAGGCTTTGCGGTCCAGTCGTCCGTTCAACTCGGCCGTCATGTTCTCGCAGAGGGGGCGGTAAGGGCTGTCGGGATTCTCGACGAGGTATCGGGAGATCGCGGAAAGGGCGTTGCGCGTAGGCTTCTGGTCCAACTCATAGCGCAGGGTCTGCCTGTAGAGGCAGTCGATGCGGAAGAATCCCGCATCCGCCGCGAACGGGCTGAGGGGATAGGTGGCGATGAAATTGGTAAAATTGGTCTCAGCGGTATAGTAATCGCGGTAGCGATAGTTGCTGAGGCCCCAGTAATACTGCACGGTATCGGCGCGTTCGGTGCCGTTCGTCAGGGGAGAAAGCGACTCGAAAAGCTGAGATGCCCTCTGGTACTTGCCCTGGTTGAAATAATCGAAAGCGGCGGCGTACTTGGCGTCAACGTCATTACCCTCCAGAAGCAGCTCATACTCGGACTTGCAGCCGACAGCAGCAAGCAGGCCGATGACGAACGCTGCGATAAGCTTGGTATTCTTCATCATGCTCAATTAAATTCCCAATAAAAATTTCTCGGCGTCCAGCGCGGCCCGGCATCCCGAGGCTGCAGCATTGACCGCCTGGCGGTACGTGGGGTCCTGTACGTCTCCCGCGGCGAAAACGCCTTCGACACTGGTACGGGAGGATTTCCCGTCCGTAACGATGTAACCGAGGGAGTCGGTCTCAAGCCATTCCTTGAACAGGTCGGAGTTGGGATGGTGTCCGATCGCCAGGAAGAAGCCGTCGATGCTGATATCAAAAACAGTACCATCTTTCCTGAGGAGCCTGGCTCCGGTGACGCCGAAATCGTCACCGAGGACCTCCTGGGTATTGCAATTCCACAGTACTTCGATGTTGGGAGTGGCCGCAACCTTCTGCTGCATGGCCTTGGAGGCGCGGAGGACATCCCTGCGCACGATTATGTAGACCTTGCGGCAAAGGCCGGCGAGGTAGGTAGCCTCCTCGCAGGCGGTGTCGCCGCCACCCACCACGGCGACGTCCTTCTTCCGGTAGAAGAAGCCGTCGCAGGTGGCGCAGGCTGAGACGCCCATGCCGCGGAACTTGCGTTCCGACGGCAGGCCGAGATACTTGGCCGCCGCGCCGGTGGCTATAATGACGGACTCGGCCTCGAGCTCCTCTCCCCCGTCGAGGGTGAAGCGGAAAGGCCTGGATGAAAGGTCAGCCTTGACGACGGTGCCGCGCCTGATGTCCGCTCCGAGGCGGACGGCCTGGGCGCGCATGTCACCCATGAGTTTGTTGGCATCAACGCCCTCCGGGAAACCCGGATAATTCTCCACGACGGTGGTCGTGGTGAGCTGCCCTCCGGGCTCCATGCCTTCGTAGAGCACGGGTGCAAGGGCTGCACGCGAAGCGTAGATGGCCGCAGTGTATCCTGCGGGACCTCCTCCTATGATCAAAAGCCTGATTCTCTCCATATTCCAGTTTTATGAACTGCAAATATAAGCATTTAATCTTTTTTTATTTAACTTTGTAAGACAGATTGTCCGGATTATGACTGCACAGACGAGAGACACATCCGCTATGGACCGTTTCAAGTCAGTCCTGAAGCGCTACTCGCTCAAGGCCACGCCCCAGCGCCTGGCCGTGCACGAGGCGATGCTGAGCCTCGGGCATGCCAGCGCCGACCAGGTCCGCGAGTGGCTCGCGGATCACGGCGGCACGCGCGTGACCGTGGCCTCGGTGTACAACATCCTGACACAGATGTCCCTGCTCGGCGTGTATACGCACCGTTTCAGTTCCAACAACAAGATGTATTTCGACGTCAACAATTTCAAGCACGTCCACCTGTACGACACCGTCAACAACGAGTTCAAGGACGTCATGGACGAAGAGATCTTGGAGATGGTCGAGTCACGTATCAGGAGCAAGCGGTACAGGGGATACAAGGTGGACGGGGTCGACATCCAGATAATCTGCCATCCAACAGTCAAAAAGAGTTCAGTCACAAGATGAAAGCGTTCGTACCAAAAGTCATTTCAGCCCTTTTCGTGGCTATGTCCCTCATTTCCTGCCTGCCTGACAGGGAATACCTCTATACTGACACAGGCATGTGCACCAGGATCGGTTTCGACAGGCTTCAGACCGATGCAGGCGCCATATACAACATCACGGAGAACGACAGCGGCGCCAATATCCCCGACTCGGTCAAGCGCGTCATGATCAGTTGTGATGTCACGTCGGAGGTTCCCGGCAAGACCAACGAATACAACATCCGCCTGATAGACTTCAGGTCAGCCCTGTGCAAGGAGCCCGTCATCGCCTCCTTCACCCCCGTCGACACGTTAGGGACCGACGGGATCAGGGTCGCCCAGGCCTGGGTCTCCGGAGGCTACCTCAATTCGTTCCTCTACGTCACCATGAAGAGGAACTCCGACACCGCCCACAGCATAAATGTCCTGTTCGACGACATCAAGAGCAATTCCGACACACTATATCTCACCATGCGCCACAATGCGTACGGAGAGAGCCCCGAAAACCCTGAGCAGGATCTGAATTATCTCGTCCTGGCCGGCGTTTACGCTTCATTCCCGCTCAACGGCGTCATGCCGGTCGGCGGGAGTTCCCCCATCGTTCACCTGGAATGGGACTGGTATATCGAGGATGGCGCGTCCATCACCCGTGAGAAGGCCACCCAATCCGGTAACCTCAAAGTCGAATAGGCCCAAGGGCCGCACCTGAAATTGAACAAAATGAAAACCTGTATCAAGACTTTCGTAGCGGCTGTCGCCGCCATGTTCCTGGCCCTCTCGGCAGCAGGCCAGGAAACAGGCGTGATCACCCTGCACGGGCACGTCCTGGACAGCTCCAATTCCGAATCGCTGTTCTTCACTTCCGTCAGTCTATCCGGAAGCAAGATCAGCAACGTCTCCAATGCTGACGGCGTCTTCTCGCTCAAGATTCCCGAAGACACTCCGGCTGACGCCAAGATCGTCATCAGCCACCTGGGTTTCCTCACCCGCAACCTCACCGTCGCCGAGTTCGCCGGAAGCACCCAGGAAAAACCCCTCGTCATCCTGCTGGCACCCATGACCATCCAGCTCGATCCGGCCCGCATCAGTGCGATGGACGGACAGGCCATCTTCCGCGCTGCATTCTACAAGATCCGCGACAACTACCCGACCGAGAGGGTGGGCATGACCGCCTTCTACCGCGAAATGATACGCAAGGGCACGGCCAAATACCTGGTGCTCAACGAAGCCGTCATCGACATCGACAAGGCCCCGTATGTCGGCATCGCCCCGGACAGGGTAGGCATATACAAGGGACGCGGCAGCCTGAACTATGACAGTTCGGATACCCTGCTCATCAAGCTCCAGGGCGGCATCAATACAGCGTTGAACATCGACATGGTCAAGAATCCCTTCGTAGGATTGAGCATTGACGAGATGATGACCATGTATTCATTCGAGCTCACGGGTACGGCGATATACGACGGCCGTTCATTCTACGCCGTCAGTTTCACGCCTCTCAACCGCGAGGACGGCATCCTTTTCAAGGGCACTGTCTATATCGAGACCGAGAGCATGGCCATCGGCCGCGTGGAGTTCTCGCTCGATTTCGAGGGCAGGGCCGAAGATGCGGCGCGAATCTTCATAGTCAAGCGTTCCCAAGGCATGAGGTTCACCGTGAACCGCGCCGACTATGTCGTCAGCTATCGCTGCGTCGACGACAAATGGTATTATGACTATTGCCGCGTGGATCTCGGATTCAACGCACGCAAGCAGCACTCGCTGTTCCGGTCCAATTTCACCGTGACCGCCGAGATGGCCGTGACCGACCACAAGGAGGGAGGCATCGCCATCGATCCTGCTGACAGGGTCAAGTTCAAGGACATACTCTCCGACCAGGTCAGCGCGTTCGCCGATGACAATTTCTGGGAGGACTACAACATCATCGAGCCCGACCAGTCCATCGACGTCGTCATCCGCCGCATCGTGCGCCAGCTCAACCGGCGCGAGAGATAGCACATACAGACATGAAAGCCAGACATCTCATTATCTTGGGAGCCATGCTACTCGGTTCCCTGACGGCCGGCGCACAGACGGTCAACCTCAGCCATTCCGGTATCCTCACCAGCGGATATACCTGGGCATACGGTACATGGCATGTCAAGGAGTCCGTACCGGACGATGACGCTGACATGTATGATTTCTACATTTCCATAGACAAGTACCAGATCCGCATCAAGGACAGGAGCCTCCCAGACATCCCGGTAGCGGCCATCCCCGAGACCAACTATGCCTACAACGAGATGGACGAGGACATGTTCGGTGTCGGCCCTGACGAGAAGCTCCTCGAGTTCGTAGGCAGGTACGGCGAGGATACCTACCTGTTCATCAACCGCAAGGACAAGACCCTGTCGCACTTCAACGAGAGCGACAGGAAGGAGCGCAGTATCACCGTTTCCATGGAGAAGGTCGACGCCGGTACGGTCAGCGCTGCCTATACCGAAGCCCTTGTCTCCAGTCCCCTTGTCGGGACATGGCAGGACATGGACGACCCTGCGGTCGAGCGCGTCTTCACCCGCGAGAACGTCACCCACCAGTTCATACCTGCGGCCGGCGGCGGCTGGGAGCACTACCTCTGGGGACTGATCTTCACCTATGATTCAGAAAGCGGCCTGCTGACCGCACGCAGCCCCTTCGACACCGAAGGCCGCCGCGTCAAGACATACAAGCGCGTCAAGTAGCTCAGAAAGAGAATCCTACGTTCAGCGCCGTGGCGGTCGCCACGCTGTTCCAATGCTCCGTGTCGTATGCGAGATCCGTCTCGATTGCGACACGGAAGCGTTTAATATGAAGGCCGAACCTCCACCCGACGGTCCCGAAATACCACTCTTCCTTGGGATGGACAGTCCAGTTGACGACGGAAAGGTCCCCGATACGCTCCTCCGACATCACCCCGCCTCCGACTGCCACACCTATAAACGGGCGGACTGTCCGCGAGGGACGCATCTTGAAGTCCGCGACAGCCTTCAGATTGAGTTGGTTATACCGAAGCCTCCAGGGAGTGGAGGGGCCGAAATACTCCGATTCGCCATTCCCGAACCTGTAGTTCAGCTGAGCGCCAAGGTCGAAGCGCTCAGCGATTCCGTATCGGTATTCGGTAAAGACTCCCGGACTGAGAAACCTGTAAGGGCCGCCAATTGCTCCAAGCATTCCGTATAAACTGCATCCCGCCCCGATCTCGATGACGCCTGTCCCCGCCTCCTGCGCGGAAAGCCGGGTCAGCCCTGCAATTATCGATATGACAACAACCAAAAGTCTTTTCATGATAATTCTCCAAATATCCTCATTCATAACTCCGCCTTCCACAAAACCCTGCGTAAAGATAGTGTATTTCCAGTCATTCCCCAAACGAAGAAAGGCTGCAGTATTTCTGCAGCCTTCTTTATCAGTTGGGTCGTCAGACTATGTCTTCTCGAGCTCCTTCTTGGAGGACTTGGAACGCCTCTGGGAACTGCGGAGAATAAACCAGGACCCCTGCAATCCAAGCGCTTGTATCTATGAAAAAAATGAGGGATAGAGTAGAGTGCCTATCGGCACAGGCTCATGCTTAACCTATCAATGGTTCCTGTTATCATAAGGCGGTTGAAAATGGCGAAACAACGAAATAGGGGTCCAGTATATCTGAACCCCTGATTCCCTTACGGAAAAACTTTTAGAACTCAAAACTGAAGGACAGTTTGGGCATTGGAAGAACCTTTTTATCCGCCCTTGAATCATCTACCGGGATAATCATAGTAGCACCAAGTCCAAGTGTCAATCCCTTTCCTGACTTCAAGCCCCAGCTCCAACCAACGTTTGGCTCTACGAAAACAGCGTTGCGGATTTTGATATTTACGTTTTCGTCGTAGTTAAAACCATGCATAAAGCCTGTTTTTATACCGAGAACTGGCGTACTTGACTTATCCCTCAGATAATTCTGATAGTCTAAGAAAGCATCCACAAAGGTAGGGTGACTCGAGTTCGGAAAGACAAATCCTCCGATACCGACACCCAAATAGTTGTGTCTGTCAAACATATAACCGTGCGAAGTCTCTATACCAACAAAAACTCCATAATGGTCAGTCAGGGAGAAACTCCCCTTATACCCTTTTTCACGATAGTTATAAGTTTGGGCTGAAGAATTAAATGATACCACCGCAAGTGCAGCGACTGCAAAGAGAATCCTTAAAGGTAACTTCATAATGTTTTGTGTTTGGGATTACGGAACCTGCATAGACCAATAAGTATGCCAAAAACAGATGCAATCGTCTATAGTTCATACAAATGCAATCAGAATAACAGACTAGCGTAAACTTCACCTAGTTCCTCCTGCCGGAGGCCTAGATACCTGCGTGTTACCATAGGGCTGGCGTGATTGATAGTTTCTGAAAGCTTAATGAGTGCCATTTCGGCATCGGAGCGAAGCGACGGGGGAGTTTGAGGGGAACGCCCCTCAATGAAAAGGAAGCGCTACGCGCCCCAACTGAAAATGACTGCCTCCGAAGGGACAGTCATCTTTTCAGTTGGGGTGCGATGTGGGGCTCGAACCCACGACACCCAGAACCACAATCTGGTGCTCTACCAACTGAACTAATCGCACCGTATTAGGACTGCAAAGGTAGTGAAAAAAATCAATTGTAAAAATTTTTTGTTATATTTGTATGATTACGCCTCATTAAGGATCCTAAAATAAACCAATATGGCACGTGAAATAAAATTCTCCCTCGTATACAGGGACATGTGGCAGTCCTCCGGAAGGTACCAGCCGAGAGTGGACCAGCTCGTACAGGTGGCCCCGGCCATCATCGACATGGGCTGTTTCGACCGCGTCGAGACCAACGGCGGCGCCTTCGAGCAGGTCAACCTGCTCTACGGCGAGAACCCCAACCGCTCCGTCCGCGAGTGGACCGCTCCTTTCCACAAGGTGGGCATCGAGACCCACATGCTGGAGCGCGGCCTCAACGCCATCCGCATGTATCCCGTCCCGGCCGATGTCCGTGAGCTCATGTTCAAGGTCAAGAAGAAGCAGGGCACCGACATCGCCCGTTCGTTCTGCGGCCTGAACGACCACCGCAACCTCAAACTTTCGGTCGAGTACGCCAAGAAAGCCGGAATGATCTCGCAGGCCGCCCTTTCCATCACCCACTCCCCCGTCCACACAGTGGACTACTACATGGGTATCGTGGACAAGCTCGTCGAGTACGGCACGGACGAAATCTGCCTCAAGGACATGGCCGGCGTCGGCCGTCCTACCGTCCTCGGCAAAATCGTATACGAGATCAAGAAGAAATACCCGCACATCAAGGTCCAGTACCACGGACATACCGGCCCCGGATTCTCCCCGGCCTCGATGCTCGAGGTCGCACGCGCAGGCGCCGACTACCTCGACGTGGCCGTGGAGCCACTGGCCTGGGGCAAGGTCCACCCGGACGTCATCACCATCCGCGAGATGATGAAGGAGGATGGATTCCTGGTCAAGGACATCAACATGGACGCCTACATGGAGGTACGCCGGCTGACCCAGTCGTTCATCGACGACTTCCTTGGATACTGGATCAGCCCCAGCAACTCCCTCATGACCTCTCTCCTTGTCGGCTGCGGCCTTCCGGGAGGCATGATGGGTTCCATGATGGCCGACCTGCTCGGCTTCAAGGACGCCATCAATGCCGCAGAGCGTGCCCACGGGCAGCCCGTCAGCAGCATCGATACCTTGATGGTCAAGCTTTTCAACGAGGTAGAGTACGTATGGCCCAAGCTCGGATATCCGCCGCTCGTGACCCCGTTCAGCCAGTATGTCAAGAATACCGCTCTGATGAACCTCTTCAACCTCGCCAGCGACAAGCCGCGCTTCTCCACCATCGACAAGGACACATGGGGCATGATCCTGGGCAAGATGGGACAGCTGCCCGGCCCCCTGGCACCGGAAATCATCGAGATCGCCAAGGAGAAGGGCATGGAGTTCTATACCGGCAACCCTCAGGACATGTATCCCAACGAACTCCCCAAGTTCCGCGAAATGATGAAGGAGGAAGGCTGGGACTGCGGCGAGGACGACGAAGAGCTCCTGAACATGGCAATGTTCGAGCGCCAGTACCGCGACTACCGTTCCGGAGTCGCCAAGGAGCGCTTCTACAAGGACCTCGAGGCCCTGAAGGAGAAGGCCGGCGCACCCAAGGTCGTCACCCGTCCCGTCGTTGAGATGCCCGAGTTCGATGTCAATGCCTACATGGAGAAATACCCGAAGGCCACGCCCGTACAGGCTCCGGCCAAGGGCAAGGTCCTCTGGGAGATAGACGTCCAGGACGACTCCAAGGCCCCCGTCACCGGCACGGCCGTCAAGGCCTCCAAGCCCATGGGCTATGTCCAGACTTGGTATGGCATGGAGGAGATATTCCCCGCCGTCAGCGGCCGCATCGTAGCCGTCACCGCCAAGCAGGGAAAGGACGTGGCGAAGGGCGAGATAGTCGCCTTCGTACAGGAGTAAAGCTAAGCGAGCCTGCAGAGAAGCGTAGCGGAAGTGCAGTCAAGCACTTCGACCTCCACGTAATCGCCCGCCTTGTGGGCAGTGTCAGGCCAGACGCACATTTTGTTATTGGAAGCCCTTCCGCACAGTTCGGAAGGGTTTTTCTTTGACGGTCCCTCCACCAGGACCTTGAAACGCTTCCCTATGTCGCGGCGGTAGCTCTCAAGGCTCTTGCGGTTCTGGAGGGCGATGATCTCGTTCAGTCGGCGGGTCTTGGTCTCGATGTCCACGTCGTCCGGCCAGTGCCTTGCAGCAAAGGTGCCGGGGCGCTCGGAATAATAGAACATGAACGCGGTGTCGTAACCCACCTCCTCGAAGAGGCTCAGCGTCTGCTTGTGGTCCTCTTCAGTCTCGGTACAGAAGCCCGCGATGACGTCGGTCGTTAGACCGCAGTCGGGGATGACATTCCGTATCTTCTTCACCCTGGAAAGATACCACTCGCGGGTATAGCGGCGGCGCATCTTCTCCAGCATACGGTTGGAGCCGGACTGGACGGGAAAATGGATATGCTTGCAGATATTGTCGTACGCAGCCATCGTATAGATGACCTCGTCGGAGAAATCCTGGGGGTTGGAGGTGGAGAAACGCACGCGGAGTTCGGGGCTGATAAGGGCAACCTTCTCCAGGAGCTGCGCGAAGGTCACCTCACCGTCTTCACCGTTCCAATGATATGAGTCGACGTTCTGCCCTAGCAGGGTGACCTCGCGGTACCCGCGGCTGAAGCAGTCGCAGGCCTCCCGCACGATCGTGCGGGGATCGCGGCTGCGCTCCGCGCCGCGGGTATAAGGCACCACACAGTAGGAACAGACGTTGTTGCAGCCGCGCATTATGGAAATGAAGGCGGAAACGCCGTTGGAGTCGATCCTGACAGGGTTGATGTCGGCATAGGTCTCCTCGCGGGAAAGCATCACGTCAATCTGCGGATGGCCGTCGGACACCGCCTCCAGCAGCCTCGGAAGGCTGCGATAGGCATCAGGACCGGCCACGATGTCGACCTTGCGGGTGTCAAGGAGCTTGTCCTTCAGGCGTTCGGCCATGCAGCCGAGGATGCCGATGACCACGGGACGGTCCCTTCGCTGCAGGTTGAACTGCTCGATACGGCCCCAGATCCTCTGTTCGGCATTGTCCCTGACAGAGCAGGTGTTGGCCATGATGACGTCGGCCTCGCCGATCTCAGTGGTACGTTCGTATCCTTCCTTTGCAAGGATGGAGAAGACGACCTCGGTGTCGTTGACGTTCATCTGGCAGCCGTATGTCTCGATGTAAACTTTCTTCATAAGACCCTTTTGGCATGACCCTTGAGGAAATGCAAGGCAAAGATAGGATTTTTTTGTATCTTTGCGAAGAAAGCATATTCCGGCATGAAACGACTGTTCCTACTGATCACTGCCGCGCTGGTACTGTTCCTGGCGGCCGGATGTAC
>ONNK01000024.1 GCA_900319185.1 uncultured Bacteroidales bacterium
CTTCTCGAAAAGCGCGAGGTCGCCGCGGTAGTCCACTCCCTTGTTGAAACGGCCGGTGAACTTGGGCGCTATGGTCTGGAGAGGGATATTCTCAGCTGCAAGTTCCTTCAGGATGTACCTGAGCTCCTCCGGGGTCTGTGCCTCGTCAACCTCATCCATGGAGACTTCGGTGACGAAATTGCCCGCTCCCTTGCACTCTGCGATGTGGCGGTAGATCCTTCCAGCCTCCTTGATAGCCGGTAGGAAACGCTCCTCCATCGTACCGGTCTTGCCGATATAGTCGGCAACGTCGATCGTGAAGAAGTCGGACGCCTCGATGAAACGGTCGACGTTGGTCAGGTTGATATGGTCGGCGTCGACGAAATACCTGTCCTTGTAGCCGAGCGCAGCCACGGCCTCATCGGCCTCGCGGCGGGTCTCGGCAGGTTCGGTGCCGACTATCTGATGTTCGCGGTTGGACTTGTTCCACACCGGGTCGAAATGTACGCCGAAACGCTCCTCAGCCTCTATGAGGGCCTTGAGTTGATTGACCCCTTCGTGCGCGAAGCGGTCTCCGATTCCGAATGAATATTTGCCGATCTCCATCATTGTCTTATGCATTATAGGTTGAAGAAACTGTGTCACCTCCGTGACCGGTCCAATTGGTATGGAAGAACTCCCCGCGCGGACGGTCGGTACGCTCGTAGGTATGGGCCCCGAAGAAATCGCGCTGAGCCTGCAGCATGTTGGCAGGCAGGCGCGAGCAACGGTAGCCGTCATAATACTGAAGTCCCGCGGTCATGCAGGGTGCAGGGACACCGTTCTGGATGGCCGTACAGAGGACATTGCGCCAGCCCTGCTGGGCTTCGGCGAGCTTGCCGCTGAAATACGGGTCCAGGAGGATGTTGGCAATGTCAGGATCCTTGTCGAATGCCTCCTTGATACGGCCGAGGAACACGCTGCGGATGATGCAGCCGCCGCGCCACATCAGGGCGATACCGCCGTAGTTGAGGTTCCAGCCGTACTCCTTGGCGGCGGCGCGCATCAACGCGTAGCCCTGGGCATAGGATACGACCTTGGCGGCGAAGAGAGCCTTGCGCAGGTCCTCGAGGAAAGCGGCGCGGTCGCCGGCGAACTTCGCCGGCTTGGGCCCCTGAAGGATGCCGGAGGCGGCAACGCGCTCCTCCTTCTGGGCGGAGAGGCAGCGTGCGAAGACGGACTCACCGATGAGCGTAAGCGGAACGCCCTGGTCGAGGGCTGAGACCGCCGTCCATTTGCCAGTGCCTTTCTGGCCGGCAGTATCCAGGATATAATCAAGCACGTAGCGGCCGTCCTCGTCCTTCTTGGCTAGGATATCCCTCGTGATCTCGATGAGGTAGGAATCAAGGTCACCCTTGTTCCATTCGGCGAAGGTCTCATGCATCTCCTCGTTGGTCATCCCGAGGATGTCCTTCATGATCTGGTAGCACTCGCAGATGAGCTGGATGTCTCCGTACTCGATGCCGTTGTGGACCATCTTGACGAAATGTCCTGCACCGCCTTCTCCTACCCAGTCGCAGCAGGGAGAGCCGTCCGCGACCTTGGCGCAGATGCCCTGGAAGATGGGCTTGACATAAGGCCATGCTGCCGGAGAGCCTCCGGGCATCATCGAAGGGCCCTTCAGGGCTCCTTCCTCGCCGCCGGACACTCCCGTGCCGATATACAGGAGACCCTTGCTCTCCACATATTCGGTACGGCGTGCGGTGTCAGGGAAATGGGTATTGCCGCCGTCGATGATGATGTCACCGGGCGACAGCACGGGTATGAGCTTGTCGATGAAGGCATCGACGGCGGCGCCTGCCTTGACCATGAGGAAGACCTTGCGCGGAGCCTTCAGCGACGCCACGAAATCCTCAAGGGAATGGGCGCCGTAAATGTTCAGGCCCTTTCCGCGACCTTCCATGAACTTGTCCACCTTCTCGACGGTGCGGTTGAACACGCTGACACGGAAGCCCTTGCTCTCCATGTTCAGCACAAGGTTCTCGCCCATCACGGCGAGACCGATCAGTCCAATATCCGATAATTCCTTCATATTGATGTATTTACTTTGAATCCTAACATTCCAAGGCGTGCGGCCGTGTCAGGGGTGCCGTGCAGGAGCGTCAGCGTGAACGCTGACGGCTCGCGCCGCACCCAGTAGTCGCCGCGCAGGCGCTCGAACGAGCCGGGCGCGGCGCGCAGGGCGTCGCTGTCGCGACGCACGTCGTATGTGTGCAGGACCGCCTCGACGAGGACTTCCTGCACGGTCTTGCCTGAGGCATCGACCGCAAACTCAAGCGCTTGATCCGGCGCGGGGATGCCCGAGGCGGTCCAGTCCGCAAGGGGCAGCCCGAGCTGCGAGGCGAGATAACGGACGCTCATCGTCGTGCCGTTGGCCTTGCCGTCGGCGCTATATCCTGCGATATGCGGGGTAGCAATGTCCAGCAGGTCGAGGAGATCCCTGTCAATGTCAGGCTCGCCCTCCCAGACGTCGAGCACTGCGGCCTTGAGTCCGCCATGCCCGAGCGCGTCCTTCAAGGCGGCATTGTCCACGACGGGACCGCGGGAGGAGTTGATGAGTATCTGCGAAGGACGCATGCCTGCCAGACGTACGGCGTCGAACAGATGCCATGTGGCATCCTCGCCGCCGCGCGTCAGCGGCACGTGTACCGTGACGATGTCGCTCTCCGCAAGGAGCGTATCCAGATCGATGAACGGCTCAGGCCCTTCGGCGCGGGCGCGGGGCGGGTCGTTGAGAAGTACCCTCATGCCGAAGGCGCGGCCCACGTCGGCGACCTTGGAGCCGACGTTGCCGACGCCCACGACTCCGAGTGTAAGGGCGTCGAGCCGCAGGCCGTGACGCTGCGCGAGCACGGCCAGGACGGACGAGATGTACTGCTTGACCGACCAGGAATTGCATCCGGGAGCATTGCTCCATGCAATCCCGTTGGCTTCGCACCATGCCGTGTCGATGTGGTCGAACCCGATCGTAGCCGTGGCTATAGCCCGGACCGTCGATCCCGACAGGAGGGAGGCATCGCAACGGGTACGGGTGCGGGTGACTATCGCGTCAGCGTCCTTCACCACATCTGGCGTAGTCTCCGCACCGGGCAGGTACACGACCTCCGCGTAGGGTTCGAAAGCCCCGCGGATGAACGGTATCTTGTTGTCGCAGACTATCTTCATAGCTCAGTCCTTGAACCTGTCCGGATGGGCCCAGAGGCCCAGGGCCGGATTGGATATATAATAGACATCCTCTCCCCCGACGGTATTCCAACCGTCCTTGAGGGAAGGTACGTCGTATTTTTTCATCATTTCTGCCAAAGGAGCGTAGCCGAATCCAACCCCCTCTATCTCCTCGCGCGTCATGCCCGAACCCGGACAGTACGTAATGCGGAAACGATCTTCGGATGAGCCGTGGATGAGATGCGCAGGAGCGCTGAGGTTGTCCTGCAGTTCGCGGTTTGCACGCGTGGCCTCCAGCGTATGGGGCGTGCCCTTGTAGCCATACTTGCGGATCAGAGCGTCGATGTCGGGATCCTCGCCGAACTCCTTGAGTCCGGGGGCGAGGACTATCAGCTCCGCACCGTCCGCAAGCGCCATGCGGGTACGGTAAATGGCTTTGTTGCCCAGCCATGTGCTCTTGAACTCATCTGGGTCCAGCCAGACGATGCATTTCTGCAACGGCTTCTCCACCATGATGAAATTGGTCTCCAGTGAGAGCTCCGCCGCGAGGCGGAAGCACTCGAAATCGTCTCCTACGAAAAGCCCTTTCATAGCCATGCTGCCGGTATCGGGATCCTTCGCCATGACCGTAAGTATGTAAACTATGGGCAATTGCGGGATGAAATGGATCCTGGCGTACTCCATCACGTCGCGAACCGGGCTCTTGGCCCGTCCCATGATGCGTTCCATACCGTAGGTCGCCCCGAGATAATGGCTGCGGTTGATGCCGGCGCTTCCGCCGACACCCACGAATATGTTCTTGGTATAGTTGGCCATGCCGATGACCTCGTGCGGAACGACCTGGCCTATGGAAAGGATCAGGTCGAAAGAGGGATCGAGCAGCAGCTTGTTCACCTGGGCGGGCCAAGGATAGTCCACGCGTCCTTCAGAGACCTCGCGGACATACCCTGCAGGGACCTCCCCCACTGTCACGACGTCGTTGCGCCAGTCATGGACGCGGAACTTGCTGCGCGGCACACTCCCGAACATAGTGCCGATCTGCGCGTCAGTCATGGGAGAATGCGTACCCAGCGCCGGCATCACGTCGGTCAGGGCATCTCCAAAAAAGTCGTTCGCCATCTCCGTCAAAGGACCTGCGTATGAGTTGAAGCGGGTGAAATCCGGCGGTATGGCCAGTACGCGCTTCCTGGGCCCCAAGGCGCGGAAAACGCCGCAGAGGGCCTCTCGGGCCTCCTCCGGCGTGATAATGTCCTGCCTGGATCCTCGCGCGTAGTAAAGCATAGGCTATCTCTTTACGCGGGCATTGCCCTTCCAGGCGCTCCAGACCTGCTCTTCGTCGGCAGGCTGGACGTAGTCTGTCATGAAAGTCGTGGCGAGAGCGCCCGTGGCCCAGCCAAACTGTATCCACTTTTCGCTCTCCCAGCCACGGAGGATACCATACAGCAGGCCTCCGACGAAACCGTCGCCGCCGCCGATGCGGTCCAGGACATGGATTTCGCGTGGTTCAACCACGTGCCATTCATCTCCGGCGAGCATAATAGCTCCCCAGTTGTGGCTATTGGTGTTGTTGACCTGTCGCAACGTAGTTGCGAACACCTGCGCCCCAGGGTACTGTGCACGCACACGGCCAATCATTTCCTTGAATCCGCCGATCTTGGCCGCGACATCCTTGCCACCGGCCTCAGGGCCTTCGATGTCCAGGCAAAGCTGGAAATCCTCCTCGTTGCCGATAAGGATGTCGGCGACCGAGCAGATCTCGGAGAAGATGTCATGCAGCTCCTGCTCCCTGCCCGCCCAGAAGGACGCGCGGTAGTTCAGGTCGAAGCTGATGCGCGTGCCGTAGCGCTTGGCCGCCCTGGCGATCTCAAGGCAGAAACGCCCCGTCTCGGGGCTCAGTGCCGCGATAAGGCCGGATAGATGCACGATCTGCACGCCTTCCACGCCGAAGATGCGGTCAAGGTCGAAATCCTTGACGTTCAGCGTGCGTCCGACCTCGCCGGCACGGTCGTTCCATACGCGCGGTCCGCGCACTCCGTAGCCGCTGTCGGCGATGTTGATCTGGTGCCGGTAACCCCAGGGGCCACCCTGGGGCACTTCCGGACCTTCGAAGTCCATACCGCGGGAGCGGAGGTTGGACTTGATGAACGCTGCGAACGGACTGTCCTTGACGAAGGTCGTGAGGACCTTGACGGGAAGGCCGAGATACGACGAGATACTCGCGACGTTGGTCTCGGCGCTGGTGGCGTAGAGGTGAAGGACGTCACTGCACTGTACCGGCTGTCCGTTTTCTGGGGTGACGCGCAGTCCCATGCTGGTCGGGACGAGAAGGGCGTACCTGCACCCCTGCCTGAGTTTTAGTTCCATTATATAGTGTTGTGTTAAGGTTATCGTGATACCCTGCCGGAGCCGTCGCCCTTCATGAGGTTCTCCACCTCGGCGACGGTGACCTGGTTGAAGTCTCCGAAAATGGTATGCTTGAGGCACGACGCCGCCACTGCGAAGTTGAGCGCGCGCTGGTCATCGCCCTTATATGTCATCAAGCCGTAAATGAGACCGCCCATAAAGGAGTCGCCGCCGCCTACGCGGTCGACTATGTGGGTGATGTCGTAACGCGGGGACTCGTACAGTGTACTGCCATCGAACAGTACGCCACCCCAGGTATTGTGGTTGGCGTTGATGGATCCACGGAGCGTGATGATGACTTTTTTCGCACGCGGGAAACGGGTCATAAGCTGCTCCGCAACGCTGCGGAAGCGGCCCTGGTCGATGGAGCCGGCCGTGGCCGTAACGTCGAAGCCTTCGGGCTTGATGCCGAACACCTTGTCGGCATCCTCCTCGTTGCCGAGGATGATGTCGCAGCCCTCAACGAGGGCGGGCATCACCTCGGAGGCTTTCTTGCCATACTTCCAGAGGTTCTTGCGGTAATTGAGGTCGCAGCTGACGGTCAGGCCGAGACGGTTCGCGGCGCGGACCGCCTCGAGGCAGACATCCGCCGCGCCCTGGCTCAGGGCCGGCGTAATACCGGTCCAGTGGAACCACTCCGCTCCCTCCAGGACCTTGTCCCAGTCTATCATGCCCGGCTCGATGGTGGCGATGGACGAGCCGGCGCGGTCGTAAACGACCTTGCTCGGCCGCGCCACTGCGCCGGTCTCGAGGAAATAGATCCCCAGGCGGTCGCCGCCGGTGATGCAACTGCCGGTATCGACCCCGTACGAACGGAGGTCGCGGATGCAACTGCGGGCTATATCGTTGTCAGGGAAGCGGGTGACGAACCCCACATCGACCCCAAAGTTGGCCAGGGAGACGGCTACATTGGCTTCGCCGCCACCGAAAGTGGCGTCGAACTGCCTTGCCTGCGAGAACCTCAGGTACCCCGGAGTGGAGAGCCTGAGCATGATCTCACCGAAAGTGATTACCTTGGGCATATCGTTCATTTTTGTTTTCCGAAGACAAATGTAAGTATTTTTTCGCAATTTCCGTGCTCGTTCACGGAAAGTTTGCGAAAAAGTATTATATTTGCTTTTGGATTATTCTGAGAGCTATGGACAAGAACGGAAAAATCACCATCATCGACGTGGCCAGGAAGGCCGGGGTATCCAAGGGCACTGTAGACCGCGTGGTACACAACAGGGGCGAGGTATCCAGGAAGAGCGCGGAGAAAGTCAGGAAGGCCATAGAGGAGCTTCAGTACAGACCCAACCTATACGCTTCCGTGCTCGCCACCAGGAAAGCATACATGATCGCCTGCCTCCTTCCGGCATTCTCAAAAGGAGAGTATTGGGAGAAGATGCATGAAGGTTTTCTCCGTGGCGGAGAGTCGGTAGCCAACCTCAACGTCGTCACACGGGTATTCCTGTACGACCAGTATGACCCGGAAGCGTTCCGTGCCGCAGCCACGGAGATGCTCGCCTCGGATCCGTCCGGAGTCATAATGCAGCCTTTGTTCAAGAATGAGACCCTCGAGCTTTCAGCCCGCTTGAGAGAGCTCGGGATACCATACGCCTATGTCGACACCAAGCTAGAGGATCCCGGGTACTTCGCCCATTACGGCATGCCCATGTACAAGAGCGGCCGCCTTTGCGCCATGATGCTCACCGAGAGACTGGCCAGTGAGGAGGTGAGGGACGTGGTGGTCGTCCGCATCACACGAGACAAGACCAGGCGTTCGGACCCTACCATGGAGCGACGCTCCGGTTTCAGCGATTTCTTTGACGAGCATTTCCCCGAGTGCAGGATACATCAGGTCTTCATAGATCCCAACAGGCCGGAAAGCATCCCGGGTACACTGGATGCTTTTGCGGCAGACCATCCCGACATGAAACTGGTCGTGATGTTCAACTCACGAATACACCTGATCGCAGACTGGCTGGCGGCCCATCCCGTTGAGGGGCGCCGGGTGATAGGTTTCGACAATCTTGAGAAAAACCTCGAAGCGGTCCGTAACGACATCGTCTCCATACTCATAACGGAGCACATCGAAGACCAGACCTTCAAGGCAGTGACCGCCCTGTCGAACTACATCCTCATGCACAAGAGCATCCCCATGCGCGACAACTACATGCACATGGATATCCTCACGAAGTACAATCTGGAGTATTATTGATCCTTTCCTAAGGCAGGGACGTTCTCACATACTGCGGCGCACCGTCGGCATCGAAGCCTTCCACTACGGCTTCGAAGCGGCCCTGGTAGGCCGGCAGGCAGTATTCGAGCACGCGTGTCTCGCCCGGAGCGAGCTCCACGAGCGGATGCCACAGCACGGTCTGCCGCATGTCTGCCACCCCTGAAACGGAATCCGGCATGTATGAAACGACCGGATAGCTCTCACCCTGGAAATCCAGAACCCTGGTATTGTCACCGAAATGGTACGAAGGAAGGTCGTGCCTATAGGTCACGAAATTGACGATTCCCGAATAAGTGCGGTACCCGATATTGGCTGAATGGGGGTAGATGACGATCCTCTCGACGAGAAGAGGGTCGTATTCGTATATCCGTTCGTGCTCAGGCACAGGGACTCCGTCAAGGAGGACCAATGCCGGGAACTGCGCATCCGTTGCCGGTTTGAAAGTGTCGGCGACGTTCACGGTGACCGTCCTGAGCTTTCCGATGCGCCTGGTCCTAATCTCGGATATGAACTCGATAAATAGCTCCTCCATCAACGGGAACCGGGTATAGTCGTCAAGTTTGTATTCCACCGAGTCGGCTCCGAACAACATGTCATGCGGGGTTTCGAGAACTGCATAGAGAGAGTCGGAGCGGGATGCCTGGCGGATCTGCATGGCAAGGCTCCTGGACAGGATCCTGTCCTTCAGGCCTTCGCTCAGGGGGAGCGCCTCAAGACCGGATGCACGGACGCCGGCAAAAGGAGAGACAATCTCAAGATGGCTCGAGCCATACCCGTCCCCGAGCTCCAAGACCGCCTCCGTATTGCCGTAAACATTATGGGTATAGAACGTGGCGATGCCGTCGTCACCGATCGGAGCCGAATAGAAATCCGAAAACCTCCCTGGCACCGAGAAGAATACGGTCGACCCTTTGAGAAGCTCCATCTCCTCCTCGGTGGCATCCTGTACCCTGACGCGGATGACCTCACCTTCATAATCCGTCACCCGCCTGGCAGTGAACGAATCCCCGCGAGTGGCTCCGGCAAGGAAAGTGGCGGGAGTCGCAGACGACGGGGACACGATGCCGTCATCATGGAAGATGGAGACGCTTGCGCTCACCGGCCTGTCGGAAGCGTTGGTCACGGTCAGCCGGCCACCGGAGGCGCTCACGCGCAGCGAGCCGGCTGACGGCTGCTCCGGAGCCTGCAGGGCCTCATAATCCTCGTCGGAGAGTATCGCTACCCCCGATTCGGAGCGGTCCGTGGTGAAAGGATTGATGATGGACAATATCCTGGCATTTTCAAGGAAATCATATCCGTCCTCGTTGAAGCACTGAGCAGTATAAGCCACAAGCTGGTAATTGCCCGTAGGGATGGTATTCAACAGCCGGATGGCTCCCCCTCCCCTGCCGTTGTCCAGCGCAAGCTTGGCAGTCTGGACAGGCCCGGAAGGAGAGACTATTTCAACATAGGCGGTCTTGCTGTATCCGGACAGAAGCCCGGTCTCCATGTCCACGCAGAATGCAGAGAGGAAGAGTTCGTCTCCGGACACGTAAACATCCCTGTCCGTCGAGACATACACTCTCTCGCTGAGATGTCCCTGGGCAGCGCATGCAAGCGCCGTCCAAGCGAATATGACAAGTATCGATGCTATCCTTTTCATGTTTGTCCTGATCAAATGGGCCAGTCTTCTGGCTGCTGGGTAGTACCTCTTCCCTTTATGCGGCAGTCAACGCACCGGGAACGCGCCCAATATGTCTGAGAGACATCCCCGGGTACCTCATAATACGAGTAGGGAAGATAACCGTCCTTATAGTACTGATACCATTCACCCCTGTTCACTACTACCGGCTCCTCATAAGGATGGCTGTCCTTGTAGAACCTTGATTCCGAATGACGGATCAAAAGCGCCTTGTGGGCCCGGCTCGTAACGCTTATGTACCCCATGACCATCTCATCGGGGTCCTGTTCGCAACGGATATTGCCGATCATCTCGCTGGGATTGGGGGCGAAAAGGTTGCCGTTGTATTCGGAGTTGGCCTTGACATTCTCCCAGTAACGGTAAGCATCCTCGGAAAGCGGCTCAAGGTAGACATCGATGTGGTAACGGTATGATATCCTCAGGTCATCACGAGGGATGGGACGGAACTCGAGGTCTACGAAACGGTCGTCGGTCTGACGCTCCGTGGAGAAGATCATGATCTCGGACGAGGTAGCGGTGTCATAGCATAAATAAGGCCTCTCAGAGTAGGGTTGCTCCTCGATGTTACCGTCTCCGTTGACGCCCCACCATCCGATACTCGGCGGGATATACTTGAGCTCGGCGTTGTAATCGGCACGGTACTCCCATTTCTCCACGTAATTCCACTTGAAGAAGCTTCCTCCGCGGGAATGCATGCTGAGGGCGACATTCAGCCGGGAACGTTCGAAATCAAGGTTGTAGGACAGCGAATCTATCTCCGGGACGACAGGACTCTGTCCCCACCCGGAGACATATTCCCTTCCGTCGTCAAGCCGGACGACATGCAGTCGATAACGCTTGTCAGCGGATGCATTACGTGTATCGATACGGAAATATCCCTCCCGTTCGAAACTAGTGACTCCTTCATAATGCGTCCCGGCCTCGTCCTCGACCCAGACCTTGCAGGCTGGAGAATCGAAAGCTCCTGCCTGGGCATCGACCGGAGCGGTATAGGAAACCGTGACATCGGTATAGTCACCGAGAAGTATATCACCCTCGATCACGAGCGCTCCGGATCCGTCCTGGACCTCAGGAGTGAACGGATAGATGCATGATACCGCTGACAGTGCAACGAGCACGGCCAGAACGAAAACGCAGATATGGATCTTCTTCATCATCATCCGAATTTAAGGTTGAGGGTAAGATAGGGTATTTGTGTAGCAAACACCGAGACCATGTATCCCTTGACAGAGGTCCCTCCCAACGTATTGTAATACACCGAATAAGGGTTTTTGCGGCCCGTGACGTTATACACGCCGAGGGTGAAAGACATATGGGTGAGCTTGCGGAGATAGTGGCCGGGGTCTATGTTGAGCGCCATGTCCATACGGAAATAATCCGGTATCCGGTAGCCGTTCCTTGTAGAATATGCCAGGCGGATGCCGCCACCATAGTTGTATACGGCGACCGGGATGGTAACCGGCCGTCCTGTGGAATAGTCAACGTTGACCGACAGGCTGTAGCGGTGGGTGAACTTGTAGTTGCCCACCAGCTTGAAGTCGTGAGGCTTGTCGTGAGGCGCACGATACCATGCGCCGCCGTTTATGGTCTCCACCCCGCGGTCCTCCATCTCCTTGAGCAGGGAGCGGGAATACGTGTAAGAGACCCATCCGTTGAGCTTGCCAAGCGTCTTCTTGGCCATAAGCTCAACTCCATAAGCCTTGCCGTACGTCTCTACCAGATCAGCGGCGAGATTCTCATTCATGATCAGCACGGCTCCGGACTTGTAGTCGAGGCTGCGGGAGATACGCTTGTAGTAGGTCTCGAGCGAAAGGTCTATGGTGTTGTCACGGACGGTCCAGTAGAGGCCGGCCGCGGCCTGCCAGCCCTCCTGGGGGCGCATGGAGGCCCCGGCCAGGCGCCAGGTATCCATCGGCGACACCGAAGAAGTGTTCGAAATCAGATGGATGTACTGGCTCATGGAATTGAAACCTGCTTTCACCGACAGATTGTCCCTGAATGAATACTTGGCTGATGCACGCAGTTCAGGAGCCCAGTAGAACTTGGACGGGGCGAAGGCGTTGAATGCCGAAATACGCAGGCCCAGGTCTACGGAAAGCTTCTCGTCGGGTTTCCAGCCATCGCTGACATACAGTGCTGACTCGACAGCCCTTTCCCTCGGCAAGAAGCGTTCATCGACGAGCGAGACACTGCTCAGCGGGGACATATGCCCGGGATTGAGGTCGTAGTAGATGGCGTTCGCGCCATAGGAAAGGGTATGCTTCTCGTCAAGGACGGTCTTGAAGCCGCCTTTCAGGAACGCCTGCCCGACCTCGGTGGCCAGGCTGTATGATGAGACGTCGTTGAAACTGTCATCGACGATATTGGAATAGCGGTCGTAGCCGGTCACAGCCGTGAATCCGGTACGCTCGGAGATGGTGTGGCGCCATTTCAGCGATGCGTTGATGTTGGAATAGCGGAAAGTAGTGTCCCTGGCGAAGGAGAATCCGTCCCTGGACCAGTATGCATACGCCTGCAGCGTGTTGCGTGCATTGACCCTGTGCGTGACGGAAGCGTTCAGGTCGCTGAAGGAGGCCTTGCCGCCGGAGTACGCGCTGTTCTCCGGTATGAGGTTGAATATCCAGTTGGAATAAGTGGTGCGCCCGCCTACGATGAAGGTCGTGCGGTCTTCGACGATAGGCCCTTCAATGTGGAAACGGCTGGTCAGGAGGCCGAGGCCGAGCGAACCCTGGACCTTCTTGGCATTACCCTCGCGGCCGCGGACGTCCAGCACGGACGAGATGCGGCCGCCGAACTCGGCAGGGATGGAACTCTTGTACAGTTCGATGTCGTTGATGACGTCGGTGTTGAAAGCCGAGAAGATGCCGAAGAAATGGCTCGGATTGTAGATGGTGCCGTCATTGAAGAGGACGAGGTTCTGGTCTGAGGATCCTCCGCGCACGTTGAATCCGCTCGACGCCTCACCTACACTCTTGACACCGGGGAGGGTCAGGACGACCTTGATGACGTCCGCCTCTCCGAAAGCCGAAGGTATCTTGTTGATGGTATTGATGCGGACACGCTCTATACCCATCCTGGAGTCACGGTGGTTGACCATGCTCTCAGCCGATACGACGGCTCCCTTCAGGGAGGTGACCTTCTCCTTCATCACCACGTCCAGACCTCCGTCACTGTCGACATGGACGTTGAGATGAAGGTCCTCGAGGGAATACCCGCTGAAACCAAGGACATTGTCCCCCAAGGGGAGCCTGATGCGGAAACCGCCGTCATTGTCAGTCATGGTATAGGAGCCGGTCTTGTCGTCGAAGACGGCGACTCCGGTAATGGGCTCTCCCGAAAGGATGTCGCGGACAGTGCCGTTGACATAGGCGTAGTCTCCCCTGGCATTCTCAGGCTGGCCTATCTGGTATACCTTGTTGGCAAAGGTGACCATCTCGTTTGCCGCGTTGATGAGCCGGAGGAGTTCGTCGTCCACAGCCTTGTCCTTCCCGTCGGAGAAGAATCCCGGAGGCAGCGAGGCGTATACGGTCTTGTCACCTATCTTGAAATCGCCGGCGGCGGGGTCCGGAAGAGGGACGGAAGGGATGTCGACCGTAGGGATGCGGAGTTCCGGCCCTGTCTTCGACACGGCGGGGCTCAGTGCCACGGCCTTCTTGGAGGCGAGGGCGGAAGTGCCAGGATCCCGTCCTGCGGAAGGATTGAGGAGGAAACGACGTGCCTTCCGCTTGCGGACCGGTGCGATGCTGCCGTCCTTTTCGATATAATAGCTCTCGGTGGTATCAAAACTGTCTATGGCATACCCTGCGGTCATGCCGGCCCCGGAATAATCGCTCGTGATCTTCTTGTTCACCACCCGGTACAGGGTGAACGGGCCTTCGTACGCCACTTCGTAGAAGCCTACGGGCACATCGTAGCCTTTTTTGCGGAGATTGACGAAACGCGTTTCGCCCATCGTGAAGAAGTCTATGTGGTCGCGGTCAAGCTCGACCGCCGGACGGCCGGGGGAAGGGATGGCGACCAGCTGCTTGCCGAATGCGTCGACATTGAGGGTGACGTCGTCGTACCACCTGCCGTCGTACATCACTCCTCCCACCTCGAAATCGGGGGAATACCAATAATAGGTGCCGTCATACGACATGTTGTACCGCAATGCCTGACGGGCCCTGAACAGCAAGGAATTGTCGGAAGCCGACTTCTGGAAGGCCTCGGACTCGGCATATTCCTGAGCTGCCGCAGGGACAAAGGCCAGCGATAGGAACAACAGGGGAATAAGACAGGGTTTAGTCCGTTTCATACTCTTTCATAGCGATTCCGTATCCTATAACGGGGATACCATCCGATTACTGCACGGAAGCGTTCATAAAAATCGCACATAACCGGACTTACAAATATAAATATTTATTTGACAATCTATTGATATGTCGGAAAAATTGTATACCTTTGCCCCACTTTTGCCGAAAAAGCGAAAGTGAATGACATAACATTTACAAACCCCAAAATTTTTTGCGCAATGGCTGAATATCTGATGCCTGAGAAGAAGCAAGAGATTTTCGCGAAGTACGGGAAGTCCAATAAGGACACCGGCTCCCCGGAGAGTCAGGTTGCTTTATTTTCCTACCGTATCGCTCACCTTACCGAGCACGTGAAGAAGAACAAGAAAGACGTTGTCACGCGTCGCGCCCTTCTCCGTCTCGTCGGTAAGAGACGTCAGATCCTGGACTATCTCCAGAAGATCGACATCGAGAGATACAGAAGCATTATCAAGGAGCTCGGTCTCCGTCGATAAACGGCATAGGAAAACCAAGGGGAAGGATTCCAAAGGGAGTCCTCCCCCTTTTTATTTGAAAAATCCGGGACGCGGACGGTCCGCTTCCCTGCAGTAATAAAGACGTAAAGAAAACAGTAATGAACGTTATCACGAAAAAGATCGAGCTCGCGGACGGCCGCGTGATCGAGATCGAGACCGGAAAACTCGCCAAGCAGGCGGACGGTTCGGCTGTCGTGAAGATGGGAGGCACAATGATCCTCGCCACCGTCTGCGCAGCCAAGGAAGTCAAGGAGGGCACCGATTTCATGCCCCTTACGGTAGACTACCGTGAGAAGTATTTCGCCGCGGGAAGGTATCCCGGCGGTTTCATGAAGCGCGAGAGCAAACCCTCCGACTACGAGATCCTCATCGCACGTCTCGTAGACCGTCCCATCAGGCCCCTGTGGCCGGACGATTTCCATCTCGAGGTTTTCGTCTATCTCAGCCTTATTTCCGCTGACAAGGACACCCAGCCCGACGCTCTGGCCGGTCTGGCAGCATCCGCAGCCCTTGCCACTTCCGACCTGCCGTTCGGCGGCCCCGTCTCGGAAGTCCGCGTAGCCCGTATCAACGGTGAGTTCGTCATCAACCCCAGCTTCTCGCAGATGGCCGACAGCGACCTCGAACTGATGGTCGCCGCCACCGAGGAGAACATCATGATGGTCGAGGGCGAGATGAACGAGGTCAGCGAGCACGACATGCTCGAGGCCATCAAGTTCGCCCACGAGGAGATCAAGCGCCACTGCCGCGTGCAGAAGGAGCTCATCGCCGAGCTCGGCAACGAGACCAAGCGCGACTATCCCCACGATGTCGAGGATGAGGAGCTCAAGAAGGCCGTCGAGGCTTTCTGCTATGACAAGTGCTACGCCCTTGCCAAGTCCGCGAAGCCCAAGCATGAGCGCGAGGACGGTTTCACCGCCATCAAGGACGAGTTCCTGGCCACCATCCCGGAGGAGGAGCTCGAGGAGAAGACTCCGCTCGTAGAGAGATATTACCATGCCGTCGAGAAAGAGGCCATGCGCAACATGATCCTCGACGAGGGCATCCGCCTGGACGGCCGCGTCTGCGACCAGGTCCGTCCCATCTGGTGCGAGGTCGACTATCTGCCTTGCGCCCACGGTTCCGCCATCTTCACCCGCGGCGAGACCCAGTCCCTTGCTACCGTCACCCTCGGTACCAAGATGGACATGAAGGAGGTTGACGAAGTCCTCATCCAGGGCGACCAGCAGTTCGTCCTGCACTACAACTTCCCTCCTTTCGCCACCGGCGAAGCCAAGCCTATGCGCGCCCCCGGCCGTCGTGAGATCGGCCACGGCAACCTCGCCATGCGCGCCCTCAAGCCCGTCGTTCCGCTCGCTCCCGAGAATCCCTATGCAGTCCGCGTGGTCAGCGACATCCTCGAGTCCAACGGTTCGTCCTCCATGGCTTCCGTCTGCGGCGGCTGCCTCGCCCTCATGGATGCAGGTGTGAAGATCAAGAAGCCCGTCGCGGGTGTGGCCATGGGCCTCATCACCGACGCCGAGCGTCCGAACGAGCGCTACGCCATCCTCACCGACATCCTCGGTGACGAGGATCACCTCGGTGACATGGACTTCAAGGTCACCGGTACCGCCGATGGTATCACCGCCACCCAGATGGACATCAAGGTGGACGGTCTGTCATACGACGTGCTCGAGAAGGCTCTTGAGCAGGCCCGTCAGGGACGTATGCACATCATGGGCGAGATGCTGAAGACCATCAGCGAGCCGCGCGAGGATTACAAGCCGTTCGTGCCCCGCATCATCCAGATCCGCATCGCCAGCGAGTTCATCGGCGCCGTCATCGGCAAGGGTGGCGAGACCATCCAGAAGATCCAGAAGGAGACCGGCACCACCATCACCATCGACGAGCAGCCGAAGGAAGGTGGCGCACAGGGCGAGACCGAGGGTATCGTCGATATCTTCGGCACCGACAAGCAGGCCATGGATGCCGCTCTCGAGTGGATCAAGGGTATCTGCGCAGTTCCGGAGCCGGGCCAGGTCTATCACGGCCGCGTGGTCAGCATCCTCGAGTTCGGCGCTTTCGTCGAGATCCTTCCAGGCAAGGAAGGCCTTCTCCACGTGTCCGAGATCGCATGGAACAAGACCGAGAACGTCGAGGACGTCCTCAAGGTCGGTGACGAGATCGATGTCAAGCTTCTCGAGATCGATGCCAAGACCGGCAAGATGAGGCTTTCCATGAGGGCCCTCACCGAGAAGCCGGAAGGCTATGTCGAGCCTAAGGGCCGCGGAGATCGCGGACCGCGCGGCGGCAACGGCCGCGGCGGTGAGCGCGGCGGCGACCGCGGCGGACGTGGCAACGGCCACGGAGACCGCGGCCACAACGGCGGAGACCGCCGTGAGCGCGGCGACAGGCCCGAGCGCAATGACCGCGGCGAGCGTCAGGAGCGCGGTGGTGACCGCGGTCCCCGCAGGACCTTCGGTCCCAAGCGCGAGGCCCCGGCCCCGACCATCGACGACTATCGCGAGCCTACCGACGAGATCTTCTAGTATCTCATCACATAGCACAAAAAGACCTGTCCAGCGGGACA
>ONNK01000011.1 GCA_900319185.1 uncultured Bacteroidales bacterium
TCTTCCATGGTATGGGTCTTTTTGGATGCAGTTTTGCTTCTGGCTCAAACTATCTGCCAAGTTATCTATTATTTTCGCGGTTGTCTTTCCTGTTGTATGGTCGTTATACGTTAATTGGCTCTATTCCAATTATTACTTGAAATATGTCATTTCTGAGCTAGAGGGGGTTGATGACGATGAGGTGATTAAAGAGAGGATTTCAAAGATAGATTTTTATCCTGATTCTCCCGAATTACTGCAAATCTCCAGGAAAGAGCGTCGTAAAGAGAAAAAGAAAAAGAAAGAGGAGAAGAAGGAAAGAAAGATGGAAAAAAAGAAGGCTAAGAAAGCTAAGAAGAATAAAAATAAACCCACCACCAGTGATAGCTAACACATTTACTATTACCGCTTTACTTAATTCTACTACCCCTGTCCGAAGGGGGTAATGGGATACCTCATCAAGCTGATTGTCAGTATATTACCTACCACGGTACATCTTGGCGTTTAAGTCGGATTACGGGATTTGTCAATTGTTTACATTTAAGATATGGATCGAAGGGGGTTCGTGAAACGAATGGCCGTCTGGGTGGCAGTGATCGCGGCGGCGGTGGTCGCCGTGATCGGCCTCTGCTTCGGCCGGGTCATCGAGGGCTCCCTGGCCGCCGAGGTGGGGAAGTGGGCCCTGATGGGCCTCGTGGTCATCGGTATCCTGGAAGGCTTCGTCTACTTCCTTGGCCCCTTGATCTGGCACTTCACCTACGGCAAACGCAAATGACCAGGCGCCCTCCGGGATGCTTTTTGTCTAAATGACTTTTCGAGGAGTTGCGTTCGCAGCTCCTTTTTCGTTTCCTCCTGTCTGGCGCACGTTTTCTCCGTTTTCGTGCGCTTTTCCCCGTGATCGTCTGCTTCCGCGCACGTTTTCTCCGTTTTCGTGCGCTTTTCCCTGCTGGGCGATATGTATCAAGCGCGAAATCGGCCTTTGAGGGGCAAAAACGCGGCAGATGCGACATTGTAATGTCGCATGAAGAGCGTTTTCCTTCACCAAATGCCGAAAGTGCGCTTGGTCGGAATTGACTTTGTTGGTGTGATAACCAATTATGTGCGAGGCAAGGATAGGGGTGGCTAGAGTAGGGTGAGGAGGTGGGCGATGAGGAAGCCGAGGTAGTTGCCGGCGGCGTAGCCGACGACGCCCACGGCGAGGCCGCCGGCAAGGACGCGGCGGTTGTTCATGGCCGCCGCCATCATGGGGACGAAGGGCGGGGAGCAGATATAGGCGACGGAGCTGACCGTCATGGTGTCGGCGTCGATGCGGAGGAGCCTGGCGAGGATGACCTGGAGGAGGAGGGAGCCGAAGACGACGAAGGCGAGGTAGCCGAGGAGGCCGATGCTGCCGCCGACACTGAGGTTGCGGAGGTCGGCCATGGAGGCGACGACGATGGAGAAGACATAGATGAAGTACATGCCGATGTCGTAGCCGTGGCGGCGCCGCTTGAGGGGCTTCCAGAAGGATGCCGCTATGCCGAGGGTGGTCAGGGAGAGGATAAGGACGGTCATGAAGGCGCCGTCGCCGGCGAGGAGGCCGAGGCCGGCCGAGACGCCGATGATGGCGGCGTCGGCGGCCAGGAGGACGCCGGCGTCGCGGAGGCCCCGGCGGGTGAAGAGCCCCTGGAAGGGGCGCTCTTCAGCCCCGCCGGGCTGGATGGACTCAGCGCTGGGCTCGGTGTCAGGACCGATGGGGTCGGTGGGGAGCCAGCGGCGGAAGAGGCGGATGCCGAAGGAGAGGAGGAAGGTCAGGTACAGGAAGCTGACCGCCATGTCGAAGGAGTTGAGGAGGACGAAGGTCTCCTCTGGGACGTCGAGCATGACCTGGAGGGAGGCGAGATTGATGGTGCCGCCGGTGTAGACGCCGGTGAGCATGCCGCCTAGCTTGGGGCCGTCCTCGAGGCCGCGGCCGAAGAGGAGGTAGCCGGCGATGACGGCGACGGTGACGGCGAACATGCCGGAGAGGAGCGCCAGCAGCTGGCTGCGGGTGCCGCTGCGGCGGAAGGTGCAGGAGAACAGCATCAGCGGTATGGCCAGCGGGACCATGGCGCTGGAGAGGATCTCCTGGATCTGGGCCATGCCGGTAGGGTGGAAGATATTGCCGACCAGTATGCCGATGAGATAGAGGATCAGGACGGGTCCGACCTTGCCGAGGGCGGGGTACTGCCGGCAGAGCCGGAGGACTCCCGCAGGGGCAAGCAGGAAGAATATGGTAATGAGGATGTTACCTAGCATGGTCGGTTATTTGTCTGAGGTGTCCTTGGCCCGGGGGTGGGCTTTTTCGTATACGGCCTTGAGGCGCTCGACGGAGTTGTGGGTGTAGACCTGGGTGGCCGCCAGTGAGGAGTGGCCGAGGAGCTCCTTGATGGAGTTGAGGTCGGAGCCGTCGTTGAGCAGTTCGGTGGCCAGGGTGTGGCGTAGGACGTGGGGGGATTTGCGGCCGGTGATGTCGGGGACGGCGCCGAGCTCGGTCTTGACCGCCCGGTCTATGTAGACCGGATAGAGCCGGCGGCCGGACGGAGTCCGCAGGAGCGGATCTCCGGCCGCCGGCCTCCCGCTGAAGAACACTTCGGCGGCTTCCAGGTACCGCTCCGTCTCCCGCACGAGCGCCGGCACCAGCGGCACGTCGCGCATCTTGTCTCCTTTACCCCTGACCTTCAGCATATTGCGTTCAAAGTCAATGCTTTGGACGTCCAGCGAAGCGAGCTCTGCGCGCCGGAGGCCCGTGCCGTGGAGGAACGACACGACCAGCCTCCGGAGGCGGCGCTCGTAGAGTGTCCGGGCGAGCGAGCCGGCGGACGCGCCGGCCTGCTGGCCGCCGGCCCGCTCACTCTCGCACATCGCTCGCAGCAGCTCGAGGCTGTCCTCCGACACCGCAAAATCCGTGTCGGCCATGTACTGCTCCATCGCCTCGTCCCGGTAGAATACCGGCAGGCGTTTCTCGGTCTTGGGCCGGGTCACCAGCCTGACAGGATTGGACTTCAGGAGCCCTTGGGTCATCAGGAATTTACAGAATCCGCTCAGCACCGACAGGTGGAGGTTGACCGTCCTGGTACCGAGCTTGCGCTCCTCCATCAGATGGACTTCGTAGTTGCGCAGCGCGGTGTGGTTCATGGCTTCCGCCAGGGCTTCGGCAGACTCCGGGTCTTCTATCGAAAACTCCGCGTACTCCGTCAGCACATCCCTGTATATATCCCGCGTCCGCGGGGAATACCTCCGGACGGTCTCGACATAGCGGATGTATTTGTCTATCAGGGGGTTCATTGGCAATGAGCTAGAGAGACGCCGGCGCCTGGCCTGCCGGCGCGGCCGGCGTCAGCCCCATCTCCGCGGCCTTCTCGCGCATGAGGCGGTCGGCCGCCTCGAAGTCGTTCTCGATGACGCCGTCGAGGATGGCTTCCTTGACGTATTCTTTCAGGACGCCGATGGCTTTGCCCGGGCCGATGCCGTAGACTTCCATGACGTGCTCGCCGGTGATGGGGTTCTTGAAGTTGCGGATGGAGTCCTTGGCTTCGACTTCGACCATCTTCTGCTGGACGAGTTCGAAATTGTGCTTGATGCGGGCCACCTTCGCGGGGTTCTTGGAGGTGATGTCGGCGTTGCACAGGAGCATCAGGTCGTCGATGTCGTTGCCGGCGTCGAAGAGGAGGCGCCGCACCGCCGAGTCCGTGACCTCGTCGTCGACGAGGGCTATCGGACGCAGGTGCAGGCGCACGAGCTTCTGGACGTATTTCATCTTCTCGTTGAGGGGCATCATCAGGTCCTTGAAGACCTTCGGGACCATCTTGGCGCCAATGACTTCGTGCCCGTGGAAGGTCCAGCCGACACCGGGCTCGTAGCGCTTGGAGGCAGGCTTGCCTATGTCGTGCAGGAGCGCGGCCCAGCGGAGCCACAGGTCCGGCTGGGTCCGCACGCTCTCCACGAATCCGTTGCCGTCGAGCTCCGGCACGTAGTCGTGGAGCCGTCCCGCGGCAATGCCTTCGGCCTCGGCCGCGGCGACGTTGTCAAGCACCGCGAGCGTGTGCGAGAAGTTCTCCTTGTGGCCCCGGCCCTCGATCGTCTCGACGCCCTTGAGGGCCGAGAGCTGCGGGAGCACGTGCTCCAGCAGCCCGGTCTCGTCCATCAGCCTGAAGGCGATCGACGGCCGGGGCGTGACGAGCATCTTGTTGAGCTCTTCGGCGATGCGTTCCTTGGAAAGGATTGCGAGCCGGTCGCTCATGCGCCTCATGGCCCCGAGCGACTCGGGGACAATCTGGAACTCCTGCTCCGGCGTGGAAAGCTTGGCCGCGAAGCGGATGGCCCGCAGCATGCGGAGTGGATCGTCGGAGTAGGTGGTGTCGGGCTCAAGGGGAGTGCGGATGATGCCTGCGGCGAGGTCCCGGATGCCCCCGAAGGGGTCCACGAGCTCGCCGAAGCTGTCCTTCTGCAGGCTGAAGGCCATGGCGTTGATGGTGAAATCGCGCCGCAGCTGGTCGTCCTCGAGCGTCCCGTTCTCCACGATGGGCTTGCGCGATTCGCGGCGGTAGGACTCCTTGCGGGCCCCCACGAACTCGACTTCGTCGCCGCGGTAGCGCATCATGGCCGTGCCGAAATTCTTGAAATACGAAACGCTCTTGCCCGTCGCCTCGCCCACGGCTTCGGCGAAATCAATGCCGCTGCCCTCGACCACGATGTCGATGTCGTTGCACGGGCGTCCAAGGAAACAGTCACGCACGTAACCGCCGATGACAAAGGCTCTTACGCCTCGTTTGGCGGCCACTTCCGAGACTATCGCGAAAATGGGCCTGTCGAGGAATCCTGTGGTTATGGTTGGCATTGGGCGAGCATTTCTTCGTAGACCGGAGCCTTTTCGAGGAAGTCGTATCCGTCGTCGGTCTTCCGGCAGATATAGGTCAGGTGGCCGTTGGTCATGAACAGGAAGGGGACCTGCAGGACTGCATTGTAGCGCAGTGCCTGCTCCAGGACTTCCTTGGTGATCTCGACGTCGGGGCGTTTGCACTCGACGACCGCCATGGGGGTACCGCCGTGCCCGTAGACCACTATGTCGGCGCGCCATTTCTTGCGCGCGCCGTACTCCAGGGCCACCTCGCTCATCATCTGGTGGAGCGGCACCCCCGCAGCGGTGCGGAGCTGCTCGATGAACCACTGGCGTACCCGCTCTTCGGGCGTGAGGGCCACGTCCTTGCGTCTGAGCGGGTCGTAAATCATCTCCATGGGCACTTTTGGCAGATTGATATCAATTTTCCTGACAAGATTACAAAGTTAACATATTTTTGTTTATATTTGCACCCGCAAACCGCAAAGGAGAGGTGCTCGAGTGGCTGAAGAGGCGCGTCTGGAAAGCGCGTGACCTCCCAAAGGGGTTCGCGGGTTCGAATCCCGCCCTCTCCGCAAAGCGAAAGCCGAGGCTGATATCAGCCTCGGCTTTTTCATTGATTGTTGCTATATTTGCATAAATCGAAGGCAGATCGAAGATGGAAGGAAAGACCAGAGGTTTCTTCACGATGGCGACAGGCAAGGACGAGTTCTACGTCCTCGCCCATAACCTGCTGGTATCCTACAAGTTCCATACGCGTGAGCCCATGCCCTTCGCCATCGTTTGCGACAGGGAGAACCCTCTGACCAAGGATTTCGATGATGTCGTCATCTTTTCCAATCCTACGCGGACTTACTCCGACAAGCTCAAGATGATCGAGCTCGCGCCCTACGACGAATGCATCTTCATCGATGCCGACAGCCTGGCGTACGCCGACCTGAACGGGCTGTGGGACGTCTTCCGGGACGCGCCGCCGTTCGGGCTCCTGGGCGATGCGCTTCCCCTAGACACCAAGAAGGCTTGGCTGACCTATGAGGATACGGGAGTGTTCAAGGACAGGATCGAGCAGCTGATCATCTGCCAGGGCGGCATCTATTATATGCGCAAGGACTGTCCGGCGGATTTCCTGGAGACGGTGAAGTACATAGTCGACCACTACTTGGACTTTCACTTCAACGTTTCCACTTTCTGGCTTTCTGACGAGACGGTGTTCTCACTTGCATGCGCCGTCCACAAGTACTATCCCGTAAGTCCCTGGCCGGATGTTTTCTGCTTCTATCCCAATGTCATTAAGATTAAGGACATGGACATCCGTACAGGCACGCTGGACTACCGTTTCTATTGGCAGGACTTGGACAAAGAGTACGAGAACGGGAAGTATACCTTCCACTGGACCACCAAGCAGACCGACAGCTGGATGTATTTCCGCGAATGCGAGAGGCTGCTTTCCGCCGTCGCCGGACGCAAACCAAGTGCGCTCCGGATGCTTTCGCATTACTCCGGAGCGCAACTCAGAAGGCTTCTTATCAGGCTGATGCCCTTCAAGCTCAAGGAATCTCTATACAATCTCCTCCACCGCTAGCCTCCGCCTCGCCTCTCACTCCTCGCCCATTCTCCGCTAGCCTCCGCCTCACCGTCACTCTTGTCCTCCACCGCTAGCCTCCTCCTCACCTCTCAGCCCTCACCTTCGCCCCGCTGGCTCCTCACTCCTTGTCGCCGCCTCGCCTCTCAGCCCTCACCCAATGATGGCTCACCTCTACTGTCGAAGGCTGGAAGAAAGCACAAAATCGCCCGTTTTGTTCAAAAACCGCCTCTTTTTGCCTGAAAATGAACAAAATCGCCCGTTTTGTTCAAAAACCGCCTCTTTTTGCCTGAAAATGAACAAAATCGCCCATTTTGTTCAGAAACCGCCATGAATGGCTGAAAACTGAACAAAAACGTCCGTTTTGTTCAGACAATACAGGCCGGCCGGTCGAGAAGAGCCCAATCCCTCTATTTCATCCTCCCCCCGTATCGGTGGAGAAGCACAGAACCGCCCGTTTTGTGCTCGAATCGCTGCCGGAAGGCTGAAATGAGCACAAAATCGCCCGTTTTGTGCTCAAATGGCTCGGCGGGGGACGAAAAAAGCACGAAACTGGCGGTTTCGTGCTTTTTGGGCTGGCAAGGGCCCCGGGATATCGCGGGGAAGGCCGCCGGGGAGGGCAAAACCTCGCTGGGGATGGGCCAGGCTTCCGTGGGCGGAGATCCCGCGAGGGCCGGGAAGCCACCGTGGGATCCGCGAGGGGTGGTATGGCTTTCGCAGGCGGTACAACCGTGAGAGGGCCCCAAACTGGGGGATCCGCGAGGGCGGCTAGTTGTCGATGGCGTAGGTGATGGTGGCGACGCCGCGGACCTTCATGATGGAGGGGTTCTCGTCCTTGCTGTAGATGGAGAACTGGCCCTGGTCGGCGGTGATGAGCTTGCCGAGCTTACTGCCGTAGTTGGCCACGAACTGGGTGGCGGTGGTCTTGGCGTTGGCGATGGCTTCCTCGATCATCTCCTGCTTGAGGTCCTGGAATCCGGTGTAGTCGTAGTTGATGTAGTTGTTGCCGCCGAGGGCGATGCCCTTGGACAGCAACTCTCCCTGCTTCATGACGATGGCCTTGACCAGGTCGACGTTGGACGAGGTGATGGTGATGGGCGTCGTGAGCTTGTAGTTGAACGGGATGTATTCGTTGGACCAGCGGTTGGAGATGCGGTCGTCAACGTCGGGCGGGAGGATGGATATCTCGCTCTCGGAGAGTCCGTTGCTCTTTAGGAAGTCGACCACGACCTGGTTGGTCTTCTGGATCTCGTTGTAGAGGGCGGGGAGGGCGTCTCCCGTGACGTAGGTGGAAAGGTTCCAGGTGATCTTGTTGGCCGGAACCTCACGCTCTGAGAGTCCCTTGACCGTGACCTGGCGGTCCTTGTCTATGAATCTGATGATGCCGCTCCTGAGGATGAAACCGAAGAGGATGAGGCTGAGGCCGACTATGACGGCCGCGATGATCTTGTTGTCTTTCATGATAAAATCTCCTTTTGGATGCGAAGTTACTCAAAAAAGATACCATTCGCCATTTCTTTTTGAAGGATTCTTCGTTTTGTGACATGATTTTTGTATATTTACCATCGCTAGCCTGGACTAACCGCCCCGAAAGGGGTCTTTAACATATTTCATTATGGAGATCAAGATCAAATCCTTGAAATTCGACGCCGACCAGAAGCTGGTCGCTTTCGTCGAGAAGAAAGTTTCAAAGCTGGAGAGGTTTTACGAGGGTGTGGATACCGTGGATGTGATCCTTTCACTGCTCCCGGAGCCTGAGAACAAGAATGCCAGGATCCAGATCCATGTACCGGGACAGGAGCTCATCATCGAGCGCAACGCCAGGACCTTCGAGGATGCCGTCACAGAGTGTGCCGATGCGATGAAGGAGAAGCTCACCAGGTTCAAGGAGAAGCTTTACGAAGGATAGTTCTTACATACTTTTATCATTGGGGATGGTTGTCAAACCATCCTTTTTTTGTACCTTTGTGTACCTATGGCCAAGAGTTCCGTACAGATCCCCGCGCTGTGTTCGCAGCTAGCCGAAGACGCCCGCAATGGCGTTTTCAAGCCGGTGTATCTGCTGATGGGCGACGAGCCGTACTATCCCGACCTGGTCTGCGAGGCCGTCATGCAGAACTGCGTGGAGGAGGGCTTCAAGGACTTCAACGAGTACATATTCTACGGGGCCGACACCACGGCCGACAACGTCGTGTCCGCCGCCAGGCAGTATCCGATGATGTCGGACCGCATCCTCGTCGTGGTGAAGGAGGCGCAGCTGATGAAGGACATCGAGACGCTGCAGTACTACTGCCAGCAGCCGCTGGACTCGACGGTGCTGGTGGTGCTGATGCACAAGGCCGCCGTCGACAAGCGCAAGGCTCTCTACAAGAGCGTGCAGAAGTGCGGCGGCGCCATCGTCGAGTCGCCCTCGCTGCGGGACTACGAGATCGCGGACTGGATAGTCCGCTACTACCGCAGCCGCGGGCTCAGCATCTCGCCGGAGGCGGCCTCCCTGATGGGGGAGAGCACCGGCACGGAGCTGAGCACCATCGTGGTCGAGACCGACAAACTGGTCAAGAATCTCCCTGAGGGGGTGGACACTGTGACGGTAGCCGACGTCGAGAAGAACGTCGGCATCAGCCGCCAGTTCAGCGTCTTCGAGCTGAACCGTGAACTGGCGGCCCGCAACGCCGCCAAGGCGGTGCGCATCGCTACGCACATCGGCTCCGCCGCGCGCTTCGCGATGCCCATGGCCGTCAGCGTGATCTTCTCGCAGTTCTACAAGGTGCTCCGCTACGGGGCCCTGCTGCAGCGCAGCCCCAGGCCTTCCCCGGAGGAGAAGGCCGATGCCCTGGCGGGCGTCAACCCCTACTTCTACCGCGACTACGACGTGGCGGTCCGCAACTATCCGCTGCCCAAGTGCATGCAGGTGATATCCATCCTGAACGAGTACGACTACAAGGGCAAGGGCGGCGACGGCGGCGACATGGACCAGGGCACGCTCCTCGTGGAGATGGTCACGAGGATACTCAATGTATGACAAGTTTTTGAAAAGCTTCAATTATTTGTTGTTTTTCAATATATTTTTATTATTTTTGCATCGCTAAACAGAAAGAACGAACAATGGGATTGATTGAGTGCAAGGAAGTTTGCAAGAGTTTCGGTGAGAAGGTGGCCCTCGACCACGTCTCCATCGACATCCCCGAGGGTAAGATTTTCGGACTGCTGGGCCCCAACGGCGCGGGAAAGACCACCCTCATCCGTATCATCAACCGTATCACCATCCCCAACGCGGGCGAAGTCCTGTTCAGGGGAGTCCCCATCACGCAGCGTGACGTCGAGAAGATCGGCTACATGCCCGAGGAGCGCGGCCTCTACCGCAAGATGAAGGTCGGCGACCAGGCCATGTACCTGGCGCAGCTCAAGGGCATGAGTGCGCGTGAAGCGCGTGCCGCCCTCAAGGAGTGGTTCATCCGCTTCGGCATCCAGGACTGGTGGGACAAGAAAGTCGAGGAGCTCTCCAAGGGCATGGCCCAGAAGCTCCAGTTCATCACCACGGTGGTGCACAAGCCCAGCCTGCTGATCCTCGACGAGCCTTTCTCGGGCTTTGACCCGGTCAACGCCGACCTCATCCGCAAGGAGATCCTCCGCCTGCGCGACGAGGGCGCGACCATCGTGCTCTCGACCCACAACATGGAGTCCGTCGAGGAGCTCTGCGACGAGATCGCCCTGATCAACAAGTCGCGCCTGGTCATCACCGGCGGAGTGGAACACATCCGCCGCGAGTACGGCAACAACAACGTCGAGCTCGTCTATACGGACGCCGACGGCCGCCACACCGAGGTCCTTCCCCGCGAGGTGGACGGCAACTCCACGCTCGAGGCCTTCATCGCCAAGGGCGTGACTATCAACTCCTACAAGGAGCTGATGCCCCGCATGAACGACATTTTCATCAAACTTGTAACTGAGGAGGACGCGAAATGAATCTGAAAACCATAGGCATCATCATAAGGCGCGAGTATCTCAACAAGGTCAAGAAGAAGAGTTTCCTGATCACCACATTCCTCGTGCCCATCCTAGTGGCCGGCCTGACGATCGGCGTCATGGCGGTCATGATGACTACCAAGGAGAAGACCAAGACCATCGCGGTCGTTGACCGCTCCGGCATAGTCCTGCCGTACCTGGAGGACACCGAGACCATCAAATACGTCGATTGCGGCAGCCAGGAGGCCGACTCCATCAAGCTCCGTCTCGCCGACCTCGGCTACGACGGACTCCTGAACATCCCGGCGCTGGATACCGTCGCCAAGACCGTCAACCCCGACCTGTTCTCGACCAAGCCCCTGGGCATGGACCTGACACAGAACATCAACAACCGCCTGGACAAGGCCGTGGAGGACTATCGTATAGCCTCTTACGACATCGAAGGCTTGGACCAGATCATGAAGGAGGTCAAGGCCGACGTCAAGCTGCACTCGTATACCGTGGATGAGAGCGGCAAGGAGAAGATCTCCGAGGCCGGCGTCTACTCCATCATCTCCATGGTGCTGGGTATCATCATCTTCATGTTCGTGACCATGTTCGGAAGCATGGTGATGTCCGCCGTCATCGAGGAGAAGCAGAGCCGTGTGGTGGAGGTCCTCGTGTCTTCCGTCAAGTCCACCGAACTGATGTTCGGCAAGATTATCGGCATCGCCCTGGTCGCCCTGACGCAGTTCCTCCTGTGGATCCTGCTGTCCGGAGTCATCATCGGAGTGGCCGGCGGCATCATGAAGGACAAGCTCATCGAGCAGGCCGATCCCGCCGAGCTGGCCCAGTCGCTGGGCGTCAGCCCCGACCAGCTCGACACCGTGGACTTCACCCAGCTCGCCGGCACCGACAACGATTTGGCGATGGCGCTCGACATGTTCCACAGCATCCCGATCGGCAAGATCATCATCATCTTCCTGGTGTTCTTCCTCTTCGGATACCTGCTCTACGCCTCGCTCTTCGCGGCCATCGGCTCCGCGGTGGAGAACGCCGAGGATACGCAGCAGCTGCAGATACCGCTGACGGTCCCTCTCATGCTCGGATACATCATCGCCCTCTATGCGTTCAAGGCTCCTGACAGTTCCATCGCTTTCTGGGCTTCGTTGTTCCCGTTCACTTCACCTATCGTCATGATAGCCCGCCTGCCGTTCGGTGTGCCGGGCTGGGAGATCGCCCTTTCGCTGGGCCTCCTGATCCTGACATTCATAGTGTGTGCCTGGGCTTCCGCCAAGATCTACAAGGTCGGCATCCTGATGTTCGGCAAGAAGTCCTCGTGGAAGGACCTTTGGAAATGGCTGAAACAAAGCTAGCTATATGAAAAAATTAGTTATTCTGCTCCTGGCGTCGTCGCTGGCCGTGCTGCCGGCGGGCGCCTTCGGCTTCAAATGGAAGTCAATCCCTGTGGACGCTTCGCGCACGGGGGTGACCTGCCCTTCGGCCGACAATGTGCCGGAGGCGATGGGCCGCATGAAGGGCCGCGCCTACGTCGCGCCCAACGGGCGGGTCTTCAAGGGCCGCTCTGCCACCGCGAAGGCCGCCCGCCTCATGCTGGACGCCCAGCCTGACATGGCCACCGTCAAGGAGGTCATCGGCTTCTGCCCGACCGGCCTTGAGAGCGGCGGCGCCGAGAACGTCCTGGGCGACTGGGCCGTCGATATCCTGATGGCCGCCGCCGAGAAAGAGGCCGGCCGCAAGATCGACGTCGGCGTGCTCAACCACGGCGGCATCCGCATCGACATGCCCAAGGGCAACGTCCTGATGGACGACCTGATGTCGATGTTCCCGTTCAAGAACTATCTCAGCTACTTCACGATGAAGGGTTCCGAGGTGCGCGCCCTGCTGGCCGCCAACGCGCGGCGTGAGCCCGTGCTGGGCGGCGTCAAGGTCACCGTCAAGGACGGTCAACTCGTCGATGCCCTGGTGGGCGGTGAGCCGATCGACGATGACCGCGACTACACCGTGGCGTCCATCGACTTCCTGGTCACCGGCGGAGACGACATCTTCGCAGGCCGCCAGATGGACGGACTCGTCTCCACGGAGCTTCTTGTCTTCGACGTCATCCTGGACTACGTCCGCGGCCTCGCGGCTGACGGCAAGTATATCGAGAAGGAAAAGGACGGCCGCATCGTCGACCTGACTGAAAGGGAAAGGAGGGACTAGCCATGAAGAGACTATTGCTTACATTGGTCTGCCTCCTGGCAGTCATCGCCGGCGCTTCAGCTCAGCGCCTGGTCATTATCCACGTCAATGACACGCACAGCCACCTCGATCCCGAGCGCACCGGCGATGAGGTCGGCCACGGCGGCGTCATCGAGCGTGCCGCCTACATCGACAGCCTCCGCAAGGCCGTCGGCAAGGACAAGGTCCTGCTGCTCCATGCCGGAGACTGGGACCAGGGTTCGCCTTACTTCACCATCTTCGGAGGCAATCTCGAGGTGTCGCTGATCAACGCCCTCAAGTACGACTGCCTGACTTTCGGCAACCATGAGTTCGACAACGGCGTCGAGGACCTTGGAGCCAGGGTGAAGAACATCAAGGCTCCTGTGATCTGCGCCAACTACGACTTCAGCCAGTTCGACATGGGCAAGAAGGGAGTGCAGCCCTGCACCGTCATCCGCAGGGGAGGCCTCAAGATCGGTATCATCGGTCTGCTGACCGACATCACCAAGGTCGTGTCGTACGAGACCGCCAGCCGTATCCCGAGGGCTGGCGCGGATGCCGAAGTCGTCAACAAATGGGCTGATTATCTGCGGAATGAGAAGAAATGCGACATGGTCATCGTCCTGTCGCACGTCGGCTACGACGAGGACCTTGACATGGTCAAGGACATACGCGGAGTCGACCTCGTCGTCGGAGGCCACTCACATACGTTCGTGAAGGATTTCGAATACAGGACCGACCTTGACGGCAAGCAGGTCCCCGTGATCCAGGATGGATGCTGGGGCCTGAACATCGGCCGTATCGACGTGTATTAGAGTATATTGAGGCTCTGCTCGCGGATCTTCTCGAGCTCGTCTTTCATGCGGACCACGCACTTCTGGATGGAGGCGTGGTTCGCTTTGCTTCCGGTCGTGTTGATCTCGCGGCCCATCTCCTGGATGATGAATCCGAGCTTCTTGCCGGGATACGGCTCGCCGTCGATGGTGTCCATGAAGTACTTGCAGTGCTGGCGCAGGCGGACCTTCTCCTCGTTGATATCGAGCTTCTCGAGATAATAGACCATCTCCTGCTCGAAGCGCTCGGCGTCGACCTTGACCTTGAGTTCCTCGAGGTTCTTCATGAGCCTCGTGCGGACCGCCTCGAGACGCTCGGCCTCGTGGCTCTCGACCTCGTCGTAGAGCGCGAGGATCTTCTGCACGCGGGAGGTGACGTCCTTGTAGAGGGCTTCGCCTTCCTTGGCGCGGTAGGCGTCGATGCCCGCCAGGGCCTCGTCGATGGCCTTCTCGACCAGCGGCCAGTTGGCGTCAGTGACGACGTCCTGCTTCCTGGCGTCTATGACGTCAGGCATGCGCAACAGCGTGGCCATCAGGTAGTTGGGCTCGTGGAGCGGGAGGTTGACGGCACCGATCTCGCTGCCGAGGGCCTGGATCTGGGAGAAGTACTCCTTGGCGAGTTCGATATTGACGGCCTTGGCCCCTTCGGCGGCGTTGGGCTCCCATGTGAGGAACATGTCGATGGTCCCGCGCTGGAGCGCGTCGGCTATCTTCTTCCTGACACCCATCTCCTTGTCCTTGGGGAGCAGGGAGGTCTTGAGGTTGATGTCGGCGTTCTTGCCGTTCACTGAGCGGAACTCCACCGTGAGCTTTCCGTTTTCGAGCAGGGCCTCGGACTTGCCGTAGCCGGTCATAGATCTTATCATGCCGAAATGTGATTTTATCCGTGCAAAAATACGAATATATTGATTAATTTTGCATGTTTTTCCAGAATTAGAAAGCATATGGCCGATATCAACAAACCCGTGGAGAATGCCGAGGAGCCCCGCAAGCTCAATTTCCTCGAAGAGATCATCGAGAACGACCTCGCGTCGGGCAGGTACGAGAGCATCCTCACGCGTTTCCCTCCGGAGCCGAACGGCTACCTCCACCTGGGCCACGCCAAGAGCCTCTGCATCAACTTCGGGCTCGCCCAGAAGTACGGCGGCAAGACCAATCTCCGCTACGACGACACCAACCCCACCAAGGAGGATACCGAGTACGTCGACGCCATCAAGGAGGACATCAAGTGGCTTGGATTCCAGTGGGAGAAGGAATGCTACGCTTCGGACTATTTCGACCAGCTCTACGAGTGGGCCGAGCAGATGATCATGAAGGGCCAGGCCTATGTCGACGACCAGACGTTGGAGGAGATGCGCGAGAACCGCGGTACCGTGGACAAGCCCGGCACCGACAGCCCCTGGCGCAACCGCTCCGTCGAGGAGAACCTCCGGATATTCCGCGAGATGAAGGCCGGCAAGTACGCCGACGGTGAGAAGGTCCTCCGTGCCAAGATCGACATGGCGCATCCCAACATGATGTTCCGCGACCCCATCATGTACCGCATCAAGCATGCGCACCATCACAGGACCGGCGACAAGTGGTGCATCTATCCGATGTACGACTACACCCACGGACAGTGCGACTCCATCGAGCATATCACACACTCCATCTGCACCCTCGAGTTCGACGTGCACAGGCCGCTGTATGACTGGTTCATCGAGACCCTCGGCATCTATCCGAGCCATCAGTACGAGTTCGCGAGGCTGAACCTCACCTACACCCTGATGAGCAAGCGCAAGCTCCTGGAGCTCGTTCAGAACGGTTTTGTCTCGGGCTGGGACGATCCGCGCATGCCTACGCTGTGCGGCGTCCGCCGCCGCGGATACACGCCCGAGGCCCTCAAGATGTTCTGCGACAAGATCGGCGTGAGCAAGCGCGACCAGCTCATGGACATCCAGCTGCTGGAGTGGTGCGTCCGCCAGGACCTCAATGCCCGTTCCAACCGCTACATGGTGGTGTCGGACGACCCGATCAAGGTCACCCTCACCAACTGGGAGCCGGGCAAGGTCGAGTGGTTCGACTGCCCGCTCAACCCAGCCGAGCCGGAGGGAGCCACCCGCAGGGTGCCGTTCACCGGCGAACTGCTCATCGACCGCGCGGACTTCATGGAAGATGCTCCGAAGAAGTATTTCAGGCTCAAGCCGGACGGGGAGGTGCGCCTGAAGTACACCTATATCATCAAGTGCAACGAAGTGGTGAAGGACGCCGACGGCAAGGTCGTCGAGCTCAAGTGCACCTACGATCCGTCCACGCGCCCCGGAGGCGGGGAGTGGCGCTCGGTCAAGGGCACGATCCACTGGGTATCGGCGGCCCATGCCCGCGAGGTTGAGCTCCGCCTGTACGACCTGCTCTTCACGCTGGCTGACATGAGCCAGGTGCCCGAGGACAAGGACTACAAGGACTTCCTCAATCCCGAGTCGCTCGTCGTGTCCAAGGGATACGCCGAACCCGCCCTGCTTGAGGACGGGTCCGGTATCGCCGTTCAGTTCGAACGCGTGGGGTATTTCTTCAAGGATCCGGACAGCACGCCGGACAAGCCTGTCTACAACAAGACCACGGCCCTGAAGGATTCGTTCAAGATCCAGTAATACAACGCTTTACAGCGGAAGTCCCAGGAGCTTGCTCCTGGACAGAAGGCAGTCTCCTATCGAGGCTGCCTTTCTTCCTAACTGGGAGAAGCGTATGGTGGTGTCACTGCTGACGCGGTTGAGGGAGAGTTTGTTGACGGCGGTCTTGATGGGGTACATGAGGTAGTCTCCGCCGACGATGAGACGGCCTCCGACGATCACCAGGCCGGGGTTGAAGATGTTGATGATGCCGGCGATACCGCGGCCGAGCGCGTCGCCGATGTCACCGATACCGTCGATGGCGAGGACGTCTTCGTCCTCGACGGCCTTGAGGATCTCGTCGAGCGTCACGTCGCCGTGCTCGGCGAATTTCTTGGAAAGGGACGATGTCTGTCCCTTGCTCAGCCTCTCGACTATCATGCGGTGCAGGGCGGAGCCGGAAGCGCCGGTCTCGAGGCAGCCTTTCTTGCCGCATCGGCAGATGAGGTCGTTGTCGAGGATGGGGAAGTGGCCGATCTCACCGGAGAATCCGGACTTGCCGTAGTAGAGCCTTCCGTCGAGTATCATGCCCATGCCGAGTCCCCAGCTGAGGTTGACGAAGATGACGTTCTTCTCGTCCTTGACACAGGTGAGGTATTCGCCGTAGGCCATGGCCCTGGAGTCGTTCTCGATGCTGACGGGCACGTCCAGCTCGCGCTGGAAGAAGTCCCTGAGCGGGATGTTCTCGGAGACGAAGTAGGTGAGGCTGTAGCCCTTCTCGGGGTTGACGCGGCCGGACAGGCTGACGCCGACGCCGAGCACCTGGTTCCAGTCCCTGCCGGTGTGCGCGACGGAAGTGCGGATCATCTGGCACAGGGCGCGGAACGACTCCGGACTGTCCTCGAGCACGAACTCGATGTCCTGGATGAAGTCGATGAGCACGCCCTTGAAGTCGCATATGGCGATGTGGAAGTGCTGGCGCGCGATGTCGACTCCGACGAAGAAGCCGGCGTCGGGATTGAGGCCGAAGATGGACGGCCGCCTACCGCCAGACGTACCCTGCTTGCCGAGGTCCTGGAGGAATCCCTCCTCGATGAGCTCATTGATGAGCTTGGTGACCGTAGGCACGCTGGCGTTGATCCTGGAGCTCAGGTCTGCGATGCTGTAGCTTCCGGATTCGATGCAGAGTTTAATGATCTGACGCTTTAGCGCGGCGTTCTTGCTGTCGGTCTCGCTGAAGAAGTATCTGTTCATAATAATTGTTCTGGGTTTGTCTGCAAATTTATAAAATTATTGTAAAATGCAATACTTTTGAGTAAAAAATTTCATAAGCATGTCTGAAATCGAGGGAATGTGCGACATTTCCGGATTATTTGCTAACTTTGTAAATTGATATACAAGGCTATTATGTTTTTGGGCAAGATAAGGAACCGTATCGCGGCCTGGCGTCTGTCGCTGGGGGCCAAGCTGACGCTTAGCCTCAGCGCCATCGCCGTCATCCTGGTCGTTTCCAGCATCATCTCGCTGTTGGAGTACCGGCGGATGAGCTCATATGTCTCCGGCCTGATCGCCGACAACATCAACTCCATCAACGTCGCGCAGAAGCTCTCCGAGGTGACCGACCGCTACAACCTCGACATCCTGTCCGTCATCGGCGACGAGCAGGCCCTGCTGCCGACCTTCAACCAGGAGGAGTTCGTGACCCGCTGCGACAGCCTCAAGAAGAACCTTACTTCTGTCAGCCTCCTTCCCCTCGCGGACTCGGTCATGTATTCGTATGCCGCGTACATGCTCACCACCCTCGAGTTCGAGGATGTGCTCCTGTCGGACTTCATCGACTCGCGCACATGGTACTTCGACCGCTTGCAGCCGAAGTACAACCGTCTGCGCAGCGACATCGACGCCCTGAGTGCCGGTATGTACAACGACCTCAAGAAGAATTCCGAGACCTTCGAGCGCGGCTTCTACCGCAGCATCATCCCCGGCCTCGTGGCCGTCCTCGCGGGACTGATACTGGTGGTCCTGCTCCTCTTCTTCATCCTGGCATACTATGTCAGGCCCATCTACAAGATGCTCGCAGCGCTGAGGGACTACCGTTCCATCGGCAAGAGATACACTTACAACTTCGAGGGGGATGACCAGCTCTCCGAGCTCAATGCCGGCATCTCCGAGCTCGCCGGCGAGAACCATCAGCTGCGCAAGCGGCTGACCGCCCTCAGGAACAGCACTCTGGACAAGGATGAACGTTAAGGCGATAAGCAGGAATGTGGGCTATGCGCTCCTCGTGAGCGCGCTCTTCATGTTGCTGTCGGTATTCGTATCGGTGGCGAACGGCAACGACAGCGCCCTTGCAGCGCTGCTCATCTCGTTCGTCATCACCTTCACTGTGGGTATCTTCCCCTTCATCTTCGTCCGCCGCACTTCCGAGATGTCCCTCAAGGACGGATATATGATCATCGTCCTGTCGTGGCTCCTGTCGTTCCTGTTCGGCATGCTGCCGTACGCCCTCTGGGGCGGTCCTTTCACCGTGACAAACGCGTGGTTTGAAAGCGTTTCGGGATTCACCACTACGGGAGCGACGATCCTGGACGACATAGAGTCGCTGCCCAACTCCCTGCTGTTCTGGCGCAGCGCGACGCATTTCATCGGAGGCTTGGGAGTCGTGGTGTTCTTGCTGCTCATCATCCCTTCGTCCAGCCCTATACGCCTGAGACTCACCAATATGGAGCTGTCGGCACTGTCCAAGGACAGCTATAACGTCCGAGCCAACAAGATAGTGATAGTTTTCGCGACCGTGTACCTCGGCCTGTTCGCGGCAGCGTTCCTGCTGTACATGGCGGCGGGGATGTCGCCTTTCGACGCCGTCAACCACGCCTTCAGCGTGTGCGCGGCGGGTGGATTCAGTTCGAAGAACCTCTCCATCGCCGCCTTTGACTCGCGGCTCATCGAGGGCCTGACCATGATATTCATGTATATGGCTTCGATCCATTTCGGACTGGTGTACATGGCTTTCGCGACGCGTACGCTCAAGCCTCTCAACAATCCCATCCTCAAGTTCTACACCGGCTGCCTTGTGGTGTTTACCCTGCTCCTGACGCTGATACTCAAGCCCGGAGGATACGAGGCTAGCTGGGGGGATGCGCTTTGGCACAGCGCTTTCCAGATCCTCTGCATCGGCTCCAGTACAGGATTCGCCGTCGTAGACAACGCCTCCTGGCCATTGTCCGCAGGCGTCGTCACCCTGTTCATAGGCCTGATAGGCGGTATGGCCGGTTCGACGGCCGGCGGCCTGAAGTCCGACCGCGTCCTGATGCTGATCAAGACCATCGGCCGCCAAATCCGCCTGGCCCTGCACCCCTCCGAGGTCAGCAGCATCCGCATCGGCAAGAATACCGTCCGCGAGGAGGACCTGATGCCCCAGCTGCTGTATGTGTCGCTTTTCACCATCCTTCTGGCCATCTCGGTATTCCTCAGCCTTCTGTACGGAGTCAATACCCACAGCGCCTTCGCGGCTTCGGTCAGTACTCTGACCAATGTCGGCCCCGCACTTGAGGAGCTCGGCACTATGGGCAGCTACAACAGCGTGCCCGATGCCGCCAAGATACTCTATTCGATGAACATGTTCTTCGGCCGTATCGAGATCTATCCCGTATTGGCCGTGATCTCAATGCTTTTCACCAGGAACAAGAGATGATGGACCGGGGGACTTTCCTATACCGGGACTTCCTGTCTCATCTCGAATACGAACCGACCCCATGCCAGGACCGGATGCTCCGCGACGTAGGGGAGTTCGTCACTTCCGACGACGCCGACATCCTCGTCGTGAACGGCTATGCCGGCACGGGCAAGACCACGGCACTGGCGGCGGTAATAGCGTCCCTGACGGGCATGCACGTCCCGTGCGTGCTCCTGGCCCCTACGGGCCGCGCCGCCAAGGTTCTTTCCTCCTATGCACACCGTCCGGCCTTCACCGTCCACAAGCATATCTACCGCCAGAAGTCCGTCGGGAGCGACGGCTTCGGGCAGTTCTCCCTCTCGCCGAACAAGGCCAAGGACACGCTTTTCGTCGTGGACGAGGTGTCCCTGGTCGGCATCGAGGAGGTGCAGCGGCAGTCCTCGACCGCCTTCGGCACCGGAAACCTCCTGGAGGACCTTGTGCGCTTCGTGCGCGCCGGCGCGGATTGCCGGCTGATACTGGTCGGCGACGCCGCCCAGCTGCCTCCGGTGGGGCTGGACTGCAGCCCCGCGCTGTCCAAGGACTACATGGAGGGCTTCGGCGGCGTGCGCTTCTCAGAGCTTACCACCGTCGTGCGACAGGCCCAGGAGTCCGGCATACTCCGCAACGCCACGATGCTCCGCGAGCGTATATCGGCGGGCTCCGGAGACGAGATCTTCGAGGATCTCAGGCTGGACATCCGCGGCTTCGACGACGTCGAAAGGATATCCGGGGGCGAACTCATCGAGAAGATATCCGATGCCTACGGCCGCTACGGCGAGGACGAGACAGTCATCCTGTGCCGTTCGAACAAGCGCGCCATACGCTACAACCTCGGCATACGGGCTACGGTCCTCTTCAAGGAGGAGAGGCTCGTACGGGGCGATAAGCTCATGATAGTCAAGAACTGCTACCAGTTCCTCGAGGATGTCGACGAACTGGACTATATAGCCAACGGTGACATATCCAGGCTGGAGAGCATCAAGCATTTCGAGGAGCGCTACGGCCTGCATTTCGCCGACGCGGTCCTTTCCTTCCCGGACTACGGGGACATCGAAGTGACCGCCAAGCTCTGCCTGGACACGCTGGAGTCGGAGTCGGCCTCGCTTACGTACGAGCAGCAGAATGCGCTGTACAACGGCGTCAGCGCCGACTATGCCGACCGCGGGAGCAAGAAGAAGATATGGGAGGCAGTGCGCGAGGACAGGTATTTCAATGCCCTGCAGATCAAGCACGCCGAGGCGATCACGTGCCACAAGTCGCAGGGCGGCCAGTGGCGCTGCGTCTTCATAGACTGCCCGTTCTGGCAGGAGGGGCAGACCCTCGACGACCTGAAATGGTTGTACACCGCGCTTACACGTGCGGTCGAAAAAGTATATCTGGTCAATTTCAAGGACCGTTTCTTTGAATGATATGAGTATGAGAAGAATTGTGCTGGCCGTTTCGGCCCTGGTCTTCGGCTGCGTCCTGGCGGGCGCGCAGAACGCGCAGGATTTCAGTCCTGTACCGTATGCCTGGAAATGGATAGCTCCCGATGAGGTCGTATTCACCTATGACGGTACGTATACCGACGAGGATGCATTCCTTGTCGAGGCGCCTTCCAGGAATATCAAGAGGGGCGTGAAGTCTCCGGAGAAGTTCGCGCAGCTGCCGCTGCGTCCCCAGGGGGCCGTGAATCTGACGTATTCGCCGGACTCGACCATGCTCGCGTTCACGCGGGCCAACGACCTGTGGGTCGTGGACATCGCTTCCGGCGAGGAGACGAGGCTGACTTTTGACGGTACTGACTTGATACTGAACGGTTTCGCTTCGTGGGTCTACTACGAGGAGATACTCGGAAGGCCTTCGATGTACCGTGCGTTCTGGTGGTCGCCGGATTCGCGCAAGATCGCGTTCTATCGCTTCGACAACTCGCAGGTGCCGATGTTCCCGATCTATTCGCCCTTCGGGCAGGACGGCAGCCTGAACCTCACCCGCTATCCCAAGGCGGGGGAGACCAATCCCACCGTGCGCATCGGCATAGTGGACCTCGGGTCGCGCGATACCGTATGGGCCGACTTCGACGACCAGGAGGACCAGTATTTCGGCATCCCGTTCTGGGGGGCCGACAGCAAGGGTTTCTTCGTGGCGCGCGAGCCGCGCCTCCAGCACGACCTTGACCTGTACTGCGTCGATCCCCAGGACGGCTCCAAGCGGCACATCTACCATGAGCATTACGATACCTGGCTGGATTGGCCTGAGGAAATGAGCTTCGGCTCGAAGGGCCTGTACATGGTCCGGGCCTTCGAGACGGGCTGGGAGCAGATATATTTCCTGTCCTATGACGGCAAGGAATTCCGCCGCCTGACGGACGGCGAGAACTGGCGGACGAGCATCGTCCGCGTGGACGAGAAGGCGGGGGACGTGTATTTCACGTCGAACCGTGACGCCACGGCCAAGGCCGCGCTGTACAAGGTCGACAGGAAGGGAGTCATAACCGCACTGACCAATCCTGAGTACAACGTGTCCGGGGTGAGTTTCTCTCCTGACGGGAAGTATTTCGTCGCGTCAGTGTCCAACTTCACTACGCCCACGCAGGTGTGGCTGTACGAGACTTCCAAGGCCGACCTTGCATGGACCGCCAACAGGGCGATGTCGGCCGCGAGGGGCACGAGCAGGCGCATGACCAACCGCTTTGCGTCCGCCGCCTACAAGGTGGCCGACATGGCCGGGGCGCGCTTCGACGCTTCGAAGTACGCTCTGCCGCAGATGATCCATATCACGACCGACGACGGGCTGGAGATCCCTGCCGCCGTCACTTATCCGGTGGATTTCGATCCCTCGAAGAAATATCCGGTGCATTTCGAGATCTACGGCGGACCGAATACCGCTTATGTACGCGAGCGCTGGGTCACTCCCAACTCTTCCAACCAGTGGTGGAGCGCCCACGGCATCATCACCGTGACGGCCGACACCCGCGTGGCGGGGCACAACGGCCGTGCGGGCACCGACCAGGATTTCCGCAACCTCACCGAGGCTCCGGTCAAGGATTTAGTGGCGTGGGCGGAGTATTTCCAGTCGCTGCCTTACGTGATCCCGGACAAGATCGGGGTGGAGGGATTCTCCTTCGGAGGCACGATGACCTCGCTGCTGCTCTTCGAGCATTCGGACAAGTTCCATTACGGCATCGCGGGAGGCGGCGTGTATGACTGGATGCTGTACGACAGCCATTATACGGAGCGCTTCATGGAGACGCCGCAGGCCAATCCCGACGGCTATGCCGCTTCGCGCGTGCTCAGCGCCGTGGGGGCTTATCCTGTGACGCCTGCGACGGACGACGGCTCCGTGATGCTGAAGATTACGCACGGAACAGGTGACGACAACGTGCACTTCCAGAATACCTTGCAGCTCATCGACGAGCTGCAGAAGAAGGGAAAGGTGTTCGAGCTGATGATCTATCCTGACGGCATGCACGGCTACCGTGGCTACCAGGGGCAGCACTCCAATGCCGCTGACCGGGCGTTCTGGCTGAAATACCTGAAAGGGGAGTGATCAGATCCTCTCCGTCACGGCCATCAGGCGCTCGGAAGGAGCGTCGGTGAAGTCCGCCGTGAAAGCGAATACGTGGGTGTCACCTCCGGGGGTGACGCCCATTCTTTTTGCCAGGGCATCGCTGGAGATCGGGATGTTCCTGGCCGTGACGGAGCATTTGGGGAAGGCCTTTCCAAGGGCTTTGATGCTCCGGTTGTCGAAGTTGTGTACTTCTTTGATGCTGAATAATTTGCCGTATTGCTTAAGGCTTTCGTCCTGATTGATGGCCTGGTAGAGGTGGGTGAAGCGTCCGAGCTTGACTAGCCCGAGACGGCTGCAGAGAAGGTTGAAGCAGCCGGCCTTGAGGAGGGTGGCGGAGGGCTCGAAGAGAGTGCCGCCGAGGGCTTCGCGGCCGGGCAGCAGCCGCGGGACGGCCGCGCTCTCTTCCGCGGCGGTGAAGCACAGGCCTTCGGCCACGATGCTGCACCCGCCGTTCCAGCCGCGCTGCAGCCAGGCAAGGAGCTCCTTGCATTCGCCGTCGGTGCCGACAACGTGCAGCTCGCGGACTTCGGGGCCGAGTCTGTCGCAGACCATGGAGATGTCGGCCATGGGGGAGAGTTTGACGAGGACGTCGGGCGCGGCGGCTAGGAGGCCGGCCTTCAGCCGGAGCACGTCCGGGCTGCAGTCTTCCAGGAGGAAGACTTTGCGGCCGGAGCCGCTCCGCCTCGCCGGGTCGAGGAAGATGACGTCCGGCCCGTCGGAGACGAGGCCGGGCAGCGTCTCCGGCGTCACTTCGACACAGGAGAACGAGACGTTGCCTATCCCGAGTCTGGCGAAATTGCGCTCCGCGGCCGCGGCCAGGTCGGGGTCCATCTCGTTGTACAACACCCTTCCGGACACGCCGCTGAAGGCCGCGCAGTCCACGCCCAGGCCGCCCGTCAGGTCGGCCAGCAGGCGGCAGCCGGGGCTGATCCTGCGCACCAGCGCAGCCTTGTACCCGGCCGTTGCCGACGAGCTACACTGCTCGGTGGCAAGCCTCGTCGGGAACTCGATCCCGGGGACGTCAGCCCACTCCGGAACCTTCCTTCGCATGCGTGCCATACCGGCCTCGGAAATGTCTCCCAGGATGTCCGAAAAAGTCTTCTTTTTCATGCTTGCAAAGATAGGTATTCTTGCAGATAATTCGTAAATTTGTGTCTGTTACCACGACGAACATTAAAACCACATACCCGATGAAAGATTACAAAGAAGTGGCCCAGAGCTGGCTGACCGGAGATTTCGATCCCGAGACCAAATGCAAGATCATAGAGTTGCGCAACAACGACCCCGCAGGTTTCGAGGATGCTTTCTACAAAAATCTCGAGTTCGGCACCGGAGGCCTCCGTGGCATCATGGGC
>ONNK01000021.1 GCA_900319185.1 uncultured Bacteroidales bacterium
CAAAGAACCGTTGGGGATACTTCCCGTCTGTTTCCGCAGGATGGACGGTCTCCAATGACCCCTGGTTCAAGGAGAATATAAACCGCGACGTCATCAACTTCCTGAAATTCCGCGGATCGTGGGGTGTCAACGGTAACATCTCCGTGCTCAGCGGATATCCTTACTCCACCTCCATCTCCTACAACAGCAGGACCTATCAGTATCACGTCGACAACAATGTCCTGGACTATGGTTCCCAGCCCGACGGTCTGGCAAATCCCGACCTGACCTGGGAGACTTCCGTACAGACCGACCTCGGTCTCGACCTCCGTATGTTCAACAACCGACTCACCTTCGGATTCGACTGGTTCAACAAGAATACCGAAGGACTGCTCGTCAAGATTTCGCCTGTGGCTGAGGTAGGTATCTCCTCCACCACCGTCAACGCCGGTTCCGTCAACAACAACGGTCTCGAATTCGAACTCGGATGGCAGGACAATATCGGAGATTTCGGCTACTCCATCAACGCCAACTTCTCCACCCTCAACAACAAGGTCACCTACCTTGAGCCGACAGTCGGCCACCAGAGCGGTTCGAGCTTTGCCAACTACAAGCTCAAGACCTACTTCGAGGAGGGATATCCCGTCTGGTACCTCCGCGGATTTGAGTATGCCGGCATCGGCCCCGACGGATTCGCACAGTTCTACGATGCAGACGGAGAGCTCACTTCGAACCCCAGCGACAATGACCTCAAGTACATCGGCAACACCCTCCCGACATTCCAGTACGGTGTAACCCTCCGTATGGACTGGAAGGGTCTCGATCTCACCGTGTTCGGAACAGGAGCGGGCGGCAACGACCTCGTACCTTGTATCTACCGTACCGAGCATACCAAGATCAACACCCTCCGCTACTATTACCTGGAGGCAGGAAAGAGTATCCCGACCATCGACAAGATCTACGACAAGATCAACTTCTGGAGTTCATCCGCCACCGTTTTCAAGGGTGACTTCTTCAAGATCAAGCAGATCCAGTTCGGCTACACCCTGCCCAAGAAATGGCTCAGCAAGGTCGGCATGAGCGCCGTCCGCGCATTTGTCTCCTTGGATGACTGGTTCATCTTCACCCAATACCCTGGATTCGATCCCGAGGCTGCCACCACCGGAAGTTCCACCGGCCGCGGTCTTGACAAGGGTACCTATCCCAATGCAAAGAAGCTTTTGCTCGGTGTCAACCTTTCCTTCTAATCTGACAGCATCATGAAAAAAAGTATACTCTTAAGTCTGTCCCTTGCCCTGGCGGCATTTACCGTCACTTCCTGCAACGAGGACCTTCTGAATATCCCTCAGAAAGGCGTCATCGCCTATGAGGACTTCTACCAGACGGATAACGACGCCGAGTCTGCGCTCGTCACCGTTTACCATGAGTTTGTCGGCCTTTACGCCAAGCTCACCAGCAATACTCCCTCGTACAATATTGTGTTCAACGCTCCGGGCGACGAACTCTACTGGGGAGGCAGCAACAAGGACGACCATACGGCTGCACAGGAGATCAACGATTTCCGCGCGACCTACAACAGCAACAACGGCCACATCACCGCGTGGTACAAGAAATGCTATTCTTTGATCTACAAGGCCAATCTCGTCATCGACAACTTCGGTGGAGACCTCGCCGACTCACAGGTCAAGAAGCGTTGCGTGGCTGAAGCCCGCGTCATCCGCGCATGGGCCCATCTGCAGCTCGCCATCATGTTCGGTACCCCGCCCCTCGTGGACCACGTGCTCCCCGGCGATGCCAAGCCGACCAACAGTGACCATCAGGAACTTCTGAACTGGATTGCCGACGAGTTGAGGGATGCAGCGAACGACCTGCCTGCACGCAACGGCAAGACCGACAAGGACGGCGCCGTCAAGATCACCAAGGGTGCCGCTCAGGCTTTCCTCGGCAAGGCATTGATCTTCAACGGGAAATATGCCGAGGCCAAGGAGCCCCTCAAGGCTGTCATCAACTCTGGCAACTACGCCCTCGTCGACGGATCCAAGATGCGCGACCTCTTCCATATGGTCTGTGACGGATGCGAGGAGAAGATCTTCGAGCTCAACATGGTTGACAATGACTACTATGGCAAGAACGGACGTTGGGACAGCCAGGCGAACCAGTCGCTGTTCTTCCGCCAGATGAACTTCTTCCCTGATTTCACCCTTCAGGCCGTCGGCTGGGGCAACAACATGGCTCCGTCCAAGAAGTTCGTCGACGCCATCCTCGAGAACGAGGCCGGTTCCTATCGTCAGAAGGCTTGGATGTGCACCTACGAGGAGCTCCTCACCGAGTTCCCTTACTCAAGGCTGGACACCAACGAAGACGGCACTCCTATGACCAAGGAGCAGAAGCTCATGGAGCCTAAGCGCGGTCTCGACCTGAACAAGCGTCCCGACCTCTATGCCAACTACGGATGGTACTTCCTCAAGTTCGTCCCCTACAAGTCCGACCTCAACACCAACAGTACCGGTCCTACCCAGGAAAACAAGACCATCATGCGCTATGCCGAGGTCCTTCTCCTCTATGCCGAGGCCTGTGCACAGACCGGAGACAACGACGGTCTGCAATACCTGAACATGGTTGCCCAGCGCGCCGGTGCTCCGACCTACTCCTCCCTCACCATGGAGAATGTCAAGAAGGAGAAATGGTTCGAGATGGCATGGGAAGGCTGCCGCTTCTGGGATCTCGTCCGCTGGGGCGATGCAGAGAAGGAACTGGCCTACAAGAGCCACAGCCTCACCCCTTATCTGCGTGACGACTTCTTCATGAACTGGGAGATGGCATCCAACGGTTCCGCGGACAAGACCAAGCCTCTCACTCCGGTTCCCGTCACGGTAGGTTCCTATACCTACTATACCTTCGAAGGAATCACACGCGGCAAGATCGTGGGCAGCTCCAAAGAAGTTACCGGACGTCCTCACAAGGCTATCGTCATGTGGGATGATGACGGCTACGGCGCCAAGGGCGGCGGCTTCGTGAAAGGCAAGCACGAGCTCTACCCGTTCCCGTTCGACATCATTGAACTCAACCCTTGGAACGAGGAGACCGGTACCGGTATCAAGCAGAACCCCGGTTGGTAATATGATGATTGTCATCCCCAGTGGATGACATCTGCTGAAGGGAGCCGGCAGTTATTTGCCGGCTCCCTTTTTTATGCCACTTCGCGTGAATGGTGGTATTTTGAAAAGAAATGATAATTTCCTTATATTTTTTTCTGCCTCATTTCCTTAAATTTGCAATGAACCGTGCAAAGCACGGATGGCACGGAACTAAGATTTAACAGAAAATACTCTTCATGGAGCCCGTTTCGGGCACATTTATTAGTTAATTGGTTTGTGTTAAGGAAAGAGGGCTGCCGGGAGGCATCCCTCTTTTTATGAAAAACTTCACCGATATACTATGGGAAAACGCTATATTTGCGTTTAACTGACTGATAATCCACAACAATATGAAGAAAGCATTCCTTATCATGGCGGCATGCGCATTGGCGCTGCTCCAGTCCTGCGGCAGCACGCCCGCAGAGTCATTCTCCGAGAAGAAGGTCGTCGAAGACGGCGGCAGCGGCCCCTACAAGGCTATCATGGTCACCGAGCCAAGCCTCGACGCCCACACCATCTTCCGTCCGGAAGACCTCAGCCCCTTCGGCAAGAAGAATCCCCTCCCAGTCCTCGTCTGGGGCAACGGCGCCTGCACCAATTCCCCTTGGGAGCATCAGAACTTCCTGAGCGAGATCGCATCGCACGGATTCATCGTCGTAGCAACCGGCTACATGCCCGAGGAAGGCAAACGCAACTACGGACCGCAGTCCACTTCCGCGCAGCAGATCGAGAGCATCGACTGGGCCATCGCCCGCAACGCCGACAAGGAAAGCCCTTATTACAACAAGCTTGATGTCAATGCGATAGCAGCGGCAGGAATGTCCTGCGGCGGTCTCCAGACCCTCGACAACTCCGCCGACCCGCGCATCAAGACCCTCATGATCTGCAACAGCGGCCTATTCTCCAACCCGGCCGGCGCCGTCCCCGGCATGCCCATGCCTGATAAGGAGAAACTCCAGGACATCAAGGTCCCGATCATGTACCTGCTCGGCGGCGAGACTGACATCGCGTATGCCAACGGCATGGACGACTTCTCCCGCATCAACCACGTGCCCGCCTTCGCGGCCAACTATCCTGTCGGCCACGGGGGCACCTACGGCAAGCCGCACGGCGGAGAGTTCTCCGTCGTGGCGCTCGCGTGGCTGCAGTGGCAGCTCCAGGACGACAAGGAAGCCGCCAAGATGTTCCAGGGCAATCCCTGCGGCGTAGCCCAGCGCGAAGGCTGGACCGCCGAGAAGAAGAATATCGACTGATCCTGTTGATCGGTCGATATTGAAGGTACCCTGCGGGCGTGTCCCCAGCAGGGTATTTTGTTTCGGCGTCCCTTCCCCGTGCTCGACTGTACCTTCCCGGAGCACGGAACGGGGCCGAAAACTGCCGCGGTGCTCGAGGCGTCTCTCTCTGAGCACGGAAGGGGTTGAAACGGCGCAGCTGTGCTCAAAAAAGCCTCCCTAAAGCACGGAATGTTGAAAAATGCGGTGGTAATTGTTACTAAACAAGAGAAAAATATCTTTTTGTCGATAACAAATCTTTTTTTGCCGCATATTAGCCCTGAAAACTATCGAAAACTATGAAAGATTTTACGCAACACTCCAAGATTCCGTTCCGGGAGCAGGAAATCCGATGCGAGATGCAGTTTCGGGAATTGGGAAACTGCTGGCACGTCTATACTCCGGAACAGTTCCCCATTGTATTTGGAACGAATGATGACTTCAAGGCAGGGATGAACCTTGTAGCAATATGTGCTATTGCTTTCCCTGACGTGAAGATACTGACTTTTGAAATCATGTCCAACCACATGCATCTCTGTGTGTCAGGATTGGAAGAAAGGGTAAAGGCGTTCGCTGCAATGCTGACAAAATTCCTTGAACGATATCTGAAAGGGACTTCGCGTCCCATTGATCTCTCAGAATGGAACCGTATCCCCCGACAGATCTCAGACCTGAATGACATACGGAACGTTATCGCATATATCAATCGAAACGGGTATCTGGTCAACCCCGATTCAACACCCTATTCTTATCCGTGGGGTGCTAACAGGTTCTATTTCAATCCTGAATTAAAAAGCTTCCATAGAGTTTCCAATGAATGCCTTTCCCAGAAATATCTGAGAAAGACCTTCCACTCCCGCCTGCTGGACGGTTGCTGTGGATTGGCGACGATAGATGGATATGTAAGTCCCGTTTCATTCTGCGACATTTCCGTAGCTGAGCGGTTATTCCGCGATGCACGGCACTATTTCTACAAAGTCTCACACGATATTGAAAGCCAACAGAACATTGCAGCGGAGCTTGGAGAAAGGATATTCTACACTGACTCCGAGTTATATGCTTTTGTCATATCTAAATGTAAAACGGAATACAACGTTGATTCGCCACCCCTTCTATCCCGCGATGCTAAAGTCCTTTTGGCCAAAGTCCTTCTCTACGACTATAACGCTGATAACCATCAGGTAGCCCGTATCTTACGGCTTGACCTGCAGGTATTGGATTCACTCTTCCCTCCCAGATAGTCCTTTGTCCGCGGTGCTCGGAATCGCGCCGTCTGAGCACAGAGGCGGCAGAGAGAGGGGCGCCGTGCTCAGAAGCGCCCTCGCGGAGCACGGGGAGGCCCGGAAAGGAGCCGCGGTGCTCGGAATCGCGTCCCCTGAGCACAGAGGTGGCAGAGAAAGGGGCGCCGTGCTCAGAAGCGCCCTCGCGGAGCACGGGGAGGCCCGGAAAGGAGCCGCAGTGCTCGGAAACGCATCCCCTGAGCACTGAGGCGGCAGAGAAAGGGGCGCCGTGCTCAAAAGCGCCTTCACTGAGCACGGGGAGGCATGGGAAGGAGCTGCGGTGCTCGGAATCGCGCCGTCTGAGCACAGAGGTGGCAGTGAGAGGCCCCGCGGTGCTCGAAACTGCCATCGCTGAGCACGGGAGAGACGGAAAAGGGCCTCCGTATAAGCGGAGGCCCTTAGGAGGGAAGCAGAGGGTCCGGGCGAGCCAGAGGACACTGAGAAAAGCAGAGGATCCGGGCGAGCCAGAGGACACTGAGAAAAGCAGAGGATCCGGGCGAGCCAGAGGACACTGAGAAAAGCAGAGGATCCGGGCGAGCCAGAGGACTCGGAGAGAAGCAGAGAGTCCGGGCGCGGGCTAGAGAGCGCGAAGGGAAATAGCGAAGCCGCCGCCGCGGGCCATCTCCACGGAGATGGAGTCCGTGGCGGTGACGTTTCTGCGCGTGATTACGTACGCCTGCGGATTCTTCTCGTAGTCGGCATCAGGGGCGTCGGCGTAGATGACGGCCTCGTAGGTCTTGCCGGGGGTCAGGAAGTCGAGGGCGAAGTCCGCAGTGCGGGCCTCCTCGTCCGTGACGCCGCCGACGAACCAGGTGTCGCGGCCGGCGCTGAAGGCCTTGGCCGAGCCGGACAGCGACGACTGCTTGGGTCGGCGGGCTATGACGAGCAGGTCGCCCGGCTCGGCGGCCAGGTAGCGCGTCTCGTCCCAGTCGACCGCCACGTCCTTGATGAACTGGAAGGCGTCCATGAACGGAGCGTAATGCTCCGGCGTGTCAGCAGCCATCTGCAGCGGCGAGTACATCGTAACGTAAAGGCCGAGCTGATTGGCGATGGTCGCATTGACATGCGAATCATTGCCGCACCACTCCTTGAGGTTCTGCTCGAAGATACCGGGCGTGAAATCCATGGGACCACCGTTCAGGCGTGTGAACGGCAGGATGGTCACGTGCTCCGGCACGGTACCGCCGAAGGCCTGGTACTCCGTGCCGCGGGCGGACTCATTACCGATGAGGTTGGGATAAGTACGGCAGAGGCCCGTCGGGCGGACCGCCTCGTGGGCATTGACCATGATGTGGTGCTTGGCCGCCTCTGTCACGGCGTAGAGATAGTGGTTGACCATCCATTGGCCGTAGTGGCGTTCGCCAAGAGGCTGGATATCACCTACATAGCCCGACTTGACAGCATCGTAGCCATACTTATTCATGAGCGAATAAGCCGCCTCCATGTGGCGCTCGTAGTTGCGCACGCTGGACGAAGTCTCATGGTGCATCACGAGCTTGATGCCCTTGGAATGGGCATAAGCATTCAAGGCGTCGATGTCGAAATCCGGATAAGGTGTCAGGAAGTCGAAGACGTAGTCCTTGTTGCAGTTGGCCCATTCTTCCCAGCCGATGTTCCAACCCTCGATGAGCAAGGCGTCGAAGCCGTTGGCCGCCGCGAAGTCGATGTACTTGCGTACATTCGCATTGTTCGCGGAATGGCGGCCGTTGGGCTTCGCCGCGGCATAGTCGAAGCTGTCAAGCTTGACCGACGCGGCATTGGTGTAGTCCCAGCTGCCGGCGCCGGCGATCATCTCCCACCATACGCCCATGTATTTAACGGGATGGATCCAGCTGACGTCATCGAGAGCGCAAGGTTCGTTCAGGTTAAGGATCATGCGGCTCTCGAGCTGCTTCACGGCAGACTCGGCGACCTGGATGGTGCGCCAGGGAGTGACGCAGGGCGTCTCCAGACGCCCTTTCCAGCCTTCGGCGTCGGGCGTCAGGAACGAGCGCAGGTTCTTGCCTTCGGCAAGCAGGTGCATGCAGGGATAATCGACCAGCGCGGCTTCGTGGATATTGACATAGAGCCCCTCAGGGGTCTTCATCTGCAGCGAGGTCTGCACTCCGCCAGTGCTGTACAGGGTCGTGCTGGAGTTGTACTGGTTGGTCCTTGAAGGGAAGACCTCCGGAATCTCGGAAAGCTTCGAGGTCGCGTACTCGTACTCCTGCGAGTCGAAATCGCCCGGGATCCACCACGCCAGGTTGTCCTGAGCGCAGTTGAACTCGGTGAGTTCCTCCTTGATGACGAAATGCACCAGCGGCTGGCCGTCAGGGAACTCGTAGCGGAATCCCAGACCGTCATCGAACATCCTGAAACGGATGTTCATGAGCTTGCCGTCGTCCTTGTGACGGAGTTCGAACAGCATCTCGTTGTAATGGTTGCGGATGCTCTTCTCCTCGCCCCAGACAGGCTCCCAGGTCTCGTCGAAATGGTCGAAAGTGACGTCGACGACCTCGAATCCGCTGTTGAACATGTACGGAGGCAGCTCGTCCGGTTTGAGAATTTCGCTGCCGCTGTACTCCAGACCCTGGTACTTGACCGTGCCGCGCAGTTCGAAACCGAGCGCGCTCGGCAGCATCACAGGCGTGTCCGCATGGAACAGTTCATAGACGGGGGCCCCGTCTTGGTCCAGATACACCTTCGCATAAAGCATCTCGTTGGGAGAAGGCAGCACAAGGACGTCGGAGCCGGGGGTGTGCGCGACCTGTGCCGGCTGCGTCTTGCAGCCGGCCAGGAGCGCGCAGGTCAAGGATATCAGTACGATGAACCTTTTCATATCTTGGTTTGGTTAGAATTCGACAATCAATACCTGGCGGGGACCCACCAGCACTTCGGAGCTGAAATCCACGCGCTCCCCCGTCATCACGTCCGTGCCCGCGGAAAGTCCGCGGGGCCCGGTGAACTCGGCGTACGAGGCCCAGGGAACTGCCACATGGAAAGGACAGTTGTTGGCAAATACGAACACCGCCTTGTCGTCCGTGTAGCGGAAATAGGAATAGGTGTTGTCCCTGCGCAGGAAATGCATAGTCCGGCCGTCGTGGACGGCAGTGGCGCCCTTGCGCCAGTTGAAGAGCCTGCGCGCGTAGTCGAAGACTTCGGCGCGCACGCCCTCGCGCAGCGGCGACCCGTCGAAATCGACGTCGCACGCCGCGCGCCCCTCGGCCGTGAACAGGTCGAAACTGTCGCCCTTCCACCCTCCGGGGAAGTCCACGCGCAGACCGCCGTCATGATGGGCGTAGCTGCTAGGGGTGAACATCTGCTCGTCACCCGAGAAAATCTGCGGGATGCCGCGCAGCGTGGCGGTCAGCGCCAGAACCATCTTCATGCGGTCCGGATCGCGCCTCAACACGTCTCCGATACGGTCGGTGTCGTGGTTGGAGCAGAATACGAGGATATTCTTAGGATCTGCATAGAAGGCATCGTTGGCGATGGCGTCGAAGACCTTGGTGATACCCTCGTCCCAATTCTCATAATCCGCGTTAAGTCCCTGGCAGAAAGCGCTGTGCAGCGGGAAATCCATGATGGCCGGGAGGTTGGAGTTGAACCCGTCGCGGTTTATCGCCCCGTCCTGCCAGTAGGCCAGCTGGGCGATATTGTTGGTCCAGACCTCACCCACGATGTTGATGTCCGGATACTCCTTGCGCACGGCAGCGCACCACTGCGACATCGGCACCTTCTCATTGTACGGATAGGTGTCGACACGCAGGCCGTCGAGGTCGGCGTACTCGATCCACCACACCGCCCACTGCTTGAAATACTGGAGCAGATACGGGTTGTCGAGGTTCATGTCCGGCATGGAGGTATCGAACCATCCGCTCTGCATGTTGTACTGGTCGATCCCTGCCGAATTGGGATCATTCTGCATGGCGAAATTGCAGTTGGAGTGCGTATATTCCGGCCACTGGTGGATCCAGTCCGCGAACGGCAGGTCCTTCATCCACCAGTGCGCATCGCCGCAGTGGTTGGTCACGATGTCCATGATCATCTTGATGCCACGGGCGTGGCACTGACGCACGAGCTCGCAGTACATCTCATTGTCGCCGAAGCGCGGGTCGATGCGGTAATAGTTGCTGCAGGCATAGCCGTGGTACGACTCGCGCGGCTCGTTGTCCTCGAGCAGCGGAGTGTTCCAGATGGCCGTGATGCCCAGGTCCTCCAGATAATCCAGATGGTCCATGATGCCCTTGATGTCGCCGCCGTGACGTCCGGTAAGTTTCTCCCTGTCAACCTTGTCGTCAGTATCGGGAGTATCGTCGTTGGACGGGTCCCCGTTGGCGAAACGGTCCGGCATAATCAGATAGATCAGGTCCGCGGTAGTGAAACTCTTGCGCCCGGCAGAGCCCTCGCGGCGCTCCCCTATCTCATAGGGGACCTTGAAGGCGTATTCGCCGTCCTTGACGAAGACCAGCCAGCAACTGCCGGGGCCTCCGACCTTGACGTCCACGAACAGATAGTTCGGACTCTCGGCCTTGTGGACGCCCGTCACTTCGGCATCGCCGAAGATACGGACGTCATAGTCCGAGATGGCCGGGCCCTGGACGAGCAGCTGGAGGTCGGTCTTCATCCCGGCCCACCAGCATGGGGGTTCCACGCGGGTTACCTGCTCCGGAGTCGCCTCTGCGACCTCCGGGGCTTTCTTTTCCTGTCCGCACGCGCACAGCGCGAGAATGCTGACGGCTGTCATGAGATATTTCTTCATAATGGTTTTATTTGCATTTGACGGAGTAGGACCATGGCTCGGCGAGGTCCACCTTCACGGTGACCTTGTCACTGCCGGCCTGGCGCCTGTACGAGATGGAGGTCGGCGAGACCTTGAGCAGCTTGAATGAGCTGCCCGGGTCGAGCGCAGGATGGTCATGGCGCAGGCCGGTCAGATACTCGTAGAACCCGGTGTATTCGTTGGCTTTCCAGGCCGTGGCCGGGACGGGATCCTTCTCGAAGAACTCGAAGCGGTGGTCCCAGCCTATCTCCTGTCCTGTGTAGATCAGCGGCTGGGACTCAGGGAGGGTCCAGCAGAGGACGGTCATCGCCTTCCAGGCGTCGCCCATGCGCTCGAACTCGGTCCCAGACCAGGAGTTCTCGTCATGGTTGGAGGTGAAGGACAGGCGCTTGGCATCCGCAGGATAATTCTCAGCGTTCCATGCGACATATCGCGCAAGAGAGTCGCCGTCGGCCTTGGACTGCGCGATATCGTTCACCAGATGGTGCAGCTTCCAGGCGTAAGTAGCATCGAAGCCGGCGTCATGGAGCCAGGTCTCCTCGCCCTCGGCGAGGAAGTACAGCTCGCGGCCGGCCTCCTCCCGCAGCGCGGGGATGGTGGCCTCCCAGAACTCCTGCGGCACCTGGTAGGCCACGTCGCAGCGGAAGCCGTCGACGCCGCGCTTCACCCAGAAGCGCATGCAGTCGCGCATGGCCTCGCCGACCTCGGGCCTGCCGTAGTTGAGCTTGGCAATATCGGTCCAGTCGTATTCTACGATGGTATGCCCGAGCGAGTCGCGGTAATACCAGTCCGCGGGTTTTTCCGTCACCCACGGATGGTCAGGCGAAGTGTGGTTCGCTACCCAGTCGAGGATGACCTTGAAACCCTGGTCGTGAGCCTCGGCGAGGAAGACGTAGAAGTCATTCAGTGTACCGAACTCGGGATTGACGTCGCAATAGTCGCGGATGGCGTAGTACGAGCCGAGGCTCCCCTTGCGCTCCAGCTCGCCGATCGGATAGATCGGCATGAGCCAGATGATGTCCACGCCGAGCGCCTTGAGCCGCGGCAGCTGGCGCTGCGCAGCGGCGAAAGTGCCCTCCGGCGTGAACTGCCGGACGTTCATCTCATAGACTACGGACGTGTCGGTCCAGGCCCGCTCCGGGGCCGGCTTCCCGGTGCAGCAAAGCACCAGGAGGCTCAGGGCGAAAAGGTAGAGTACTTTTCTCATGTCTAGTCAGCAAAAGGGTCGAGGGCTGCGGTGGGCTTGCCTCCGGAGAAGGCGCCGTAGTCGTAGCCGTTGCGGTCGTGCTCCGACTCGGGTTCCCAGTAGAACACCCCGAGGAAAGAGTCGTTTCCCTTGGTTTGGTCAAATATGTACTGGAGCGCGGCCTTGGCCTTGTCAGGCTGGCTGGCCGGCATTCCGAACTCCACCAGCATCACCGGCTTGCCGTAGTTCTGCACAAGCGTGGGGATGTTGGAGATAAACTGCTGCACCTTGGGCTGCCAGTCAGGATACCCCCCGTTCTCCCAGTATGAAGGATAGAGCGACAGTCCGAGGATATCGTATTGGAGCGACTGCCCCTTGGCCAGGGTCAGGAACCAGTTGAGAGTCCCAAGATTCCAGCCATTGTCCAGGTGGAGTATCACCTTGGCATCGGGATAGACGGCCTTCACCGCCTCGCGTCCCGCGTCGAAATACTTCACGAAATGCCCCATGGACGTGCCGGACACCTTGCCGGAGTCCCAGAGCATGCCACCGGTCACTTCATTGCCGACCTGCACCCACGCCACGTCCACTCCGGCAATTTTCAGCGCCTGCAGGACATCCCGGGTGTGGTCTCTAACGGCCGCGGCCATGGCGGTCGCATCCTTGCCTTTCCAGGCCAGGGGGACATTCTGCTTGCCGGGATCGGCCCAGTAGTCGCTGTAGTGGAAGTCGACCATGACCTTGAGGCCCTGCGCCTGCGCCCGGCGGGCCTTGGCGACCACGTCGTCACGCCCGCTCCAGCCCCCCGTGGGGTTCACCCACACGCGCAGGCGCACGGCGTCGAACCCTATCTCCTTCATCAGCGCGAAAAGGTCGCGCTCCTGACCGGATTTGTTGTAGAACTTGTACCCCTTGGACTCCATCTCGGTGACCGAGCTGATGTCCGCGCCCTTGACAAAGCTGCTGCCTACGGGCGCAGGATCGTCCGGGTCATGCTGCCCGCCGCAGGAGGCGGCCAGCACAAGGGATAGGACGAGGGCAAGGAACTTCCGCATAATCACTTGACAAGGAATACGATGGACGAATGTGCGGGCATGATGAGCGTGCTGCGGTCGGCCTTGACCGTGCCCAGGATGACGACAGGCTTGGAAATGTCATCGCTGACAGCGACCTGCTTCTCGGCATTGCCGCAGTTGTGGATGACCAGCATCTTCTGCCCGTCGGTGGAGGTCATGTACCATGACGCCACCGCGCCGCTGTTCAGCGACGACTCTGTCATGGTACCGTCCGCCAGGGCGGGATAAGTGTTGCGGATCCGCGAGAACTGCTTGTAGACCGACAGGAGGGACTCCTTGTCGGCGTCCTGGGCCTCTACGGATATCTCAGCCTTCAGCATGGAGTTGTCCACCTTGTTGTTCACGCCCTTCTTGGCGCAGTCCTTTCCGGCCTTGTCCCACAGGATAGGGGTGCGTATGTATTCATCTCCACCGCTGGCATCTCCCCAGTATCCGAGCTCTTCGCCCTGATAGATGAAAGGCTTGCCTGCCGTCGTAAGCAACATTGCCGCTGCCTGCTTCTCCTTGACGATGTCCTTGTCCAAGTCATCCGCGGCACGGTAAACGCTTTCACCGTTGCCATTCTTCTTGACACTGGACTTGTCGTGGTTGGTCATGAAGAACGACGTGATGGCATCCGGCCGTACGGCCTTGTGGTCATTGATGAATCCGGCTACGGTCGACACATAGGTGCCCGCGCTGCCGTTCACGGCATTCCTGAGATTCTTCCAGTAGTCGAACTCGAAACAGGAATTGATGCCCTTGTAGTAATTCTTCTCATTGCCATGCCCGTCCCAGGCTTCCCCGACCATGAAGATGTCGTCAGTGTGGCCCGCGGCATGGAATGTGGCGTTGCAGTGCTCGTACCACTTCGCAAGCAGGGTCTGGTTGGCGGTGTTGTTGTAGGAATTGATGCCTCCGCAGATGTGCTTGACGGCATCCAGGCGGAAGCCGTCGATGCCCAGGTTGATCCATTTGTCGGCGGAAGCCGCAAGATCCTTGAAACAGGCGTTGTCCTCCACCTGGGAGACGTCCCCGTAGTTCAGGTCCGGCATCCAGTCGCTGAAGCAGCCCATGTAGAAGAGGGTCTCCGTGGCCACGTTCGTGAGTTCGATCTTGTAGCGTCCGTTACCGGTAAAAGATATGTCGGCGCCGTCCCCGACGAGGTCCATCGGCGTCCCTTCCTTAAGCGTTCCGCTGCCCGACGCTCCGAACTTGGAGCCGGCGTCCCAGCTCATGTACTTGCGGATCAGCAAGCCGCGGGTACCGGTGACTTCCACGACGAGATACAACGTGCCATCCTCCCGCTCCTTGAAGCGGAGTTCACGCGTGGCCCCGCCATCCTGCCAGGTATAGAGATTCCAGCTCGAAGAGCCGAAGGTCTCGGCCTCATCGGTCTTGGAAATCGTAATCCTGGGCGAACCGGACGTCGCCTGCTTCCACTCGCCGGCCTGGTAGGTCGTGCCTTTCAGCATCGGGAACTTCGAATAGTCGGCCGAAGGATTGGAGCTGAAGAAATAGTAGTCCCTGTACGGGCTGGAAGGATCGGCCAGCGCCTCCTGGAACCACTTGTTGCCTTTGCCGCTATGGTTCAGGACATAGTCCATGTAGATCTTGATGCCCTTTGCATGGGCAGCTTTGATCAGCTCCTCAAAGTCCTTCTGTCCGCCATACAGCTCGCTTATGGAATAGTAGTCGTCCACGTCATAGGCATGATAACTGTCGGAGGGATGTGCCGGAGACAGCCACAATGCGGTGGCTCCGAGCCCGTCCAGATAGTCCAGCTTGGAAATGATGCCCTTGAAGTCGCCTATCCCATCTCCATTGCTGTCCGCGAAGGAATAGATCAACAGCTGGTAAGTGGTCGAAGCCCTCTTGTTTCCGTCGAAAGCGTCCGCTACCGGGACCAGGGTCACGATGTCGGACCCGGCCTGCGTCACCGTGACGGTAGCATTCTCGGCGCCGGTGAAGGATATGGTCCCCTTGCGGTCGTCGGTCCCTTCGTTGGGGTCTACCGTCACGGTGACGGAGCCGCCGGAGGAACCGGAAGTCTTGTCCAGATGGATCCAGCTCGCGGAGGGCGCCGCTGTCCACGGCTCGGTCGTGGTCACCAGCAAGAAATTCTTGGACGAGTCGTCGGCCTTGAAGCTGATCTCGGTCGGAGAGACCGTCAGCGTGGCAGGAACCGGCTGGGGCTCCTTCTCCCGGCAGGAAACCGCGAGGAACAGGAGGGCCGCAATGAGGAGGAATCTGGACTTTTTCATAAGCGTAAATTTAAGAAAAATAAGGGAAAGCCGGCACGGGCGTCGGCTTTCCCTTGGAAAGAATCAGGATTACTCGGCAACGGTGATGGTGATGGTCTCCTCGGCCGCCTTGTAGACGATATCGAGGGCGCCGTCACTGGCGTTGATGTTGTCACCGCCCGGGACGGCCTCGAAAGGCTCGCCGGAAGCGACGAAGACACCGCCGCGGTTCACGTCCCAGCCACAGGACTGACGGATCTTCCAGCCTGCGCCGAGAGTCTGGCCGTAAGCGGCCCAGACACCTGCGCCCTGGCAGATCATGAAGACGTCTCCGCCCCAACTGTTGAAGTCACCGATAAGGCCCCAGAACTCCTTGGTAAGGGTAATGGTGGCGTTCTCGGGATCATAGACCAGCATGTAGGTACCATCCTCGGCGACCTTGATGTTGTCACCACCGGCCACGGCAGCGAAGGCCTCACCGGTAGCGGCAAAGACACCGCCGAAGTTCTCGGCCCAGTCGGCATTGTAACGGATCTTGAATTCGTCAGCAGCCGTCAGGGCGAAAGGAATGCTGTACCACTTGCCGTCGGTACCGAGGTTCATCGGGATATCTTTGTCCCAACTGATGCCGGCGGAAGCGATGGATCCGGTGACACCCCAACCGAGGGTACCGATGGTCTCGTTGTTGGCGTTGTAGACGACCTTGAAGGTACCGGCGAGGGTGATGTTATCACCGCCCTGGACGGCCTTGCAGAACTCGCCCTGCTTGGCAAGCGAGCCGCCGCGGTTCACATCCCATCCGCCATCGAAGCGGATCTTCCAGCCACCTTCGGTGGTGATGGCCTCGTCACTGACCCAGATGCCAGGCATCAGTTCGGTCATGTTGACGTCAGCACCCCAGCCGTTGAAGTCGCCGATAACGCTCCACGGCTTGACGGCCTTGGACACGGTAATGGTCTCGGCAGCGGGATCATACACCACGTTGAACTTGCCCTCGCCGCAGTCGACATTGTCACCGCCCTGGACAGCCTCGAAGGCCTCGTCGAAGGCAGCGAAGACACCACCGCGGTTGACATCCCAATCATGGTTCTTACGGATTTTCCAGCCACCGCTGAGTTCGACCTCCTTGGCAACCCACTTGCCGCCGGTCAACGTCATGTCGACGTCACCGCCCCAGCTGTTGAAGTCGCCGATGAGGCTCCAGACGGTGCCCTCGGAGATAGTGATGGTCTCAGCCTCAGGATCGTACACCACGGTGAACTTGCCGGTGCCGCAGTCGATGTTGTCACCACCCGGGACAGCCTCGAAAGGCTCACCGATGGCGGCGAAGACACCGCCGCGGTTTACATCCCAGCCATGGTCCTTACGGATCTTCCAGCCGCCGTTGAGATCGACGTCGGTCGCGATCCACTTGCCGTCGGCCTGGACCATGTCGACATCGCCACCCCAGCTGTTGAAGTCGCCGATGAGGCTCCAAACCTCGAAGTCATCGTAAACCGTGATGGTCGGGGCATCCGCATCGGTAAGATCAAGGACAACCTTGTAGAATCCAGCAGGGACAGGGATATTGTCACCGTTTGCTACTGCGGCGAAAGGCTCTCCGAACGCGGTGAACGCTCCGCCATAATTCTCGTCCCATGCGCCATCCTTGCGCCACTTGAAGTCGGTAGCGTCGGTGGCGGTAATGTAAGCTGTCCATACACCGTTGTTCTCGGTAGCTTGGATATCGTTCTCCCAGTCACCGTTGAGACCGATGATGTTCCAACCCGTGACCACTACAGGCTCCGGACCCGGATCAGGCTCGTCGCTGCCGGCGATGGTACTGATCTTCATGCCGGAAGCCTCGGATACCATAGCGGTTCCGGCACCGGGGTTGACGGTCAAGTCATAGACACCGGCGGTTCCGACCTTGATGTTCGGACCGTCCTGGGTGACGGAGAACTCGGAGCCGATGCCGCCGAATTCACCACCGAGGTTGACAGTCCAGGAAGCATCCTGACGGAACTTGAACTCATCCGAATCGGTAAGTTCGATGCCGAAAGCGATATGCGAAGTTCCATCCGACACCATGGCGTAATCCTTGCCCCAGCCGGACTCGTAGAGCGAGCCGATGACAGTCCAGTTGCTGGACTGGGTGAAATCCGGATACGGGTCGTATGCCGCAGAGACCCATGCAATACCAGCCTCAGGATTGACAAAGATGTCATAGACTCCATCGGCACCGACCTTGATGTTCGGGCCGTCCTGGGTGACGGAGAACTCGCTGTCAAGACTTGCGAAGTCACCACCCAGATTGACAGTCCAGCCCTTCTCCTTACGGAACTTGAACTCGTCGCCGGCCGTGAGGGTGACATGGGCTGCAACATGGTTGGAGCCATCGGACCACATAACGAGATCATTGTCCCAGTTGATGCCATAAGCATCAAGCGAGCCGATGAGGGTCCAGTCACTGTCCTGAGTATACTCGCTGTAAGGACTTCCCTTAGGGACGGTAACGACGATGGTGGCCGTAGCATGGCTTTCGGAATCCTTGTAGCTAAGGACCGAGGTGTCATAAGTGGTCGACTGTATGGATGCGCGGATAAGCATCTCAAGGGTAACGGTAGCGCCCTCTTCATAGCCCAGTCCGAGCAGCATGCGGTTCAGCGTATTGACCGAGACCTTGGCAGTGGTTCCGTCCATGCTGGCGGAAACAGCCTTGTTCATCGTCCTTCCGTCCACTGCACACACGACGACAGAGTGGTAGGTAGGCATATTCTTGTTGAAGGAGAGATTGAAGGTTCCTGGCGTATAAGTCATTACCACTTCCTTCTCGCCCTGCTCATAGCCGTTCAGTACGGGAGCTGTGATGTCGCCGTCATTGACGGTGACGAACTGCTCTTCCGTGACACATGATGCGGTCAGAGAGAGAAACGCTCCTGCAGATATGATAGATAATAATTTCTTCATAAGGCGATCCTATTTTTTG
>ONNK01000108.1 GCA_900319185.1 uncultured Bacteroidales bacterium
TGCATGATGTGGCTGCGGAGCGGGGCCATGCCGGCGCCGCCGCCGACGAAGATGTATTCCTGGCTGTCCGGGTCGTTCTCCGGGAGGAGGAACTCGCCGTAAGGACCGGAAATCATCACCTTGTCACCCGGCTTGCGGGAGAACACATAGGTCGATGCGATTCCCGGAGGCACTCCAGGTACGAACTTGAACACGCCCTTGGGCTGTGTCCTGTCGAAAGGAGGCGTGGCGATACGGACGTTGAGCTTGATGACGTTCTGCTCGGCCGGATACGAGGCCATCGAGTATGCCCTGATGGTCGGAACGGTATTCTTGAACTTCAGGCCGGTGATGCCGTACTTCTCCCAGTCGCCCATGTAGATGTCCGCAACTCCCATGTCGGAGAAATCGGCCTCGTACTCGGGTATGTCGATCTGGATGTACTCGCCGCTCTTGAAGTCGATGTGCTCGCCTTCAGGCAGCCTTACCGTGAACTCCTTGATGAAGGTAGCGACATTCTCGTTCGAGATGACCTCGCACTCGAGCTTCTTGACGCTGAGCGCGGACTCCGCGACCTGGATCTTGAGGTTGTCCTTGACCTTGACCTGGCAGCCGAGCCTCCAGTCGTCCTTGATCTGCTTCTTGTTGAAGAAACCGACCTCGGTGGGGAGGATGGTGCCGCCGCCTTCGTGGACCTGGACCTTGCACTGGCCGCAGTTGGCCTTGCCGCCGCAGGCGGAGGGGAGGAATATCTGGTTCTCCGCGAGGGTGCCCATCAGATTGCCGCCGGGGGCGACGCTGAGGACCTTCTTGCCGTCGTTGATGTCGATCTGTACGGTGCCCTTGGGAGTGAGTTTCGCCTTGACGAAGAGAAGGATGGCCACCAGGAAGAGGATGACCAGAACCATGAAGAGCATGGAAGAAATGATAGTACCTGTCATAATCTTGTCCTCCTTCGTTTACAGTGAAATACCCATGAAGGCCATGAAGGCGATGCCCATCAGGCCGACAGTTATGAACGTGATGCCTATACCCTTGAGGCCGGCGGGAACGTTGCTGTAGGAGAGTTTCTCGCGGATGGCGGCAAGGGCGACGATGGCGAGCCACCAGCCGATGCCGGAACCGAGAGCATATACCGCAGCCTCTCCGATGTTGCCGAAGTCCCTCTGCTGCATGAAGAGCGATCCACCGAGGATGGCGCAGTTCACGGCAATCAGCGGGAGGTAGATGCCAAGTGAGGAGTAGAGTGCGGGAAGGAACTTCTCCACGACCATCTCGACCACCTGGGTGAAGGCGGCGATGACGGCGATGAACAGGATGAAGCTGAGGAAGCTCAGGTCCACGTTCGCGAAGCTGTCACCGAGCCAGGAAAGTGCACCGGGGGTGAGGACGAACTTGTTGAGGAGATAGTTCAGGGGAAGCGTGATGAGCAGCATGGCGATCACGGCGATGCCGAGACCGTTGGCCGTCTTGACATTCTTGGATACCGCCAGGTATGAACACATACCGAGGAAGTATGCAAAAATCATATTGTCAACGAAAATTGACTTTACGAATAAGCTGATGTATTCCATGACCGATATGCGTTAATTAGTTTTCCTGGAGATCCTTCTGGATCGAACGCTGGACCCAGATGATGCAGCCGATGAGGATAAGGGCCATCGGAGGCAGGATCATGAGGCCGTTGTTGGTATATCCGAGGGCGGAGAGGACCGGAACGCCGAAGAGGGTGCCGGAGCCGAACAGCTCGCGGAAGAATGCAACGATGATGAGGATGAGACCGTAGCCGACGCCGTTGGCCAGACCGTCAAGGAGTGACGGAATGGGTTTGTTGCCGAGGGCGAAAGCCTCGATGCGTCCCATCACGATACAGTTGGTGATGATGAGGCCGATGTAGACCGAGAGCTGCTTGTCAAGCGGATAGGTGCCTTCGAAGGACTTGAGCACCTGGTCCACGAGGATGACCATCATGGCCACGACCACCAGCTGGATGATGATGCGCACGCGGTTGGGGATGGTCTTGCGGAGCAGCGAGCAGATAAGGCTCGACATGCCGCAGACGACGATTACCGAGAGGGCCATCACAAGGGCGCCCTTGAGCTCGACGGTGACTGCCAGCGATGAGCAGATACCGAGGACGAGGACGGTGATGGGGTTGCCCTTGAGAATGGGATTCAAGATGGTTTCTTTCATTTTAGCATTCATGACAGTTCCTCCTATTCTTCAGGGTTGTTCTTGGTAAGGTATGACTTGTAGGCGTCAATCCAGACGTTGATGGCTTCGTCGAGACCCTTGGAGGTCATCGTGGCACCGGAGATGGCGTCGATGGCGTTGGCTTTGCCGGCAGGGGCGCCTCCCTTCACGATGCTGAAGGCAGCCTTAGGGTCGTTGAAGTCGATGGACTTGCCTTTGAACTGGGCGCGGAACGCGGGATCGTCCTTGATCTTGCCACCGAGACCAGGGGTCTCGCTTTCATGGTCGAAGTATGCTCCTGCGATGGTCTGGAGGTCGGGATCGAGGGCGAGATAACCCCAGACCGGTCCCCAGAGGCCTGCTCCGTATACGGGTATGACGGAGACGCCGTTCTTGAAGATATAGACGGGAAGACTCGTGCCGCTTCCGTCCTTGATGTTGTAGTTCTGTGCCTTGAGCTCGGACTTGCCGTACACCGTGGCGTCGGCGGTGCCGAGGTCGCCTACTTTGTTGCCGGAGGCGTCGATGAGGACGGCCTCGGCGACGTTCTGCTTGTAGAAGTCAAGCACGGCTGCATTGCCTTTCTTCTGCCATTCGGACTTGTCTCCGAACTGAGCCGCAGTGAGGATCTGGCTGATGGTCTCGGCCTTTTCGTTGGCGTCCTGCTTGGGCTTGAGGGACGAAGAGACGAGGGCGAGGATCGCAGCCACCAGGACACACACTACTGTAGTGTATATCACTGTATATACGTTGCTGTTTGTATTCATATCCCGAAACTTTTAAGCGGCTTTGACAACTTTGTTCTTCCGGGCGATGTGACGGTCCGTGACATAGTAGTCGATCAGCGGAGCGAAGGTGTTGCCGAGCAGGATGGCGAGCATCATGCCTTCGGCATAGCCCGGGTTGAAGAGCCGGATGATGACGCAGACCGCGCCGATGAAGAATCCGTAGATCCACTTGCCGCAGTCGGTCTGGGCGGATGTGACAGGGTCGGTGGCCATGAAGACGGTGCCGAACGCGAAGCCGCCCATCACGAGGTGATAGAGGCAGGGGATGTCGGTGCCGCCGCAAAGCTGGGCGAGACCTCCCACGAAGAGGGCGCCTGCCACCGAGGATGCCATGATCTTCCAGCTGGCAACGCCGGTCCAGAGGAGGATGGCAGCGCCGATGAGGATGGCGATGACGCTGGTCTCACCGACCGAACCGGGCACCGTACCTATGAACATGTCCCAAAATCCGGTGCCGTACTGGGCTCCGGAATTGGTGAGGGCGTCAAAGCCGTCCGCAGTAAAGGAGAGGGGAGTGGCTCCGGTCGCACCATCGATGAGGGCCTCACCCTTGCGCATCGCGATCCAGGTCTCGGATCCGGACATGCTGTTCGGATAGGAGAAGAAGAGGAAAGCGCGAGTGAGGAGCGCGGGGTTCCAGATGTTCATTCCGGTGCCGCCGAAGACTTCCTTGCCGAAAATGACGGCGAATGCGACGGCGACGGCGAGCATCCAGAGCGGGACGTCCACGGGGACGATGAGCGGGATGAAGAATCCCGAAACGAGGTATCCCTCGTTCACTTCCTCACCGCGGATCTGGGCCGAGGCGAACTCGATGGCCAGACCGACCACGTAGGAGACGACGAACAGGGGAAGGACCTTGAGGAAACCGAACCACAGGTCGGCCCAGAATCTCGGGTCGGCGCCGGTGGCGAGGGCGTGCTGGTAGCCGGTGTTCCACATGCCGAACAGGGCGGCGGGAACGGCGGCTATCACGGCGATGATCATGATGCGCTTGAGGTCGACGGCATCCCTGACATGGGCGCCCTTCCGGGTGACGGTGCCGGGCACGTGAAGGAATGTCTCGAAAGCGTCTACGGTCGAGTGCAGCCAGTAAAGCTTGCCGCCTTTTTCAAATATCTTGTTCATAGTACTTTCTTTAAGCCATTTCCTTGAGCATCAGGTCGATGCCGTTCTGAATGATATCCTGGACGTAGTTCTTGGACGGGTCCATGAACTCGACGAGGGCGAGATCCTCGGGAAGCACTTCGTAGATACCGAACTTCTCCATGTTGTCGATGTCGCCTGCGAGGCAGGCCTTGACAAGGTACAGGGGATAGATGTCCATCGGGAGATGCTTTGCATAGTAGGAGTCAGGCATGACGAAGGCGCGCGGGCCTCCATGGAGGTTGGTGTCCATCGCTACTTCCTTGTCCAAGCGGCCGAGGCACCAGTTGAAGTAGCTGTGGTCGGCGCTGTACTGGTTGAAGCGGAACGGGCGGGCCCAGCCGAGAAGCTCGGGCTCGGTGCCCTCCTTGAGGATGGTGACTTGGGTGTCATAGAAGCCGAGATAGCCGTTCTCTCCGGTGTTCCTGCCTGTCAGGACGTCCCCGCTGATGATGCGTACGCCGTCGGCATCGACATAGAACTCCTTCAGTGCGGTCATAGGGATGCCAGGGAGGGTGTCGATGTAAGCAGGGCCGTTCGTTGCGGGACCGCCGACGGCGACCTTGCGCCTGAAGTCACAGCGGCCTGTGGTGAAAAGGCGGCCGATGGCGGCGAGCAGGGCAAGGGATACTGTCCAGACGGTTTCATCCTTGCGGATGGGGCAGATGTGGGAGATCTGCACTCCGACGTTGCCGGCGGGATGCTTGCCCTTGAAGACATGGACCTCGGCGTCATTAAGCTTCGCGAATGCGGAATCCGCGGACTTTACGGACACGTGGACCTTGGCAAGCTTTGCAAGAGCGCTTACTCCTGCCTGGATGGCGGGGAGCTCATTGCCGAGCGTGAACTCGGTGTCGGCTGCCAGGGGAGCCGTGCTGAAGGCTGAAACGAAGATCGCCTTTGGAGTGACGGCCGGATCGGCTACGATGCCGTAAGGGCGCTGGACGAATGCCGCCCAGAGACCGCTCTTCAGGAGCTTGTCCTTTACCTCCTCGCAGGTCAGGTCGCCCTTGGCTGCGCCGAAGTCCAGGTATTCCTGCTCTCCGTCCGCCTTGACGAGCACCGCAAGAAGCTTTCTCTTGTCTCCGCGGACGACCTCCTTCACGGTGCCGCTGACCGGTGATGTGACGAGGACGTCGGGATTCTTCTTGTCAGCCAGGACGGGCGATCCTGCCAGCACCTTGTCGCCTTCACGAACGAGGAGTCTAGCATTGAGACCCTTGAAGTCCGAAGGCTGTACGGCGACGGTGTCCGGCAATATCGTTCTCTTGACTGCGAGGGCCGGAACTCCCGCCAGGGGGATGTTCAGGCCTTTTTTCAAAACGATGTTGTTTGACATTATGAGTAACTAGTTTGAGTATTTACGAAATGCGATGCGAAGATACGTATTTTTTAGTAATTTTGTGGTAATTATGGAGAACAAAGTGAATGCTGTCTTAGAGGGGCTGAACAGTGAGCAGAAGAGAGCTGCAGCCTGTGTGGAAGGACCGGTGCTGATAGTTGCAGGCGCAGGCTCGGGCAAGACCAAGGTATTGACCTGCAGGATCGCGCACCTCCTTGCGCTCGGCGTCGAGCCGGACCGCATCCTTGCGCTGACTTTCACCAAGAAAGCGGCGGGGGAGATGAAAGACCGCATCGCAGCGATGGTAGGGGAGAGACTGGCCCGCAGACTGTACATGGGGACCTTCCATTCGGTGTTCATCCGCTTTCTCCGGGAGTATGCTTCAGACCTGGGTTATCCCTCGGATTTCACCATTTACGACGCTTCTGACTCCGTGAGTGCCATCAAGGCATGCATCAAGGAGCTCGGTCTTGATGACAAGGTGTACAAGCCCAGGGAGGTGCTTGCACGTATTTCTCTGGCCAAGAACAATCTTGTCACCGCCGAGAGGTATCGCTCCGACCCCAATCTCGTGGCGAATGATACGCGTTCCAAAAAGCCCAAGATCTGCGACATCTTCTCCAGATACGCCGAGAGGTGCAAGGGGTCCGGCGTCATGGACTTCGATGATATCCTGCTGAACATGAACATCTTGCTCCGTGACCATCCCAAGGCCCTGGAGGAGATTTCCGGTCGTTTCTCATACATTCTGGTG
>ONNK01000063.1 GCA_900319185.1 uncultured Bacteroidales bacterium
TCTTTGACAAGATCTGGGACGCACACGTCGTCCAGCATGTGGAAGGCGGCCCCGACCAGCTGTACATCGACCGGCTCTACTGCCACGAGGTGACGAGCCCGCAGGCCTTTGACGGCCTGCGCGCACGGGGCATCCGCTGCCTGCGTCCGGAGAAGATTTTCTGCATGCCGGACCACAACACCCCGACGGAAGGCCAGGAAAGGCCCATCGAGGATCCGGTTTCCAAGAAACAGGTGGATGCCCTCGCGGCCAACGCCGCCGAGTTCGGACTCACGCACTACGGGATGATGGACCCGGACAACGGCATCATCCACGTCGTGGGACCGGAGAAGGGACTGTCCCTGCCGGGCATGACCATCGTCTGCGGCGACTCGCACACGTCCACGCACGGCGCCGTGGGTGCCGTCGCATTCGGCATCGGCACCTCCGAGGTGGAGATGGTCCTGGCTTCCCAGTGCATCCTGCAGCAGAAGCCCAAATCGATGCGGATCCGCATCGAGGGCGCCCTCGGAAAGGGCGTGACCGCCAAGGACATGGCCCTGTTCCTCATGAGCAAGCTCACCACCAGCGGCGCGACGGGGTACTTTGTGGAGGATGCCGGTTCCGCGGTCCGGGCCCTGTCCATGGAAGGGCGCCTGACCCTGTGCAACCTGTCCATCGAGATGGGCGCCCGCGGCGGTTTCATCGCTCCCGACGAGATTACTTTCGCTTATCTCCAGGGGCGCGATTACGCCCCGAAGGGCGCAGATTGGGACAAGGCGGTCGCCGCCTGGAAGCAGCTGCGCAGCGATGACGACGCCGTCTTCGACCGGGAAATCGTGTTCGACGCGGCCGAGATTGCGCCGATGCTCACCTATGGGACCAACCCCGGGATGGGCATGGCCATCACCGGTTATCTGCCGACCTTGGACGATGTGCCCGCCGAGGCCCATGCCTCTTTCTGTAAGTCTCTGAAATACATGGGCTTCCGTCCGGGTGACATGCTCCTTGGGAAGCCTGTGGACTATGTCTTCCTCGGCGCCTGCACGAATGGCCGTATCGAAGATTTCCGCGCATTCGCGTCCATCGTCGCCGGCCGCAAGAAAGCTCCTGAGGTCGTGGCGTGGCTCGTCCCCGGATCCTGGAAGGTCCGTCGCCAGATCGAGGAGGAGGGCCTGGACAAGATCCTCGAAGCCGCCGGCTTCGAGATCCGCCAGCCCGGCTGCTCCGCATGCCTGGCCATGAACGACGACAAGATCCCTGCCGGCAAGTATGCCGTCTCGACCAGCAACCGCAACTTCGAGGGCCGCCAGGGCCCGGGCTCGCGCACCATGCTGGCGAGCCCGCTGACCGCGGCCGCCGCTGCCGTCACAGGAGTAGTAACCGATCCGAGAGAATTCCTATGAAACAGAAATTCAATATCATAGAGAGCACCTGCGTGCCCCTGCCGGTGGACAATGTCGACACCGACCAGATCATCCCCGCACGTTTCCTCAAGGCCACGACCCGCGAGGAGAAGTTCTTCGGAGACAATCTCTTCTGCGACTGGCGCTATGACCGTGAAGGCAAACCAAAGGCCGGTTTCGTGCTGAACGACCCGCGCTACGGCGGATGCATCCTCGTGGCGGGCGAGAACTTCGGCTCGGGATCGAGCCGCGAGCACGCCGCATGGGCGATAGCCGGTTACGGCTTTCGGGTAGTGATAGCCAAATCCTTCGCCGACATCCACAAGAACAACGAGCTGAACAATTTCGTCCTGCCCGTACAGGCGTCGGCCGCTTTCGTCGACGAACTCCAGGCCTGCATCGCAGCCGATCCTTCTGTCAAGGTGAAGGTCGACCTGCCCGCGCAGACAGTGACGAACCTCGCCACCGGACGCACGGAATCCTTCGACATCATGCCTTACAAGAAGTATTGCCTCGAGAATGCACTGGACGATATTGACTTCATGTTGGCCAATAAGTCAAAGATAGAATCTTACGAGAAATCAAAATGTTAGAGATACTTGACACCACCCTGCGTGACGGCGAGCAGACCGCCGGTGTATCGTTCAACGTGAACGAGAAGCTGGCCATCGCCCAGCTGCTCCTCGAAGAGCTCCGCGTGGACCGCATCGAAGTCGCGTCCGCACGTGTCTCGAAAGGGGAGTCCGAGGCTTTCGCGCGCATATGCGAATGGGCCGCCTCCAAGGGATACCTCGACCGCGTCGAGGTCCTCGGCTTCGTCGACGGCGGCGCCTCGGTGGACTGGATCGCCGCAGGTGGCGGCAAGGTCGTCAACATACTTGCCAAGGGATCGCTCAAGCATGTGACCATGCAGTTGCGCAAGACCCCCCAGGAGCATATCGCAGATATAGCCAAGGTGGTCTCATATGCCAAGTCCAAAGGCATCTCATGCAACATCTATCTCGAGGACTGGTCGCATGGCATCACCGAGTCACCGGAGTATGTCTATGAGCTGATGGATGGGCTTAAAAGCCTTGACATCAAGCATTTCATGCTTCCGGATACCCTCGGTATACTCGATCCCTGGAGCACATCTGAGATGTGCTGGAAGATGCTCAGGCGCTATCCCGAACTGAGTTTCGATTTCCATGCGCACAACGATTACGGCTTTGCCGTGGCCAATACCATGGCCGCGGTCCGGGCCGGGTTTACCGGAGTGCACACGACGGTGAACGGCCTTGGAGAGCGCAGCGGCAACGCCTCCGTGGCGGCCGTCGTTGCCGCGCTCAGCGACATGATGCCTGTCAAGATGCGCGTCGACGAGAGCAAGCTCACGCACGTGTGCAAATATGTGGAGAGCATCTCCGGCATCCGCATCCCGGACAACGAACCGGTGGTGGGCGAGAACGTCTTCACCCAGACCAGCGGAGTGCATGCCGACGGAGACCGCAAGGGCTCGCTTTACGCCAACCAGCTCCTGCCGGAGCGTTTCGGGCGCGTGCGCCAGTACGCCCTCGGCAAGATGAGTGGCAAGGCCAACATCATCGAGAACCTCGACAAGCTAGGCATAAGCCTTTCGCCCGAGCAGGTCAAGCTGGTGACCCAGCGCGTCGTAGAGCTCGGTGACAAGAAGGAGATGATGACAGCGGAGGACCTGCCCTTCATCGTGGCAGATGTCCTAAAGAGCGGCCATTCCGCCAACGACAACATCCGCATCGAGAACTATTCCCTCCAGCTCACCAAGGGCATGAAACCCGCTGCGATGCTCAAGGTCAGCATCGACGGGACCGAATACGAGACCAGCTCAAACGGAGACGGACAGTACAATGCCTTCATGAAGGCTCTCTGGAAGATATACGACCGTCTGGGCAAGAAGCATCCATTGCTCGCTGACTACCAGGTGACCATCCCTCCGGGAGGTAAGACCGATGCCCTCGTAGCCACAACCATCGTCTGGGACATGGATGGGCACGAGTTCAAGACCCGCGGCATTGATTCCGACCAGACCGAGGCAGCCATCAAGGCTACGGTCAAGATGCTCAACATCATCGAAAATCTGGATTTAACTACACTGAAATAATGAAACTCAGAATTGCTGAACTGCCGGGTGACGGCATCGGACCGGAAGTGGTCAACCAGGCCAAGAAGGCCGTTGACGCCGTCTGCGCCCGTTTCGGACACGAAGTGGAATACAAGTTCGCCAAGGTCGGTGCCTGCGCGATAGACGAATACGGATCGGCTTATCCCGAGGAGACGCACAAGATCTGCCTTGAGAGCGACGCCGTGCTCTTCGGCGCCGTAGGTGATCCGAAGTATGACAACGATCCGACCGCCAAGGTGCGTCCGGAGCAGGGCCTGTTGGCCATGCGCAAGCAGCTTGGCCTCTATGCCAACCTGCGTCCGGTGGAGACCTTCGCGCCGCTGGTCCACAAGAGCCCCCTCAAGGAGGAGCTCGTGGACGGCGCGGACTTCCTCTGCATCAGGGAGTTGACGGGAGGTATGTATTTCGGTGAGAAGGGCCGTCTGGACGGCGGAGATACCGCATACGACACCAATATCTATCACCGTTACGAGATCGAGCGTATCCTCAAGCTGGCGTTCGAGTATGCTATGCGCCGCCGCCGTCACCTGACGGTCGTGGACAAGGCCAACGTCCTGGAGTCCTCGCGCCTGTGGCGCCAGGTGGCCCAGGAGATGGAGCCTTCGTGGCCGGAGGTCAAGGTCGACTACATGTACGTGGACAATGCCGCGATGCAGCTCATCCGCTGCCCCAAATTCTTTGACGTCATCGTCACCGAGAATACCTTCGGCGACATCCTCACCGACGAGGCCAGCGTGATCTCAGGATCCATGGGCCTCCTGGCATCCGCTTCGATAGGGGAGCATACAGGGGTTTACGAGCCTATCCACGGCTCATATCCCCAGGCCGCCGGCAAGAACATCGCCAATCCGCTTGCGACCATCCTGTCGGCTGCGATGATGTTCGAGTATGCCTTCGGACTCATGGAAGAAGGCAAGGTCATCCGCGAGGCCGTAGCAGCATCCATCGATGCCAAATATGTCACCGAGGACCTTGCGGGCGAGGGAGTTCCCGCACGCAGCACTTCAGAGGTCGGTGACTGGGTGGCAGACTACATCAGAAACGCCTGAGCATGAAGATTTTCAGAAGTTCTGTGAAGAGCCGGGCGCAGAGCGTGGCCAATCTCTCCACCGCCACCATCGGCGAAGTCCTCCTGGTAGCGCAGTATCTGGAGAACAAGACAGGAATTCCGTTCATCCGCATGGACCAGGGATCTCCCGGCCTGCCGATCAACAAGTACGGCGTCGAGGCTGAGAAGCGGGCGCTGGACAGCGGCATAGGCTCGCAGTATCCGGCTGCAGCCGGAGTCGCGGAGCTCAAGAAAGCCGCTTCACGCTTCGTGAAGGCTTTCATCGATATCGACATCAATCCGCGCGGTTGCGTGCCCACCACGGGCTCCGTAGCGGCCTCTTTCGGCTCATTCATCGCCGTGACGCAGCGTATCCCCGGCAAGGACAAAGTCCTGTTCATCGATCCGGGATTCCCTATACAGAAATCGCAGCTGAGGGTGCTCGGGATACAGTGGAAGGAGTTCGACATCTATCCGTATCGCGGCGCGGAGGCCCTGGAGGCCAAGCTCGAGTCCGAGCTTGCCGCAGGGGACATAGCCGCGATCGTCTACTCCAACCCCAACAACCCCGCCTGGATCTGCCTGGATGAGGGCGAACTGGCGGCCATCGGCCGTCTCGCCACCAAGTATGATGTCGTGGTGATGGAGGATCTTGCTTATTTCTGCATGGACTACCGTCGCGACCTCAGCCATCCTTTCGAGGCTCCTTATGTGCCTACGGTTGCACGCTATACGGACAATTATATCCTGATGCTGTCCGCATCCAAGATATTCAGCTATGCCGGCCAGCGCATCGCGCTCTGCTGCATCGGCGACAAACTGTATGACAAGCAGTATCCCGCCCTTGCGGAACGCTACCATGACGCCGGAGTATTCGGGGTAACGCTTACCGCTTCGATCCTGTATATGATCACGAGCGGCTGTACTGCGACTACCCAGTACGCTTATGCTGAGATGCTTAACCTGTCATGCGACGGAGTGATAGATTTCGTGGAAGATACCCGCGAATACGAGCGTAGGGCTGCAAGGATGAAGGAAATCTTCTGCCGCCACGGCTTCCATGTGGTGTATGGCCGCGACGTGGACCAGAAGGTTGGAGACGGATTCTTCTTCACCCTCGGATATGGCGATATGACAGGGGAGGAGCTCCTTCTGGAGCTTATGTACTATGGAGTGAGCAGTATCTGTCTGTCGACTACAGGCAGTCTCAAGTATGGTATCCGCGCCTGCGTAAGCCGCATGCGCGAAGAGCTTTACGACGTCCTCGACGAGCGCATGGCCGCCTTCGAGGCCGATCACCGTTAGCAGGCAGATTGTCTATCTGTGCCGGTAGGATAGTTCCTCCTCAAGGTCTTCGATGCTGACACCCATTTCCTCCATCAGGACGAGGAAATGGTAGATGAGGTCCGAGGCCTCGTAGACGAAGCGGTCGCGCTTGCCGCTCACCGCTTCGATTACGGCCTCGGCCGACTCCTCACCGACCTTCTTGGCAATGCCCTTCACCCCCTGGATGAAGAGTTTCGTCGTATATGAGCCGTCCGGCATCTCTTCATGGCGGCCTTTGACCACCTGCATGAGCTTGCGGACGAAGCCTTCGCTTTCCGGAGTGTCGAAACAGGCTGTAGTCCCACGATGACACGTGGGACCGGCGGGAATAGCCTTGACAAGCAGGGTATCGGAATCGCAGTCTTTGTACATCTCCTTTACTGTCAGGAAATTGCCGCTAGTCTCACCCTTGGTCCAGAGACGCTGCTTTGAACGCGAGAAGAAGGTCACGCGACCTTCGTCCCTGGTCTTTTCAAATGCCTCCCGGTTCATGTAACCGAGCATCAGGACCTTGAGGGTATTCGCATCCTGTATGATGACGGGGAGCAGTCCGTCCCCTGTCTTTTCTAAATTGAAATCACTGAATTCCATATACTTGTATTTTAGAGCCGGACGGGGACGCCGGCGGCGGTGAGGGCTTGCTTGAGCTCCGGGATGGAGATCTCGCCGTAGTGGAAGATGCTGGCGGCGAGGGCGGCGTCGGCGCGGCCGCGCGTCAGGACATCGACGATGTCCCCGACGCTGCCTGCGCCGCCGGACGCGATGACGGGGATGCTCAGCATCTCCTCGAGCATCGCGTACTGCTCGCAGGCGTAGCCCGCCTTGGTACCGTCATGGTCCATCGAGGTGAAAAGGATCTCGCCGGCTCCGCGTTCCTGGGCCTCCCGGGCCCAGGAGAAGAGCTCCCGCTCCGTCAGGCGGCTGCCGCCGTGCGTCGTGACGCGCCATATGCCGTCAAGGCACTTGGCATCGATGGCACATACGACGAACTGGCTGCCGTAGCGGTCGGCGATGTCGCTGATGAGCCGGGGGTTGGCAATCGCGGCGCTGTTGACGGATATCTTGTCCGCTCCGCGGTCTAGAAGACGCGCCGCATCGTCAAGCGATGAGATGCCGCCTCCGACGGTGAAAGGGATATCGATCCCCAGCGCTATCCGCTCGACCAGTTCGGTAAACGTGCCCCGGTCCTCCTTGGAAGCACTGATGTCCAGGTAGACAAGCTCGTCAGCGCCTTCTTCGCTGTAGCGGACACCCATCTCCACGGCGTCCCCGACTTCGCGGAGACCCTCGAAGTTGATGCCCTTTACGACCAGTCCTCCCTTGACGTCGAGGCAGGGGATTATGCGTTTTGCGACCATTTGCGGATATCGTCCAGTGTGATGCGTTTCTCGTAGATGGCCTTGCCGACGATGACCTTGGGGACGCCTATCCTGTCAAGTTCCTTGATGTCGTCCATGCAGCTGATACCGCCGCTGGCAGTAAAGATGATGCCCTGGAACTCGTCCATCAGCTTGGCATACAGGTCGAAGGAAGGGCCCTGGAGCAGTCCGTCACAGGCGATGTCGGTGCACACGACATACTTGAGACCGTCTTCGAGGAACCATCCGATCTGCTCGTCCAGAGTCAGCCCGGTCTGCTGCATCCAGCCCTTGACGGCTACTGCGCCGTCGCGGACGTCGGCCCCCAGGAGCATGCGCTCGGGGCCGAAGATCTTCAGCCAGCGGGAGAACTCCGCAGGCCGGAGGGCAGCGACGCTGCCGATGATGGCCTGCGTGGCGCCGGCGTTGAAGACGGATGCGAGGGAATTGTCGTCAGCCACGCCTCCGCCCCATTCGATCTCGATGCCGGACTTGGCGGCCATCTCCTCGAGGGTGGCGAGGTTCATGGGCTTGGAGCGGCGCGCGCCGTCCAGGTCCACTGCGTGGATACGCCGCACGCCGTGGTCGGCGTACTGGAGCGCCATGTCCAACGGAGAGGCGTCATAGACTTTCTTTTCGGCGAAATCGCCTTTCGTCAGGCGGACGCATCGTCCGTCGATAATGTCGATGGCAGGAATAATCTCTATCATAGTGCTATGAAATTTTGCAGGATGGTTTCACCTATGGCGCCGCTCTTCTCGGGATGGAACTGGGTTCCGTAGAAATTCTCGTATTTGAGCGCGGCGCTGAACATGGTGGATCCGTGGCGGCAGGTAGCCACCGTATCCGGGCAGAGCCCGGCATAATAGGAGTGTACGAAATACACGTAAGGCTTGGCCGGCAGGCCCCGGAAAAGCTTTCCGGAGACGTTTCCGAGGGTGTTCCAGCCCATGTGGGGGACCTTGATGCCCGGCTCCGGAGCGAAGCGTTTCACCTCGCAGTCGAAGATGTCCATGCAGGCTACGCCGCCCTCCTCGGAGCGGCGGCACATCAGCTGCATGCCGACGCAGATGCCGAGTACGGGCTGCCGCAGGCTGCGGATGACGGGCTCCAGGCCTTTGGCCCGGAGGCTGGCCATCGCCGCCGCGGCATTGCCCACGCCGGGCAGGACGACCTTGTCCGAAGCGCGGATGGCATCCGGATCGGCCGTGAGCGTGAACTCCACGCCCAGCCGCTCCAGCGCATTGGTCACGGACTTGATATTGCCCGCTTCGTAGTCAACTATAGCGATCATAACAATCCTTTGGAAGAGGGGAGTTCATAATTGAACACATCACGGCGCACGGCCTGCTTAATGGCCCTTGCAAAGGCCTTGAAACAGGCCTCGGCGATGTGGTGGTTGTTCTCACCGGCGGCATCGATGCGGAGATTGCAGCGCGCCGCGTCGCTCAGCGACTTGAAGAAATGCTTGAACATCTCCGTAGGCACGTCGCCGACATATTCACGGCTAAAGGTGACATTCCAGACGAGCTCGCTGCGGCCGCCGAAGTCGAGCAGCACGAGCGCGGCGCTCTCGTCCATCGGAAGGGCGAAGCCGTAGCGCTCGATGCCGCGCTTGTCGCCCAGGGCGGCCTTCAAGGCCTCGCCGAGGGCGATGCCGATGTCCTCCATGGTGTGATGCTCGTCGACCTCAAGGTCGCCTTTGCAGCGCACCGTGAGGGCCAGGCCGCCATGGTGTACGAGCTGCGTGAGCATGTGGTCAAGGAACTTGAGTCCGGTATCGATCTCGGACGGTCCCTTGCCGTCGAGGTCCAGGCGGACGTAGATATCTGTCTCGGCAGTCTTGCGGGCTATCACGGCGCAGCGCTCCGTGGAGCGGATGCGCTCGACGGCCTCAGCCCAGCCGTGCTCTTTCGAGATGATGATGGGCGTAGCACCGAGATTGCGTGCCAGCTCCTCGTCCGACTCGCGGTCGCCGATGACGAAACTTGCCGACATGTCGTAGTCGTCAGAGAGGTACTTGCCGAACATCCCGGTCCCGGGCTTGCGGGTAGGGAGCTTGTCTTCCGGGAAACTCCGGTCGATCAGGAAGTCGTCGAAGTAGACCCCTTCTCCTTCCAGGGTCTTGAGCATCTTGTCGTGGGCGGGCCAGAAGGTGCTTTCGGGGAAAGAATCCGTACCGAGCCCGTCCTGGTTGGAAGCCATCACAAGCTCGTATCCGAGCCCCATGAGGGAACGGAGTCCTGAGATGGCGCCGGGCACGAACGCGAGCTTCTCGAGCGAGTCGATCTGCTCGTCCGCCGGCTCGACGATGATGGTGCCGTCCCTATCGACGAATATGGCTTTTTTCTTCATAGACTTTCAGGGATTTGAGGAGTTTGTCATTCTCTTCGGGGAGACCCACGGTGATGCGGAGGCAGTCCTTGCAGCCGGGCACCTTGGTGCGGTTGCGGACGATGATGCCATCGGCGATCAGGTGGGCATAAAGTGCGTCTGCATCGTCGACCTTGACCAGGATGAAATTCGCTTCGCTGGGGAAGATACGGCGTATGCAGGTGTATTTCATGAACTTGTGGACCAGGCGGATACGCTGGGCCACGATCTCGGCGACCTCCTTGTCGATCGGCTTCTCCAGTGCCTGAAGGGCAAGCCTCTGGGTGGATTCGTTGATGTTGTAGGGGTATTTGACCATTGACATCAACTTGATGGTGTAGGGCTGCGCGAAAGCGAGGCCGAGGCGCAGGGCCGCCATGCCGCGGGCCTTGGAGAAGGTCTGCAGCACGATGAGGTTGGGATAGCGCCAGATGGCCGGCAGCAGGCTGGGGACAGAGCAGAAGTCGATGTAGGCTTCGTCCACTACCACGATGCCGTTGAAGCGTTCGAGGATGTCAAAGACGGTCTCGTTGGGGATGGCGTTGCCCGAAGGGTTGTTGGGGGAGCAGAGGAAGATGGCCTTGGTGCGGGCGTCGCAGGCCGCGAGGAGGTCTTCGACCGGCAGGGAGAAGTCCTCGCCGAGCGGCACATGGCGCACCGCGACATCGTTGATGTCGGCGGCCACCTCATACATCCCGTAGCTAGGAGAAATAGCCACTACGTTGTCTACGCCCGGATTGCAGAACACCCTGAACACCAGGTCTATGGCCTCGTCGGATCCGTTGCCCAGGAAGATATTCTCAGGCTCGACGCCCTTGATGGGGGCTATGCGGGCCTTTAGCTCCTTCTGGCGGGGGTCAGGGTATCGGTTCCAGCCCGTAGGGTAGGGACTCTCGTTGGCGTCCAGGAAGACGCCGAGCTTGCCCCCGAACTCGTCGCGGGCCGTACTGTACGGGCATAGCTGCCGGATGTTGGGGCGTACCAGCGCCTCGATGTCTTCTGTCTTCATCGCTTGATGCGTATTGAGGCCGCGGCGGCGTGGGCCTGCAGACCTTCGGCCTCCGCCATCGTCACGATGGTGGGGGCGAGGCTGCGCAGCCCGTCGCGGCTGATTTCCTGAAGGGTCATCTTCCTCATGTAGCTGTCAATATTGACTCCGCTGTGGGAACGGGCCCAGCCGCTCGTAGGAAGCGTGTGGTTGGTGCCTGAGGCATAGTCGCCGGCACTTTCAGGGGTATATGCCCCGACAAAGACGCTTCCTGCGGCCGTGACGCGGTCTGCAATGGCCCAAGGAGACTTGGTAGCCACGATGAGGTGTTCGGGCGCGTACGCGTCTGCAAAGGCCACGACGGCGTCCGTGCTGTCAAGCACGACGGCGTGGCTCTTGGCGAGGGCTCCCTTGGCCAGGTCGGCCCGGCCGAGGGCCTCGACCTGACAGTCGACCTCGGCGGCGACCTCCAAGGCTTTAGCCTCCGAGGTGCTGACGAGCATCACCTGGCTGTCGCGGCCGTGCTCGGCCTGCGAGAGCAGGTCGGCAGCCGCGAACGCCGGGTCGGAGGAGTCATCTACGATGACCATCACCTCCGACGGTCCGGCCGGAATGTCGATCGCCACCGCACTGCCACCTAGCAGCTGCTTGGCGGTGGTGACGTATTGGTTGCCGGGGCCGAAGATCTTGTCCACCTTTGGGACGCTCCCAGTGCCGTAAGCCATGGCAGCGATGGCCTGGGCTCCGCCGATGCGGAAGATGCGCTGCACGCCGCAATAGGCGGCCGCGCAGAGCACCGCAGGGGCGACGCGGCCGTCCTTGCCGGCGGGCGTGCACAGCACGACCTCCCGGCAGCCGGCTATCTGCGCCGGAATGGCCAGCATCAAGACGGTCGAGAACAGGGGAGCGGTGCCCCCCGGGATATACAGTCCGACCGAACGGATCGGAACAGGCCGCTGGATGCAGCGGACTCCCGGAGCGGTCTCGACCTCGACCTCCTTCGGCATCTGTGCCTTGTGGAAAGCCCGGATGTTTGCCGCTGCCGCAGCAATGGCGTCCTTGACGGCCTGCGGCACAGCGGCCGAAGCTTCATCGATCTCCTCCCGGGAGATCTCGAAGCGCTCCGGCACATAGCCGTCAATCTCCGCTGCGAGCGCCCTCAGCGCATCGTCGCCGTCCTTACGGACCCGGGCGACGATCGCCTCCACGCGCTCCCGCACGACTGGATTGACATCCGCCGGCCGCCGGCACAGCTCCGGCCATTCCTCCCTCGCGGGATTGATCCTTATATCCATTTCCTACGGAATAATCTTGTCAACATTCAATACCAGGATACCCTCGGCGCCAATCGCCTTGAGCTGCCTGATCTTGTCCCACAGGTCAGCCTCGTTGACGACCGAGTGCATCGAGCACCATCCATCAGCAGCAAGAGGCATGATGGTAGGGCTCCTCATCGCAGGCAGTATCTTGACCGCCTCCTCGACCGAAGCCTGAGGCAGGTTCATCAGCAGATACTTCTTGCCCCTGCTGACCTTGACGGAGTCCAGACGGAAACGGATCTCATCCAGATACTTCCTGTCCTCGTCAGTCAGCCCGGGACCAGCGATCAGCACGGCTTCGGACCAGAACACCTTCTCTACCTCCTTCAAGCCGTTGGACACCAGGGTCCCGCCCGAAGAAACGATATCGAAAATGGCATCGGCGATACCCGCCGCGGGAGCTATCTCCACAGAGCCCGTGATGATCTCGATCTTCGCATCTATACCGTTATCTGCCAGATACTTCCGGAGGATGTTGGGGTAGGAGGTGGCGATGCGCTTGCCATTGAAATACTGCGGTCCGTCATAGTCAGCGGCCTCGGCCTTGGGGATCGCCAGGCTGATACGGCATCCGCCGAATCCAAGCCGCTCGACGATCTCCACATTGACGCCCTTCTCCTCGACCTCGTTCAGGCCGACGATACCCAGGGACGCGGTGCCCGAGGCGACGACCTGCGGGATGTCGTCGTCACGCATATAAAGGACTTCCAGCGGGAAGTTCGCGGACTGCGAAAGGAATTTGCGCTTCGAATCGTCCACGGAGATACCTATCTCCTGGAACAGCGCGGTGCTCTCTTCGTTCAGCCTTCCTTTGGACTGAATGGCTACTCTAAGCATAACTCAACAATAATCAAAAAAAGCCTACCACCGATATGGTAAGCCGCTTATTCTACACTACTAGTCTCGCGCACGCCAGGGCCTACCATTACCTTTCGGAATGGTGATGATGTCCCAGGCTCGTATGTGCGTTTCCTATCATAACTGTCGCTAAGTTAATTAAAAATTTTTAATATCCAAGCATTTCCCCCTCAAAATCGCACCACCCGTCGCTTTTCCCCTTTCCCTATACCTATCGGTTGCGAGGTATACCCTTTTCACTCCAGCCTGCACCCAAATACTGTTTTTCATGCCCCTACGAACAAATTGCCCGTTTTTGTTCGTGAAACGACCTTCTGCTACACTCTCACGAACGTTTTTCCAGTTTTTGTTCGTGCGGTGCACTTCCAGATGCCTCCCGCGAACAAATTCCTTGTTTTTGTTCGCGGAGAGGGAGCAGTCAGCTGCGCGGAGGAAACAGCGAGTCAACAACGAAACGGTCCAGGCGAAGAATCCGGCAGATCTGCTGATTGCTGGCATTGTATTCAAAATGGAGCAGTTTCGAAAGACCGATCTTTGAATCCCTGGGAAGTTGAGGAGGAGCGTCAACATTATATTCCTTCCGGCATTTTGCGCATACCAAGGTGTAAAGCTCTTCGTCAGTGTAAAATACCTTCTCCCCAATCTCCAGAGCAATGCTTTTCTGGCTCTCAACGTCTCGGGAAAGTTTGTGGAAATAATGCTGGCCATTGCGGAAGAGCCCTTCTGCCGCGACAAAATCGCAGTACTCTACAGGAGAGATGTAACCGTCAATCTTCCTTGTCCCGCAGAACCTGTCCAAAGTGCAAGTGCGGAACATTCTCCTGATGTCCCTGACCGTCATCTTCCCCGGGGATGATGAATGGAATTGCCTTAACTCTGGGTTGAAGAAAAAGCGATTGGCTCCCCAGGGATAACTGAATGGAGTGGCGTTGTGACTGACCAGAAAGCCATTACGGTTATTATAGGCAATTACATTTCTCAGATCATTCAGGTCAGAGATCGGCCTGGGAACACAATCCCACCCGGACAAGTCCAGTGGACGGCCTGTAGAAGCAAGATATCTTTGCAAGTTTTCACGTACCATCCTAAATAATTCCTTGACGACTAGTTCTTCTCCCGCTAAAGTAATATGTAGATGATTGGACATCAGTTCGAAGGTCAGGATTCTGACACCCGGGGATGCCATAGCGCAAATAGCGATAAGTGACATCCCAAACTTGAAATCATCTTCGGTACCGAAAACGATGGGAAACTGTTCTGGGGTATAAATGTGCCAGCATGTGCCCAAATCGCGGAATACCATCTGACATCTGAGTTCGGCTTCCCGGAATGGGATTTCACGTTTGTTGGTAAAGTTTCTCATAAATAGTTGTTGTTTAGGTCACACGCAAAGATGCACCAATAAAAGATACGTTTCCTACAAAAACATATTTTTCTTGATGTCCGCGAACATTTTATATGTTTTTGTATTTACGTTGAATAATCTTTTTGGAGCATAAAATGAACCCTTATCTGGATATCCTTCCTGAGGTCGCCGAAGCACTCGCCGACGGCCGGCCTGTTGTTGCGCTTGAAAGTACTATCATCTCCCACGGCATGCCCTATCCGCAGAACGTGGAGACCGCGCTCCTGTGCGAAAAGACCGCCCGGGAATGCGGCGCGGAGCCCGCCACCGTGGCCATCATCGGCGGCAGGCTGTGCGCCGGCCTCACCCCCGATCAGATCGATTACCTGGGCAGGATGGGCACGAAGGTGGCCAAGGCCAGCCGCAGGGACATTCCCGTGCTGTGCGCCCGCGGCGCCGACGGCGCCACCACCGTGGCCGCCACCATGATCGTCGCCGCCCTGGCCG
>ONNK01000233.1 GCA_900319185.1 uncultured Bacteroidales bacterium
ATCGGGAGGGTGGTGAGGGCGTTCTTGAAGGTCTGTTCAAAGCCGAGGAACTTGAGCATGGACGGCGTCACGGCTCTGTGGAAGCGGAGACCGCCCTTATAGGGACCGATGGCGCTGTTGAACTGGACACGGTAGCCGAGGTTCGTCTGGACCTCTCCCCTGTCGTCCACCCAGGTGACCCGGAACGTGAAGATGCGGTCCGGCTCGACCATCCTTTCGACGATCTTCGCCTGCTCGAATTCGGGGTGCTGGTTGTACACCTCCTCAATGGATTCGAGGACTTCCTGCACGGCCTGAAGGTACTCTTTCTCAAGCGGATACTTGGCCTGGAGCTTCGCCATGATGTCTTGTGTTCTCATGATGACAATGAATTAGTGTTAGGTGTTTAATTATGAAGTTTTACTGTTCTGTGGTTCAAAAGTACACAAATGTAACGAATTATAATAGATTTGCCAATAGATTTTTAAGGAATTGTCTTATCTTTGCAGCCTAAAACGAACGCAGATGAAAAAGGATTTCAAAGACAGGCTCGCCGCCTGCATCAAGGACCTGACCGGGGCCGAGATCAAGGGCATCACCATCGACGAGGAGAGCGGCGCGGTAAGCGTCGTGCTCGTCCCGGGACGCGGCCACGGCCGTGTCTCCCTTTCCCAGCTTCCGGAAGTGCTGAAGGTGGCCGACGTGGACATCGTCGGCGGTGACATCACCCTCCTCGGCAGCTACGCCGGCGTCCGCGACTTCGTGGAATCATGGAACCTGGATGCCGACGATCCCCGCATCGGCCGCTTCATCGCCATTCTCCGGCGGGAAACCCGCGGGGAGGTCAACAACGTGGAGTTCCGCTCCGGCGAACTACTCTACGAACTGACCGTCAAGACCCTCGACTCGCTTCATTGCCATCCTCCGTCGGGAAACCCGCGGCGAGGTCAACAACGTGGAGTTCCGCTCCGGCGAACTGCTCTACGAACTGACCGTCAAGACCCTCGACTTCACCGCTCCCGAATACGTCTATATCGAAGGCGTGGACTTCCGCAACCGCGTCCTCTACTGCTATACCTTCGTGGAGGACATGAACGACATCCTGGAGACCGACTCGTTCTCCATTCTGGGGTATCCGTTCACAGGAAGCATCAAGAGCTAGATTCCGGGTCAAGCCCGGAATGACGAAAAAAACTCCGACCGAAAGGCCGGAGTTTTTCATTTCTATGTAAGGGATATTACTGGGCGTTCTGAGCCTGAGCCTGGGCCTGGAGTTCAGCGGCGAGCTGCTCGAGGGTGCGGCCTTCCTTGATACCCATGGCCTTGCGGGCGGCGGGGGTGAGGTCCACGACAGCGCTCTGGTCGAAGTAGAGAGCGGAGGACTCATCAAAGACGGCGACGATACCCTGGGCCTTCGCGAGGTCCTGGACAGCCTTCTGGGCCTTCTCCATGATGGGGTTCATCAGTTCGGCCTGCTTCTGCTGCAGTTCCTGGGAAATCGTCTGCTGGAATTCCTGGACGCGGTTCTGGATGTCCATCAGTTCCTTCTCCTTGGCGTCCTTGATGGCGGCGGTCCAAGTGGAGGACTTCTGCTGATACTGGTTAGCCTTGGTCTGATATTCCTCGACCATGGAGGAGAAAGTCTCCTGGGCTTCGTTCTGCATCGCGTTGATCTGCTCGCGGGCGGCGTCAGCCTCGGGGGCGAGCTGATAGAGTTCGGTGAAGTTGACACGGCCGAGCTTCTGGGCGGAAGCGGTCAGGGTCAGGAGCGCCATGGCGGCAATAACAATAATCTTTTTCATATTACGTTGTAGTTTTTAGATTTCGTGGTCAGGTTTTGGGATTATCAAAAGTTGTACCAATCTTTAGAATTGCTGTCCGATAACGAAATGGAACTGGCTTCCGCCGTTCTTGCTGTCGTCGAAGCCGTAGCCCCAGTCGACGCCCAGCAGGCCGATCATCGGGAGGAACACGCGGACACCGACACCGGCGCTCCGCTTGATCTGGAACGGGTTGAATTCGCGGATATCCGCCCAGCAGTTACCGCCCTCCAGGAAGCCGAGCACGTAGATGGTGGACTGCGGCTCGAGGATCACCGGATAACGGAGTTCCACCGTGAACTTGTCGTAGATGTTACCCGCATACGTCTGATTGGAGCTGTACGGGGTGACGCGCATCGGGGTGAGGGAATAGTCCTCGTAACCACGCAG
>ONNK01000004.1 GCA_900319185.1 uncultured Bacteroidales bacterium
CACGATTATTTCAACTCCATCTCCATCCCTATCCTCCTTCCCAAACTCAAGGAGCTGTTTTCCGATGACCCGCAGTTGTACGCTTTCTTCGAACGGATGCTGAATGACGACAGGGCGCTGGCCGACGGGGAAGTGGTTCGGGAAAACCGCGGGGTGATGGCCGGCACGCCGACATCACCTTTCCTCGCGGATGTCTATCTGATGGATGTGGACCGCCATTTCGCCGATGCCGGGGTGGTATATGCCCGGTATTCGGATGACATCATACTATTTGCGCAGGACAAGGAGGAGTTGGACAAGCACAAAGCTACGCTGCTGGCTTTCCTGAAGGAATACCGGCTAGAGGTCAATCCCGAGAAGGAGCATCTATACAGTCCGGACGAGCCGTTCGAGTTCTTGGGCTTCAGGTGTCACGGCAATACCATCGACATCTCGGGAGCGGTCAGGACCAAGATGAAAGGAAAGATACGACGAGCGGCGCGCTCTCTGCAGCGATGGCGCGCCGCCAAGGGCGTAAGCGCGGAACAGGCCATGAAGGCCCTCATCCGCAAGTTCAACGCCAAGTTCTTCGAGGGAGACGATCCCGATTCGTTGAGCTGGTCCAGGTGGTTCTTCCCGGTCATCAACCGTACGGAAGGGCTGAAAGAGATAGACTTATACTTGCAGCAGTATATACGCTACCTGTCTACGGGACGGCACACCAAGACGAACTACCGGGTGCGCTACGATGATCTCAAGGCCCTGGGCTACCGCAGCCTGGTCCATGAGTTCTATCTCTATAAAAGTAAATGACTTTTCTTACCGTTTGTCGGTGACCTTGACGCCTGGAAGCTTGGAAGGATCGTAGGTGACATCATCGGCAGTCACTCCCGAAGCCATGTCCCTGAGAGTAATCGTTATCCCTTTCGTCCTGGCGCTCAGGTTCTTGGCTACATAGGTGTTCTTGTCTACGACGAGACTCATCTTCCTGGGGTCGTCCTTCTTGGTGTTGGATTTGGACTTGGTACAATTGAAATACCATGCGTCGGCCGTCTCTTTCTCCAGTTTTACGTTGTACCCTTCAGTAACGCTGTTGACAAGTCCCAGGTTGTCATCCGTCGTCGAACTGTCGGATGGTTTCCTGTTTTCAATCACCACTTCATTGTCCTTGGGAGTGTAGGTCCAGGTGGTAGTCTCGTCCATCCATATCGTGGACTTTTCGTCCTTGAGCGACACTTCCATGCGGGTCTTTTCACCGAGTATCCAGATATCGGAAGAGGTCTTTCCGATGATGGGAATACTGATGTCCATGCCCATCTTCATTCCTGTTTCGGGTTTGATCTTGGACATTGCCTCGTCCATGCGGGCGATGATCTCATCGGGGGTCTGTGCAGACAGGAGCGCTGCTGAAAAAAGGCAGGCAGCGATGCAGGTTAAAATGCGTTTCATTGTCATCAGATTATCTAGTCATGCCGGGGCGGTATCGTACGGGCTTCCAAAGATAGTGATTTCCACCGGATTTCGGGAAAGAATAAGGTTTCATCGGGAAAAAAGACTAAATTTGTCCTTCTTACATGAAACCAACAACCTTATACGATATGAACCTCATTAATCCCTTGAAAATCTTCACAGCCGCGCTGGCCATGACTCTCGTCGCCTGCGGCGGCCCCAAGGACGTCGAAGTCGGTCCGTACACCGTTTCCGTCATTGAGGACAACGTCTATCACATCCAGGACTACAACAGCGCCAACCCTGCCGGCGAGTCTTTCGACACCGAAGGCAACAAGACGCATTTCAACAATTGCTCCGATATCTATCTGATCGTCGGTGAGAACGAGGCTCTGGTCATCGACCTTTCCAACCGTATCGACTGGGCTGACAACGCCGACGAGTCGCTTCGCGCCATCATCACCGAGCGGGCCGCAGGCAAGCCCGTGACTGTCACGTTCACGCACAGTCACGGCGACCACACCGGCATGCTGCCGGCGATGCTGGACCTGCCGGGCACGCGCTTTGCGCTGCCCCAGCAGGACTTCGCCCGCATGGCTGACCGCATCCCCGAGGACCGTCGGGAGTTCATCCGTGAGGGCAAGGAATTCGACCTCGGCGGCATGAAGGTCGAGACCATCGCCGTACCCGGCCACACTGTCGGATCGGTGGTATTCTATCTCAAGGACCACAACCTCCTCTTCTCCGGCGACGCCATCGGCTCCGGCCACGGAGTATGGCTCTTTAACGAGGATGCTTTCTACAACTATGTCTCCGCTGTCCCGCACCTGGTTGAGTGGCTCGAGGATCCCGAGAACGGCGTGGATCTCGACAGGCTTCAGATCTACGGAGGCCATTATTGGCAGAAGGACTGGCTGACCCTGCCCAAGAAACGCGAGATGGGCATGGACTACATCCGTGAGATGCAGAAACTGCTCAATCAGATAGAGGATGGCACCGCCGCCACCGAGCCTTCGAACCTCGGCCGCCAGGGTCTCGAGACCTATTTCCGCAACGGCAACGCCATCGTGACATGGAGCGCCGACCAGGCTGAGAAATACCGTAACAACTACGTAGAGAAGCTTGTTTACCGCGACGCGGACATCGTCTTCCGCCAGATAGACGAGCACACTTGGGAGGGCAACGGCCATCTCGTCTACAACGAGTCGGTCTATGTCGTAGAGGGAAATGACAAGGCCCTGGTGATCGATGCGGGTTCCCGCATGCCCCACCTCGACAAGGCCGTGGCCGCGCTCACCGACAAGCCGGTGATCATGGCCCTGACGCACGGCCACGGCGACCACATCGGTGGCATCGGCTGCTTCCCCGAGGTGTGGGTACATCCTGAGGATGCCGGTATGCTCCGCCGTTATGAGGGCAAGGTCAATCTCCTCGAGGACGGCCAGGTCATCGACCTTGGCGGCCGTCAGATAGAGGTTATGCATACCCCCGGACACACCGCCGGATCCGTGACCTTCTTCGACAAGGACCATCACTACGGCTTCAGCGGCGACGCCTTCGGCTCGACCAACCTCCTGCTCTTCGCCGGTACTTTCAAGACCTTGATCAACACCTGCACCCGCGCTGCGGAATACATGCAGAAGAACGGTATCGAGAAACTCTATCCCGGCCATTATCACGGTGACAATCCCGAGACCCTTCAGCGCGTCCTCGACGAGAAGAAAATGTCCGAGGAGGTACTCTCCGGCAAGCGCAAGGGCACACCCGATACCGCCAACGGCCTGAACCGCGTCGTCACCGACTTCGGAGTCAACATCCGTTACAACGACCCTGACGCTCTAAAGTAGATGGGATCGGCCAAGTGGATAGGCGGTTTGCTGGGCTGGGTGTCCGGCGGGCCCATCGGGGCGCTTCTCGGATACTTCCTGGGATCAGCCGTTGAAAAGTTCATAGACGCTGCCCGGCAGCTGCCGGGCGGCGGCTATGGAGACAGCCAGGGTGGCTATGGCCGGTCCGGATCCGGCTCCGGCGGATACACCGGCTGGCCTGGCGGATATCAGCAGCAGACCGGCACCTACCGCCAGTCGACTGGCGGGCGCTATACGGCGGACGAACAGCGCAACAGCTTCTTCGTCAGCCTGCTGGTGCTCTCGTCCGCCGTCATCAAGGCCGACGGCCAGGTCTCGCAGTCTGAGCTCAACTGCGTGCGGGAGTTCATCCGCCGCAATTTCGGGGACTCCGTTGTAGAAGAGGCCATGCGGATGCTGGACAGTTTCAACCGCCAGCAGGTCAACATCTACTCGGTAGGCGACCAGATAGCCTCCAACATGAACTACTCACAGCGACTGCAGCTGTTCCACTATCTTGTACAGATCGCTACCTCAGACGGAAACTTCAGCAAGTCCGAGAAATCGGTCCTGGAGGCCATCGGTGCGGTGATCCGTCTCAACAACTCCGACATCAACTCCGTCATCGCGATGTTCTACAAGGAGAATGACGAGTCCGCCTATGCGGTCCTCGGCATCTCTCCCAGCGCCACCGATGACGAAGTCAAGAGCGCCTACCGCAAGATGGCGATGAAGAACCATCCGGACAAGGTTTCTACCCTTGGTCCGGAGGTCCAGAAAGCCGCCGAAGAGAAATTCCGCCAGATCCAGGACGCTTACGAGACCATCAAGCGCCAGCGCGGAATGAACTAGAACGCGAGTCCCAGGTTAAGTCCAAGCGAGGGACCGGCACTGCAGCCGATGAATACATTGGACTTGCCCCACACTCTGAGGGAAAGTCCCGCCTCCCAGCAATAGTACCATTTCATTACACCGACTTCAGGCAAATGCCCCGCGTCCGGATTCCCTGTGGAAACCTTGTAGACATAGCTTCCGCCTCCCATCAGGTCGCTGTACAGGGAGATCACGCGTTTCTTGTCCAGGGGGATGTAATGCCTGTGGTGCAGGAAGAAGTTGAACCTCCTTGACGTTGCGGGGATGGCGTCGTGCCATACCTTTGCCAGACCCGCACCTACGCCGAACACCTTGTTGGGGCTGGTCCTTATTCCCAACGTGAACTCATAGGCTCCGTAATAGATCATCGTGTTGATCCTACCGGTGACTTCCGGGCGCCAGCTCTTCCTCCATTCCGGGGACAGGTGTGCCTTGACGCTTTCAAAGTAGTTGGAGACGAGGAACTGCGGTTGTTCGAAATCGAGTTTTTCGCCGGAGGCCGTTGTGGTGTTTTCTGCATTCTGTGCTGATGCGGTGATGGCTATGAGCGCAGCCGCGAAAAGAGCAAGTATCTTTTTCATTGTCTACTGTTTTTCAAACATGGATTGCAGGTCTTCGATGGTAGCCGATCCTTCCAGATAGAGGAGTGTGACCTTCCACAGGCCTTCGGCTACCGACCTGGCCTGGTAGCAGAGGTAGCGGTTGTCCTTGTTCTTGGACTTTGTCTGTATCATTGCGTAGGTCAGGAATGCGCCGCCCTTCTCGGTCTCCACCGATTTGTAGGCGGCGGCATCGGCCTCGACGAGCGCGGACACTTTCGTGGCCAGCGCTGCGTCGGCCAGGAAACTCACGCTTCGGTAATAGCTCAACTTGTAGGTGGCCATGCTGCCGCCGCGGGCCTCCGTTATCACCATCTTCTCATCGGGGACGACCAGTCCCCGGAAGATGGGATTGCTGTTGAGGCCCCGCTGGGCGAGGGCGGAGCCCATGACGAGGAGCAGCGCCGCAAGGCTTGTCAAAATCTTTTTCATCGTTTGAACAATTCTATCAGGTTAGCTTCTGCCGGCGTGTCGCCGGAAAAGAACTCGGTCAGGGACGACTCGACGGAGGCCATGACCTCCTCGCGGTCGTCCGACCGTTCGCCATAGGTGTACTGGACGTACAGGTCGTCCTTGGGGGAGCGGCCGCCGGCCAGGCCGAGCCCGAAGGCCAGGATGGCCGCGAGGCAGGCCGCTGCCGCGGCGAAGGAGTACAGGCGGACCCTGCGGGCGCGCCTGGCCCGCAGCCCGCGGCCGACGGACAGGTAGCCGAGGACGCCGCGCACGGCGTCGAAAGCGGCATCGTCCGTCCGCGCGGCGTAGCGGGCGAGCGCCCGCTCCTCCTCCGGAGTGGTCTCTCCCTCGAAATATCGCCGCATCAGCTCTGTGTATCTTTCTTTATCGGTCATCTTCAAGTGCTTTTCTAAGTGTTTTCCTGGCTCGGGAGAGCTGCATCCTCACCGCCGCCGGCTCCATTTTCAATTCCCTGGCAATGTCTTCCATGGTCCTCCCTCCGTATTCCTTCTCTTCCAGTATGTATCGTTGTATGTCTGACAGTTCCGTTTCGATCTTCCGTCGCATTTCGGCATAGGCCTTTTCTCTCTCCCTGTCATCGGGACCGTCATCGATGATGTCCCTTTCCAATGGCACCGTCCGCTGTCTCCGTCTCTCGTTGAGGCTCGCGTTCCGTACCGTCCTGGCGAGCAGCGCCTCCGCCTCCTTCTCGGAACCCAGCGGATACTTCCGTCTCCAGAGCTGCACGAAGCTGTCCTGCAGGACATCCTCCGCCCCTCCGGGATCCGGCAGTATCCCGCCGGAGACTCCCTTCAGCTTCTGCCGGAGTCTCACGAATGCATCTGTAAGAAAGTCTTGCGCCATAACTTCTACAATTATAACACATAGAAGTGGAAAACGTAACACACCGTCACCAAAAAATCGTACCTTTGCCATACCATGTCCAAACACAGATCAGCAGTCCGGCGCAGGGCCTTTGCGATCTGGCAGAAACTCGGCTTCCTGCCCTGGTCGAAGGATAAGGCCAAATCCCATAAGGGGGACTTCTACAGAGGAGCCTTCGATACCATCCCCTTCCTCAACGATGATGCGAAGCGCACCTTCGTGCACCTGCTGCTGCGCCCTGGCTACATGATCCGGGACTACATCAAGGGCCAGCACGAACGGTATCTTGCTCCGCTGACCTCCCTTATCATCTTCTATGCGTTTTTCGCCCTTGTCTCGTCCATAGTCAATCCTGACTATTCGACTTATCAGCAAGAAGGGAAAGCTTCGGCGAGTTTCATCAGGGATTCCATACTTGTGGACTCCGACCGCGCTGTCGATCTCGCGGATTCCATCGGAATAGACGAGTCAAGGCGTAACATCGCGATGAAAGTCGTGGGAATAACGGATTTCCTGGACCTGCTGAACCTTGACAAACATCCGGAGAAAGTCGACACCCCGGTCAAGGCCTCGCTGGCTGCCTTGGAAAACGCCTTGCGAAGTCAAGGCATCTACCTGTTCCTCGGCGAGTTCCTGCTGCTTTGGTGCGCGATGTGCTTTGCGCTGAAGAAGAAAGGCATGAGCAAATCCGCTTGTGCCGCCGCCACCGCCTACATCCTATGTCAGTTCTGCTTCTTCATGTTCTTCTCCCTGTTCTTTGCCGTTGAAGAAAAAGGCGAGATCGGCGTCGGCCTCATGGCTGTCCTTCTGGCTATCGACTATGCCCAACTGTTCGGCCTTGGATGGAAAAAGAGTCTCGGGCTTACCATAAAGACCGGCTGGTACTACCTCCTCACCTTACTCGCCCTGATAGTCCTTCTCATTGGCATTGTCGCCCTCTACGTCGGCGTGAGTGCCTCCGCTGCCGCCTGATAAGGGTAAGAACCATCCCGAAATTCAGTCGAGCGCACTTTCGGCATTTCACGGCCGTTTTCGCGGCAGATGTGACATTACGATCCCGCATCTGCCGCGTTTTCGTGTCTGGGAGGCCGAAAATGCGCTTGATATTGTAGCCACCCCTTAAAAGTTGATAATAAGGACAAAAGATTGGCTATTAGACGCAGGATTTATCAAAACGGGGAGTTATTTATCTATAAATAACACGATATTTATCTGTATGAAGAATCCATTCCTTGTCCTGAGCCTTGTTCTGGCCTTGTCGGTATCCTGCGTGCGAGAGCTGACGCTGGATCCGGGGGAGGAGCCGATGGTAGTGGTGGACTGCGTACTGTTTGACGAGTCGCCGCAGACGCTGAGGCTTTTCTATTCCAGGCCTCCGGCGTATTCAGAGATGACCCCGGTCACTGAGGCTGAGGTCGAACTCATCGACAAGACTGAAGGGAAGACCGTCGGGATGTTCGTGCATCAGGAGGGAAGGGAATGGACACTTGACTATTCCGCCGTTCCGGAGCACGAATACCGGTTGGAGGTCAGGGTTCCAGGGCATGATCTGGTTTATGCCGAGGATACTATGCCGGAGGTCCCCGGGATCTGGGCCCGCACGCAATCCGGCGGTGGTTTCGACAAATACGGAGAGCGTTTTGTCGGAACGGTTTTCGATATCACGACGCTTCCTCCTTTCACTTGGATATATGCCTTGAACTACAACGGTGAGGCTGGCAGGCACGAGATTGCAGAGGAGATCTGCACGGATTTCCCGTGGGTGGACAATTTCAATCTGACCGGAGATTCATATGCTCCGAAAGTGGAACCGTTCGATTATCCTTTCGACTTTCTCGGTCCGGCAAAGAGCTATCCCTGTCTCGAAGGGACGGCGCTTCACTGGCGCTTTCTTCGCCTTGTTGCCCCTGACGACTTTGACCGTGAGGATTCATGGCCGTTCTTCATCATTTCCGGGAGTTTCAAGGGCGATTTTTATCGCGGTAACTCTTCTGTGAACGTATCTGGCAACCCAGGGCCGGAACAGGTATCTTCGCGACGCCATGCGTCTGGAGCAGTTGCAGGAGTCCTCGGACATGAGTTCTGTCTACTGCCGGGATAACGTCCATTCCAATATCGTCGGGGGTATCGGCATTTTCGGTGCCCGGACACAACAGTTACGCCAATGGAACAGAGGCCAGGTCACAATCGGAGACTGATAGTTCTCGCTGCGTGTCTCATTTTGGGGGCTCCCTTCATGTCCTTCGCGCAGGATGTGGAGCTTCAGGACACGCTGCGTGCCGCCATCAAGGTCGATACCCGCAAGGTGGCGAGGACGATAGGCGGCCTGAGCACGGACATGAAGGGTATTAGATCGGTCGCTTCGCCGCTAGGAGAGGGCGACCCCATCAAGTGGGTGCAGGGGCTTCCGGGTATTACGACGGGCGCCGACGGATCGTCGGCATTCTATGTAAGGGGTGGCAACATGGGCAACAATCTTTTCTCGATAGATGGGGTGCCTGTATATGGTTATTCGCATTTGCTTGGACTGACAACGATAGTGCCTTCGTCCGTGATGGGAAACGTAACCCTGTCCAAGGGAGGTTTCGAGGGACAGGAGAGCAATTTCACGGCGTCGCATCTGAAGATCGTCTCGAGGGATCCCGGACGGGACGGGAGCACGAGTGTCGCATTGAACAATTTCCTCGTGAGTGCAAGTCACGAGGGGGCGGTCAATGACAAGGTATCATATATGGCTTCCATACGGGTTTCACCCATGGCCCTCGAATACAGGGCGGCAAGGGGATTGCTGCCGGATATCCTCGGAGGGCTGGATGATTTCAATGCGGGTGTGGGGGACCTTTACGCTAAGGTGCACGTGGCACTGGACGAAGACAGAACGCTGGACATTTCTGGGATGGGCAGTGTGGATTATTATTCGTTCGCTCCGGATGTGGACTCCCATGACACGATGGGATGGAACAATGCCTTCGGGCAGGTGCGATACCGTACCGGAGGCGAGACCAGCCGGGATTTGTCGTTGTTTGTCAACCATTACGGGAGCCTCCAGAAACAGGATCGGGTATTCCGCGAGGAGGCCAACCATCTGAAGCTCAACTCTGATCTGACGGAGGTGTCCGCGGCGGCGGACTGGCGGCGCCGCGGCGGGAGCGTGACCCGTTCCTGGGGCACGCGGCTCCGCGGCGCGCTGTTCCGCCCGGGCAGGGTCGCGTCGGTTCAAAACGACGCCTGGACCCTGCTGGCGGACGCTTATTACCAGGCAGACTACTCCGTCCCAGACCGGCTTGACCTGAAGGGATATCTTCGCGGCAATGCCTTTTTCAACTTCAAGAACGGCGGCATGGATTTCAATCCTGAGGCCGGAGCCTCTGCCAAGTGGCGCCTCGGGCCTCATTTTGCCGTAGAGGCCAGCGCGGACCGCCTTGTCCAGTATTATCACACACTCGAGGGCTTGCCCGTAGGCTGGAGCCTTGATATGATAGTCCCTTCAGGCAAGCAGATCAAGCCCGAGAGCGTTCTTCAAGGCAATCTTGGGACATCCTTCGATTTCGGCCGCCACTCCGTCACCGTCGGCGGCTTCTACAAATGGATGGACGGTCTCGTGTACTACAAGTATTCCCAGTCACTTTTCAGCGGCGGCATGGCCGATTGGGAGAACAATGTGGATCAGGGACAAGGACAGTCCTACGGACTTGAGCTGCTGCACGAGTACCAGGGCGACGAACTCTACGTGCGCACCTCCTACACGTTGTCGCGCACGGACCGTCGAGGCTTCCCTAGCATCTGCGACGGCGGCGTTTTCAACGCCCGCTTCGACCGCCGGCACGTACTCAACGCCGTCGCCCAATGGAAGGGCGTGAGCGCTTCATTCACCCTACAGAGCGGCCATTGGGAGAACGGCACCTCACAGAAATACGACATGACCGTCCCCGGAGCGGACTGGGTGGCGGACTACTATTCGGGCGTCAACAACTACCACATGCCGATGGTCCTGCGGCTTGACCTCGGATACCAGTTTACCTTCACCTCCGGCAAACTGGACCATGAGGTCAATATCGGTGTATGCAACGTCACCAACCACTTCAATCCCTTCATGATCTATTACGAAACTAGGACAGAGACCTGGAAGCAGCTCGCGTTGCTGCCTGTCCTGCCGAACTTCAGTTGGAGAGTTTATTTTTAGATTGTTAATCGTTCGTTCGCCTGCCACCTTTGTTTTGATTCAATTCCGTTCAAGCGCACTTTCGGCATTTTACGGCCGTTTTTGCGGCAGATAGTTTTTTCTTGCGACTGATAGAGTTGTTTTGTAACTTCGTGGGAAATGAAAAGGGTATGAGTCAAAAAGAGGCTCTCCAACTTTTTGGAGACAAGAAAATACGAACCGTCTGGAGCGAAGAAGAGGAGAAATGGTATTTCTCTGTCCTTGATGTTATAGAGGTCCTTACAGACAGTAAGGATCCTACGGATTACTTCAAGAAAATGAGGAAACGCGAACCAGAGTTAGCAGAGTACGTGGGGACAAATTGTCCCCAGGTAGAAATGCTCACTCAAACGGGGAAACGTAGGAAAACTCTAGCTGGAGAGATGGCTGTTATTTTCCGTATTATAGAGTCAATCCCGTCTAAGAAAGCGGAACCGTTCAAACAATGGATGGCTCAGGTCGCCAGTGAGCGCATAGATGAGATGCAGGATCCGGAGCTAGCCATAGACAGGGGATACGAGTATTATCGCCGCCTGGGGTATTCGGAGGCTTGGATTAATGAGCGCATGAAAGGGAAGGATGTCCGGAAAGCGCTCACGGATGAATGGAAAAGAACAGGGGTTTCTGGACAACAGTATGCTACCCTTACCGATATCATTACCCAGGAGTGGTCCGGTATGACTACCCGGCAATATAAGGATTACAAGGGACTGAAAAAGGAGAACCTCCGGGACCATATGACCAGAACAGAAAGCGCCTTGAACACTCTTGCAGAAGTTGCTGCAACGGAATTGTCTCAAAAGGTTGATCCGCAAGGCTTCACTGAGCAAAAAACCGTTGCCAAGCGTGGTGGGAAAGTCGCTGCCACTGCCCGACGGGAGTTAGAAAAACAACTTGGACAAAGCGTCATAACCCGCCAGAATGCCAAGTCTTTATATGGGCATGAAGCGCCCAAAGAGATTGACGAGCAATAGTTTCATCCTACGGAGTTTATAACCTTCATTCCTTTTTGTTTCCGGGCAGGTTGTGGCTGCACGTCAGGAGCCGCGTGTCCCGATTCCGTGCGAGCGCACTTTCGGCATTTCACGGCCGTTTTTCCATTTTATTTACGTATCTTTGCGTCAGCAACATAAGTAACAAAACGATATCCTATACGGAATCTTTTTGACGGACATTCTTGAAATCTGGAAAATTTTAGTCTCTGTCCGCTCATTAGGATTCCCTTATGCCTTAGGCATAGGGGAACCTGTGACGGAGACAGGGCTTTCCAGAGCCTCAAGAACGGCACAGGAATACCCTATGCCTTTTTGTGTCCGGACGTTTAACGGCCGCACGACAGGAGACTTTAGCAACCTCTTTTTTTTCATTTTGTTTGGTTGTGCGGCCGTTATTAATTTATCGGCATTTAATGGAGAAACCACTCACAAGATAGTCACATTTCTTTCTTAACGAGGATAAATTACTATTGGTAAAAAGCGCCGCAACTAAATAGGTCACGGCGCAAACAATACTACTTTAACGCATTGTGTTAATCCAAGACCAAAGCTCTTCCTTGATCTTGACTAGATTTAGATAAAACAATGCAAAGTGCCTCTACCAAAACCTCACGAATAGCATCATATTTGGTTGTACATTCTCGTATCGAATTCAAAGCCAAGGTAATATCAATATTGTCATTAACCGGATTCAGTATCTCTGTCAAGATTTGCGCAAAACCATTAGAGGATAATTCCGAAATAGCACGAATAGAATTCAGAGGTTCATGAGCGAGAAACCAGAACAAAAGCTCGTTGTATTCTTCTCTGGTCTCAACATCAGTATTCTCTGTCTTTAAAATGTAAGTAATGACATTTGACACCTTATCCTTGTCTTGACAACAACAATTCTGCTCATTGCAACGACTATTTTCTTGTGCAAAAAGACAAGAAGGGAAAGACAAAACAAAGAAAGTAAAGACGCTAGAAAGCATTATTCCTAAAATACTCTTTTTCTTCATCACTTCTAATAATTATTATCATACCTGAAGAGTTGCCAACAGTTTTTTGAGTATTGGTCCAGTTAAAGTTAGAAAAGAAGGCTTCTGCATCCTCTGGATGTATTGTTATGCATGCTTGAGAACCTCTACTATTATAGTTTCCTCGATCGCTTGCTCCAGAATGAACGTTAACATTTGTAGCCGTAATGTCATTTCCCTGGGGATCATATGCTGGTACCGACCGTTTTCCGGACTCATTAATTAGATTCAATCCCTTTTGAGTTCCGCCTTTATGCCCAAACTGGTTGTTATAGTTGTATTCTCCTTCTTTTACGGTATTATACATTGTTGTATTGTCAGAATTGGAACGAGAATTAGGATACGAACTGCCGCGATATACCGGGGAAAAAACGCCATTATGAACATAATATATATCTGCAGAATAAGATGTCCCCGGTCGACCGCTATCCATTGGTCTTACAGGAGAATCAATAACATATACTGTGTCTCTTCCATCCGGATCCACAAAACTCATAGGATTCCCGGCACAATAAGCATACGGACTCAAACTGTAGTACTTCTCCGCGAGGGGATCAATGGTCGTGAAGCGGCCGGGAATCGGGTCGAGATAACGGGCGCCAAAATCGTATTCGCCACTTTCTTCTGACAGTTCTTTTCCGGTGAAACGGTAGCGGCTATCGGAAGCGTTGGTTGAGGAAATTGTGTGCCTTGGATCGATCATCAAGCCTCCGTACGGGTAATAATGGTTGACCTGCATGACTGTACCGTCTGAGGCGGTGACTACGCGGACACTACCGAGGTGGTCGGTCAGGTAGAATCTATATGCGGGAGCGCTGCCGGTCATGTCCACATAGCCGCCGTCGAACAGGATCTTCTTCAGCGAGCCATTCTCGTAGACCAGGTTACCGATATAATCGCGAGTGAGTACGGAACTACCGCTCGTTGTCACCTTTTCCTGAAGTTTCGTCCCGTCTGCGCCGTATTTGCGGTCAATCACGATGGTGCTCCCGACGGTTTCCTGTTGAGGGATATCAAGAAGGTTGTATGTCGTTGTGTGTGTCACGATCGTACTCGTCATAGTAGTATACAGACCAAAGGTACTGATTATCAGAGATATTATCAAATGTCCGGGTGTTATTTAAGTTAGAAGCATGTTGGCTCCGATTCCGTTCAAGCGCACTTTCGGCATTTCACGGCCGTTTTCGCGGCAGATGCGACATTACGATCCCGCATCTGCCGCGTTTTCGTGTCTAGGAGGTCGAAAATGCGCTTGATGTGAATCGTGGATTCGATAAGAATGACATCTGATTATTTGACGGAGACAGGGCTTTCCAGAGCCTCAAGAACGGCACAGGAGTACCCTATGCCTTTTTCGTGTCCGGACGTTTAACGGCCGCACGACAGGAGACTTTAGCAACCTCTTTTTTTTCATTTTGTTTGGTTGTGCGGCCGTTATTAACATTGCGATAGACAGTGTCAAGCCACTTACGAACAAGTTGACACGCAAGAATTATAAGACTTGACAAAAGGTATGTTCTCTAATCTAACCCTACTGACGGAAGAAATAGCCGCGAGGTAAGAGGGTTGATAAAAGCGCCGCGGCATATAAGCCGCGGCGCAAACTAAAATTCTCTTTTTTAGAGGGTCTTAGTTACCACGAAATCTAATCTCCGAGAACCATTTTTAAGATATCATCTGAACATGCACGTTCTATTATGGATGTCCAGGCGAAATCATGTTCAGAGATAATCCGTGTAACAATTCTTAGTATTTTAGGATTGTTATAGTTAATCCCATTTAACGTAAGAGGACTTTCTGGGTATATACCAACAGCAAGAGTATCAATTCTTTTAGGATAGAATAATAGCACTCCAAACCAGCAATCAATCTTTCTTTGTGTTTGAGACATCGGTGCCATTTTCTCTAGTGATATCTGGAACTCTAAAAGATTCAATTTATCCTGTATACTAATTAATGATGCTTTTGACTCTTCAAATCTCATGGACTCATTACCAGCTTCATCAACATAAGTAACCCATTTCCCGTTACAAACATAATCGCTAACATCCCCAGACACAAGTCGGTCTGTTGTCCATGGACAGATATCACCATCATAATAAATCTCAACTCTTATCAAAGAATCCGGTTCTTCACTTAACGCCTTTGGGCTTGATTCTCGATTTCTCAAGCATCCTGTCGTTGCTATAAAGAAAACAACAAAAGCGCAAAACGGTTTTAATGCATTCATAACTAACAGATTAAGGACGCGTTGTGCTAATCATTAATGTTCCACAACTTGTATTCTTGTATGTCCTTTTTAATTGTGCCTAAGAATTCAGATTCATACTGACTTTGTTTCATGCATTGTATGTCAATGGCATAATCTTCACTGAGCATATTTCCGTCAACATCAATTATAAATCCAAAAACATCTCCGTCTAATTCCAAAGCACATTTCTGATATAGTTCCTTTTCAATATCCTCGGGATCAATTTTCGCAAATTGTACAATGCCTTTCTCCATAAAAGACAGCATTTGTTTTCTTTTTCCTTTTTGTAACCTGTAAACAATGACCATATCTTCAGTATGTGTCCAAACTGTTGAGAATGAAGCATGCGTGGAAGATAAATAAAACGCATTTCCGTTTTTTTGATATAAAGATTTCACGAGCCTTTCAGTTAAATCTTGTGTCCTTTTGATTTGCATTACAGAGCATGACGCTATGGAAACTAAGACCAAAAGGAATTCAATTATCGAACGAGTACGTCTCATAATTGTTGCCCTCCCATTCTTAAAAAATCGTTCCATTTAACTGTTTCTAAAACAGAGTCTTTATCAAAAAACGTTACTGTTCCACTTCTAACACCGATAACAAACGTATTCCCCTTGTAACCTCTATTTGTCATCGTTCTTTGGCCACGAAAATCAGCCTCCGAAGGAGTGGAATTACCTAACGAAATTCCGTTTACTTTTGCCTTTGGATGAATATGCCACCACATTTCAACATTGGAAGCATTTGAGGGCATTATGTTCTTTCCATTTACTATAAACATCTGCAAACTTGCTTTAGCTCCTTGATTGCCATCTTTATCTGTAAATGACATGGCAGCAGGCCCCTCATCCCAACGCGTTACACTTGTCTCGCCGTAATTAGAATGTCCACCGTTCTCTTTTTGAGATTTTTTGGTGTCTTCATAAGACTGCATAATGCCTTCTAATCTTTCCCCCGTGGGAATATGAATTACTTTTTTACTTTCTGATAAATTGCCTGTATAATAGTCATTATTTCTTGTGACTCTTTTCACCTCTCTCGCTACAGAGCCATTTACTAAATAAGACCTTGATCCGTTTTGTCCGTCATCGCCAATAAGAATAATTTTGCCCCAGAAATTCTTAGCATAAATCGGGTCCATTCCGTTTTGGTCAATATAATTTATCGGATTCCCTGCGCAATAGGCATACGGACTCAAGTTGTAATACTTCTCAGCAAGCGGATCAAGAGTGATGAAACGTCCTGGGACGGGGTCAAGGAATCGTGCTCCAAAATCGTACTCGCCGCTCTCCTCAGACAGTTCCTTGCTACTGAAACGGTAGCGGCTGTCGGATGCGGCAGGCGAGGAGATCGTGTGCCTCGGGTCTGTCATCAGACCTCCATACGGATAGTAATGGTTGACCTGCATGACGGTGCCGTCTGCTGCTGCGACGACTCGGACACTGCCGAGGTGGTCCGTCAGGAAGAAGCGGTAGGCGGGGGCGCTACCGGTCATGTCCACATAGCCGCCGTCAAATAAGATCTTCTTCAGAGTTCCATTTTCATAGATCAGACTGCCGACATAATCGCGAGTGAGAACGGAATTGCTGTTCGTCGTCACTTTCTCCTGGAGTTTCATCCCGTCTGCGCCGTATTTCCGATCAATAACGACGGAGCTCCCGACCGTCTCCTGTTGAGGGAGGTCAAGGAGGTTGTATGTCGTTGTGTGTGTCACGATCGTATTCGTCATAGTAGTATACAGACCAAAGGTACTGATTATCAGAGATATTATCAAATGCCAGAGTGTTGTTTACATTTAGAAGTGTGTTGGCTCCGATTCCGTGCGAGCGCACTTTCGGCATTTCACGGCCGTTTTCGCGGCAGATGCGACATTACGATCCCGCATCTGCCGCGTTTTCGTGTCTAGGAGGCCGAAAATGCGCTTGATGTGAATCGTGGATTCGACAAGAATGACATCTGATTACCTGAAGGAACGGTTACCCTTCATCTCAAGTAGTTTCATGAAAAGCGCCTCATCTGGGGCATTCGCAGCCTTTATCTCCTTGCGGAAGCGGGATCGGACCATCTTGAGACTCTCAATGGAGACCCGGTTCATGACCAACTGAACCGTGCTGTACGGCAAACCGGCGAAGAATAGCGTGATAAGCTTTAGATTATCTCCCTTGATGGACGGGACCTGAGTGCGGAGTTTGGACATCACCCCATCGCAATAGCGGTCCAGATCCTTTTCTAGGGAGGCGAACAAGTCTTTGTCCGTCCGCATGGCGGCGATCTCTTCTTTGAACTCTCTCAATGCGGCAATTCTTTCCTTGTCGCTATCTGCGCGGACATAGTCTTCAGAGAGCCTGTCGAGATGGTTGAGTTTTTCGCTGAACAGCGAGCCCAACAGAGAGGCACTAGTCTGCTCCGCTTGCCGGAGTTCCTCCTGCGCGATGGAGAGATTGAGCATCTGCTCTTTGATCTCCTGCTCCTTGCGCTTCCGGTACGACAGCGTCGCACCGGACAGCAGGGCCAGGGCGAGCAGGGCGGCGGCTGCGCCAAGGCGGTTACGCTCGCGCAGCCGCTTCGCCCTCTCTTCCTGTAGCTGCGACTCTGCCTTGTAGTAATCTCTCTGCGCGTTGCTTACAGACTGCTGGAGCAGGACTCGAGTTAATGAGTCTTGGACAAATGCCGCTTTGCGGGTCATCTGATATGCGGAAAGATCGTTTCCTTTTAGATGCATCGCTTTGGCATGTATAAAACTAATGGCAGCAGAATCGGCTTGATCTCTACATAATGCATAGGCTTCGGCGAAGTAATGGTCTGCCGAATCAAGTTGCCCCGTTGATTCTAACGCTAAAGCATATCTCCCAAAACTCAAAGAACTCATATAAGATAGAGGGACGCGTTTATAGAGATGTATTGCTTCTTCTGGCATGCCTTTGGACTCAATAATTATGTTCGCCCTCTGGAGCAAACATAAGGATCTGATAGACTGTGGAATATCTTCTTGTTCAAGTTCATCCAAAACTATCGTAGCATTTTCATAATCTTGATTGTTTGTATAGCAAATTGCCAGCCCCAACTCTGCATAATGGGCATAGTCGGGATTATCTAAAAATCGAAAATGAAAGACGGCTTGTTTAAGACAATCTAAGGATGACAAATAGTCATTGGTTTTGTTAAAAATGTCTCCCTTTGCCCTATAAATAAGACCCGCATAAAGATGATCTTCAAGGATTAGTGCATCTTTTTCTGCTTTTTCCAACGCAATGGTGGAAGCTGTATATTCTTGAGCATTATTCAAGACAAGGCCGTGATAATAGCTTGACATCATGCGATAGCGCAGATTGTTTCGGGCAGAATAGTAGTCAACGGCTGATTTTATTAAGGAATCAGAGGATATTACGACATAATTCTTGTCCAGCGCAGCACTCATTAGTAGCGCATAGCGGGCTTTCTCTTTACGCGTCAACGTATTATTCATTTCTATTGACTTCATGATGATCAGACAACTATCCGGCTTCGTCTGAAACAGCGATTCTGCCCGGTCGAGTAGCTTACTCACGCCCGTATTGACACAAGACGGAATTAGAATGGATACAATAACTGAAATGAATAATACTTTCTTCATGACTTTTCTTTATTCAAAAATAGCGTTTAAATGCGAATTATAGATCATATCTGCAAAAGTGTTACCAAGAATTATCGATAACTCTCTCATTATTTGGGATTTAAGATGGGAACAGTGTTACCGCTTTCTATTTGTCAATAATAGAGTGATTCTGATATTTGTAAGGTAAGCACTAACAACCAAACAAAATGAATCAAAAATTACTAATTCTGATTACACTCTGCATAATAGCAAGGTGTTTGATGGGAGGGCATTCTTATGCTTCACCGGTAAAACAAAACGACGGAGAAACAATAGCGATTCGTGCAGATTCCGTCGTTCCTCCTGGCGCACCCCACGCGCCCGTCTATAATCCGTTCTTTGCAACGTTGGAAAGTGGGTTTGTACTACTGGGCAGTTCTTCTTATTTCGGGGTTGTAGATGTCAGTCTTACATCTACGGCTGGGGACGATTACTCAACGGTGTTTGACACCGCCGATGGAACCATCATCATCCCAGTCAGTGGATACGCGGGTGACTACACCCTCCTCATCATGACAGCCTCCGGACTTGAATATGTCGGAGAGTTCAGTATTTAATGCTGTTCAAACCAAAATATGTATTATTTTTGTAATTAGGCGATTGATTTATGAAAAGGATTCTATCAGTTCTTATAATAATGTCTTTTTTTGCCTGTCAAAAAGAACAGGATGTTTTTGTGGACGGTTTCTCAAATGTCACAAAGGCACCAACAGCCATAGATAGTGGAACAGAAAAATATAATGTTTCAATCTCTGATGCAAAAAGATACTCTGATTTGCGGTATCCTGATGCGGAATACTCATTGACTCCATATGTGGTTGGACGTGACACTTTGATGTATATCTTCAACTATGATGAAGGGTGGATGGTCGTCTCGGGAGATAGAAGGGTGACACCGGTCATTGCAGTAAGTCTGGAAGGGGCGCTTGACATGAATGAAAAGAAAGAGTTTGTTTTTTATCTACAAACTATTGCAGAAGACATTGCATCCATAAAGAAAGACGACTCTTTTGTTGACAAAGATATGGTTCAGTTATGGGACCGAATCTCCCCGACGCGCTACTTTGGACAGAAGACCAGCATACAGACAAAAGCTTACGAACCCCGGTGGGTGGTTCGAACTTTTATGATCAGTGATTATTCTAGTTGGACTACGGATGTCGACCATTTGATTGATACAAAATGGGGACAGGGCTATCCTTGGAACCAAAAGTTGCCTCGAGATTCCGGAACTCCCCAGTCTTTCGACCCTTATGAGTTAGTTTATGACCATGAAAGGTGTGTGACAGGTTGCGTATCTGTTGCCATTGCACAGGTGCTGTTCTATTTGCATCATACGTTTGGCTTCCCGACTCACCTTTATCAATCTATTCAGTGTTCGTATCCCAGCGTTTTTTCCCCTGCATCCGATGTTGGTTTTTCCCGTGGTTGGTATGTTGACGACTCGGACTATTGGGACTATATGCAATCAGAGTCGAATCCTTATGGAAACTGTGTATATGTGGGAGATTTGATGCTGGATATCGGAAACCGGTTCGGAATGGAATATGGAGGTCCGTCTGCAGGTGGAAGTGGTACCGTTTTGTACAATCATTACTCTGCCTTGTCATACTATGATATAACCTGTTCAGTAAGTAATCACTCTGTCAGCACGGTCAGGGCTAACTTATTGAATGGACTACCCGTTATTGTTACGGCAGATAATAGTGATGAGACGATATCACATGCATGGATAATTGACGGGATTATAACAGAAGCTCATCAATACTATTATGTAAGGATGGTAGAATACACATATGATTGGACAGAAGAAGATGAAACATATACTGATTTCTCGGAGATTCAGCGTCGTTATGGATTTCAAGTTGGGCAGACAGTTCAGTATTTCCAGGAGAGTGGCCCTTCGGTTTATTTATACTATATGAATTGGGGAGAAGACGGGGATGGAGACAATACTGCATTATATGCATCATCCAGTTGGTATTATAACAGCCAGAGTGTGTTTAGTAAAAACAAAAGAATTTATTATGGCTTTACGGAACTTTAAATCAACTATTATGGCTTTACGGAACTTTAAATCAACACTGTATACAGTGTTCTTTGCGATGCTTTGCTCCTGCAACTCCTTGGATCATGGGCACGAAATGGTTCAGAATAGCATAGGTGCGAACATTGCTTTATGCAATCGTGAGTGCAACGTCCTTCTTTTTGACAATCTTCGACTTGTAGAAATAGTACCAGTTGCGAATACCGATATGTATGACCGTGTATATGAGCCCGATATTAAAGATAAAGGGCCGATTTCTGCTGACAGCCTGTTCATCCTGGCGGGTGTGTTTCACAAGGATTATACTGATTTCAGGAACGACGTCTTTACTGATAAGGGGCGAACAAAGAATGCACTGATGAGCGAAAGAATTCCTGGGGACCCCTCAATGGAGCAACAAATAAAGGAGTACATAATAAGTCGGAGAGAGCCCCGTCAAAAAGGTTTAATAGGAGGAGGAGTCACATTTGCACCTATTGATACGGATTTTGGTGATGTGACAACTTATCCCTTAGAATATAGGACGGCGGGGTGCACCTCTATAACAATAACCTCTACTAAAACCCTTTTCGGCCGGGAAGCAGGTTCCGATATTTCCGACATGTTTGAGCTGATTCCGGACTCATGTGGGGATTATAGTGTTTATTTGTTCAATTATGATAGTAAGGCTTTGCTGGGGAAGATGGGATATGATGGTATGAGCATCAAGGATTATCTGGCATTGAGGCCGACAGTACTTCCTATCTGCCTTTACCACATGACGCAAAGCCCCGAGGAAGCTCCTATCGAGACCGACATAACAATTGATATCGGCATGGCCGATGGCAAGCATGTGAGCGCGACAACACATGTGAGCATAAAGGGTTAAGAGACTCATTTCTTTCGATAAATACTGTTATAGTAAGATACTTTTAAATAACAATCTTTCCGAATATGCAACTCTCAAGAGATGAGATGTATAAGGTAATTTGCTTTATCGTTACTCCTAGTAGCGGAAAATGTGGGACAGGATGTTTCATAGAAAAAGACTCTATTCCTTATTTTGTTACGGCAGAACATGTCAAAAGAGACATCCTTCCGGATACAATAATAGTATTTGGCGAGGCTAATTCGGCAAATCATCAGGTCATTCTGTCTGGAATAACTGTCGGGGACTGGATTCTTCATCCAGTTGCGGATATTGCTGCAATAAAACTTGATGCCAACAAACTTGACTCGAAGTATCGTAATAGATTCTTCCCTTTTTCTCAGATTGTTTCATCCCCTGTTCCTTTATCAAGAGATCGGGAACTCACAGTCGCTGGTTTCCCAGGTGGATTGGGAACGACTTTTACAGGATCATCAAAGTTTAGTCCTTTGACATTCCGGTCATTTGCTTCGTCAAGCTATTTATCGTTTCCTAGAGCGGATAATGGTAAAATGAGCGACTTTTTTTGCCTTGAAAACCCTGCAATGGGAGGATATAGCGGCGGTCCTATATTTGATATGGGGTATGTTTCAACTCCTGCTATGATTCAAGAATATGGTGAAACAACCATATGGGGATTTGTTCATGGAACGATGAATGATAATACGGGCGGAAAGATAGCAATGGTAACTCCTGGCTACTACCTCAAGGATATTATTTAAGGGAACGATATACTAGTTTACACTAAATGAAAAAAACGCATCCTATTCGGGTGCGTTTTTTTTCTGCTTCCAACTCCTTAATGTATGCTTTGCTTTCTTCATCATATAGAGGGGAGTCGCCTAACTCATGAGCAGACCCGTTTAATCTTCGAAACAAATACAATAGGCATTACAAATGAAAGTATCAATGTCGATGATATCGTCGAGACCACAAACCATTTCCGTTGCATAGACCTTATCATAGACCGGGCAGAGGAGAAACTTTCAGGGCCATTTATTAAAGAGATTCACAGAATACTTAAGACCGGGACATCCGATAGTCTCAAGTCATGGTTCAACGTAGGAGATTATAAAAAGTTGCCTAATGAGGTAGGCGGGAATGCCACCTGCCCTCCTGAAGAGGTCCATGCAAGGATGAAAGCCCTTCTTTCTGCATACAACGCAAAGTCGCCCAAGGCGTTAGTGGATATTATTGATTTCCACCAGAAGTTTGAAGCAATCCATCCGTTCCAGGATGGAAACGGAAGGGTAGGAAGACTTGTTATGTTCAAGGAATGCCTGGCAAACGGAATAGTACCGTATATTATTACTGAGGAGCTTAAGTTTTTCTATTATAGAGGCCTTAGAGAGTGGGGACATATTAACGGTTATCTTACGGATACCTGTCTTTCGGCGCAGGACAATTATAAAGTGTTACTTGATTACTTTAAGATCAAGTATTAATATGAAACTATTGGTTGTTATCTGTGGGCTGGATTGCGAAAAAAGTGACGTATACATTGCCACTAAGAAGGCACCCATATACGTGAAGGCCCGGCCGTCAAGGGCCGGGCGAAATCGCGTGCCCGAGGCGGGACTCGAACCCGCACATCTTTAAAGGACAATGGATTTTGAGTCCATCGCGTCTACCATTCCGCCACTCGGGCAGTGGGTTGTGGACGGTGCAAAGGTATGGATTTTTCCACGATTATCAAATAAATTCCTTATCTTGTCATTCTAATGCTTCTGGAAAGGAATTATGGGAATCGGTAGATATCTCTTCGCCGTGTTGAGTGCTGCGGCGCTGCTCCTGACTTCGCAGGCCGGCGCGACGAAGTATCTTGAGCTGAAGGTGATTGACAAGGATTACCTGTGCGTGCATTTCCGGGACGGGGAGGTTCGGTATCGGGACAGCGGCACGGGCGAGAGCGCATATCTGGGACATACGTTTGTCGAGGGGGACGATACGCTGGTGGTGTTCGGCCGCAGGCTGGATCCGGCCGCGGCGGCGGATGCCGGCGCCTGGACGGTCAGTTCGAAGGACGATAAGTCCTTCGGTTCGCGTGCGGTCGCCGAGGCCTGGCGCAAGTCCAAGCCGATGAATACCGACAATACCCTGACCAGCGAACTTGACCACTGGATCTTCCTGAAGCTTCCTAGGTCTATGAAGCAGGGGTGCACATATACAGTCACCATTCCCGCGGGAGTCGGGAGTGATGTGTCAGAAGGGAGCGTATGCTTCGATATCTGGAATGCGATGTCCGAGTCTGTCCATGTCAATATACTGGGCTATCTGCCCTCCGAGCCGGTCAAGGAAGCCGACCTCTATCTATGGCTCGGAGAGGGCGGCGGACGCGATTACAAGTCTTTCCAGGGCAAAGGCGTATATCTCTACAATATCGCTACCGGATCCAAGAAGAAAGTCGGGACCGTCAAGTACTGGAAGCCGCAGTCGGCCTCGTCGGCCGAGGCGGGCGGCAAGGACCTGACCGGCTCCGACGTGTGGAACATCGACTTCAAGGAGTCGGAGCCGGGCCGATATCGCCTTGTGGTGGAGGATGTGGGCTGCAGCATGGACTTCGACATAGCGGATGACGTGTATTTCCAGCCGTACCGGTACTCGGTGCGGGGATATTACTACATGAGGCTGGGAGAGCCGATAGACCCTTCGGTGAGTCCTGTGCCTCGCCAGCCGCAGTTCATTCCCGAGGAGGATCCGGTAGGGTTCACGGTCTATAAGACCGACCTTCAGCCCTGGCATCCGGACTGGCGCAGGCTGCGCGGCGACGTCTGGGACGAGCCGCATTTCAAACCGGCGCTGGAGTCGGCGTTCTGGCAGCACAGGCTGCCGGGCAATCCCGTCAACACCGAAGTGCGCGGAGGGCATTCCGATGCCTTCGACTGGGACCGCCATCTGGCGCATGTGAGCAATATCTACGATATGCTGCTGCCTTATCTCCTGACAGGAGGCCGTATCAGCGAGGATGATCTCGGCATCCGCGAGAGCGGGAACGGCATCCCGGACATCATAGACGAGGCCCGCAACGAGGTGGACTTCTTCCTGAGCATAAGGGACGGGGAGGCTTATTCACAGGGAGTTACCAATCCTTCGAAAGAATGGACAATCATGTTCCAGGCCGGGTGTACTACCATGGCGGCCTGGGCCAATGCCGCCAACTGCGCGATGCTCGCGGAGGCTTTCCGCGTCGCGGGCAATGACTCCCTTCAGGTGTATTACCGCGACGAGGCCGTAAAGGCCTTCCGCTTCGCTTCGCGCCAGGAAGACCTCCAGCTGGACGTCCTCCAGGATGTCGGCAGCGCCCGCATGAGGGGGCGTGACTTCCGCCAGCAGGCCGCAGCCTTCCTGTATAATGTCACCGGTGAGCGGGAATGGGAGGATATAATGGCGGAAGAGAGTATGATCAAGGGTCCTAAGTCGGAATTGTTCAACAAGGGCCGCATGGGGGGCTTCTACCAGATTTGGGCGGCTGCCGCGTATCTGGTTTGTCCGCAGGAGAGGCATTATCCCCAGCTTTATGCCGATCTGGTATCGAGCGTGGATGCGCAGGCCGATGCGAACAATGTGAGCCTGATGGCCCTGCGCCCGTCGCGGCGCGCGGCCAACGATGCCCGCTGGCAGACTTCGGAGAACCTCCAGCTGGTGATGATGGCCCACTATGTGGCTTCTTCGCCTATTAGGCGGGCCGAGTTGGAGCGTGCGATGTATAGCGAGGCCGGCTGGGGTCTTGGCCGCAATCCTTCCAATACCGTGGAAATGACTGGTCTGGGGGAGCGTCACATCACCGACTGCTACTCCTCCGGCCGCAACGACGGCGTGCCCGGGACGCATCCGGGCCAGACGCCGTTCAACGGCACGGAGACATGGTCCCGCGGGAATGGCGGCGACGCCCGGATCATCCTCGACCGCTGCTACCCGTCATGGAATGACGGAGGCTGGCCGCGTCAGGAGTCATTCTTCAACATCCGTTACATGTGGGTGAACGGCGAGTTCACTCCGCGCGAGACGATGAGGGGCAAGATGGCCCTGCTTGGTTACCTTTACGGAATACGACCTTAGGATATGGAGATAAAACTATATGTGAAGGAGGATTTCTCCGGACTGCCGGAGCTCCTGAAAGAAGAGAAAGAAGTCTACCTCGTCTACGACAGGAATGTGGCGTGGGCGGCGGAGCGCGTCAGGGCCTTGTGCGCCCTTCAGGGCGCGATGGCCGTCGACGCCTCGGAGGCCGCCAAGAGCCTTGACACCGTGACGGCCATCTGCCGCTTCCTGCTGGAGGCAGGTGCCGACCGCAAGGCGCTCGTGCTGGCGCTGGGCGGCGGCATCACGACAGACATGGCCGGGTTCGCCGCCTGCATCTACAAGCGTGGAGTGCGGTTCGCTACGTTGCCTACTACCCTGCTGGCGCAGGTCGATGCCGGCATCGGCGGCAAGACCGGGGTTAACCTTGACGGCTACAAGAACATCCTTGGCGTCATCCGTCAGCCGGAGTTCATCTATGTGGCCGGAAATACACTGGAGACGCTCCCGGACAGGGAGTACCGCTCCGGCGTGGCCGAGATGCTGAAAAGTTTCATCATCTCGGACGCGCCGCACTACCGCCGGGCGCTGGAGCTGCTGCGCAGCGGCGCCCGGGCAGACGCGGAGCTGATCCGCGCCGCCGCCATGATCAAGTGCGGCGTCGTGGAGCGCGACGAGTTCGAGACGGGTGAGCGGCGCGTGCTGAACCTCGGCCACACCGTCGGCCATGCCGTCGAGTGGTGGCAGACCGTGTCGGATGCGCCCCAGCGCTACTCGCACGGCGAGGCGGTCGCGATCGGGACGATCCAGGCGGCGCGGCTGTCGGAGGCCCTCGGCGTATGCCGGAGGGGCCTGGCCGCGCAGCTGGAGGCGGACTTCGCCGCCGTCGGGCTGCCTACGGCCTGTCCGGTCCCGGCCTCCGCGATGCGCGAGGCCATCGCCCGGGACAAGAAAGCCGACGGCGGCTCCGTACATTTCGTGCTGATACGCGACATCGGCAAGGTGGAAGTCCGCCTCATGCCGGTCGACACCATCATCCAATTGCTTGAAACAGCGAACATATGATTTGTACTTGCATACAGAACAAGAACCTTGAGGAGATATTCTCCCTCCTGGAGCGTGGTGACATAGAGATGGCGGAGATCCGCCTGGACCTCTGTCCGGACTTGGACGAAGAGGATATCGAGAGTCTGTTTTCCGGTACGGATATTCCGCTCATAGCCACCTGCCGCATTGCCGGAAGCGCGAGCATGCAGGAGGCGGAGCGCCGGCTCAGGACCGCCATCCTGGCCGGGGCCAAATACGTCGATGTCGAGCTGGAGGCCCCGGCGCCGATGGGCAAGCGCCTGCGCCGGGCCGCCCGCGAAAGCGGTACGACCCTCATCCGCTCCTACCACAATTTCGACGAAACCCCTGATGCCGAGACCCTTGCCGAGATGGTCACCAAGTGCCGTGTTTTCGGTTCCGGCGTTATCAAGGTCGCGACCATGGCTCATAGTCAGGAGGATGTAGCCCGCGTGATGGACCTCTACGGGATGGCCTATCCGGACGGCAGGACCCAGGAGGAGGGCACTCTTGTCGCCTTCTGCATGGGGGAAGCCGGGAAGGAATCCCGGCTCGAGTGCCTCCGGCGCGGTGCCCCATTCACCTACGTTTCACTCGGTGAAGGCGACGGCACCGCGCCGGGCCAGTGGACCCTATCTGAGATGAACGAGGCGGTCTACAGTGACGCCCAGGGTTTCTATGCCGAGCATCTGGGTATGCCATCGTCCAAGAGTTTCGCCCAAAGGGCGATCATCGCGGCGGCCCTGGCCGAGGGCACCTCGCATCTGCGCGGCTATTCAGCCTGCGCAGACACTGAGGCTGCCGTCGCCGCCGCCCGCGCCCTTGGCGCAGAAGTCACTGAAGGCGAAGTTCTTACCATCAAGGGAATAGGTCCCATTGAGAATCCTCTTGAACTGACTTCCCTGCATTGCGGTGAGTCCGGCCTCCTGACCAGGATGATGATTCCTATCCTGTCGCAGATAGGTCCTGGATCCGTGCTGGTCACCGGCGAAAAGACCCTTGTAAATCGTCCGCTGAAAGGCGCCGCTGACATCATGGCCTCATTCGGGGTCATGCTCCGCAACGCCGCACGGACTTCCCGTGAGATATATGTCCCGATGACCGTTGAGGGCAAGCTTGTCCCCGGCAGGGCGGATATCTCGGGGGCCGGAGGATCGCAGATCATCTCCGGCCTCCTGATGGCCCTGCCGATGGCCCAGGCGCCCTCCACCGTCTATGTAAGCGAGCCCAAGAGCATCCCTTACATGTTCATCACGCTGGATGTCCTCCAGAAATTCGGCATCCGGATAGGCAACGAGATGGAGGGTGACGAAGAGTTCCTTCAGACGCGGGACTGGGGTTACTGCACAGGCCTGACCTTCAAGGTCAAGGGCGGCCAGCGCTACAAGGCGGCCGAGCTCAGTCTCGAAGGAGACTGGAGCAGCGCCGCCAATTTCCTCGTGGCCGGTGCCATCTTCGGCAGCGCCTCTGTAGACGGCCTCGATACGCAGTCGCTGCAGGCCGACCTTACCATCATGGACATCCTCGTCGAAGCGGGAGCATCGGTCTCACAGATCGAGAACGACTGCGTGGATGAAGTCAGCGTCGCAGCGGCTGCGGCCGGCGTCAACCCCCATACGGGGGCCGTCAACGCCGTCAAGGCGCCGCTGAACGCCTTCTCATTCGACCTGAACAACGCGCCGGACCTCTTCCCTATCACGGCCGTGCTGGCGGCTTTCTGCCCAGGCGAAAGCCGCATCGCCGGCACCGGCCGGCTCGCCAACAAGGAGTCCGACCGAGCCAAAGCGATAAAGGAGATGCTTACGCAAATGGGAGTGGAATGCGCCATCGAAGGCGATGAGATGGTCATCAAGGGACATTCCCTCTCGAGCCGCTTACTGAACGGTAATCTCCTGAATGGCGGAGAATACACTTCCAACCATGACCACCGCATGGTCATGGCCCTGAAGGTGGCTTCGCTTGGCGCCTCGTCGCCGATAGTCATCGACGACGAGCAGTGCGTGGCGAAGTCCTTCCCGGATTTCCTCACCCTTTTCTGCGACAGGTAGATGAAGAACAAAGGACTCATAGCGCTGACTCCCATCCTGGTTTTCCTCGGGGTGTATCTGGTCACGTCGATACTTATCAAGGACTTCTACAAGGTCCCGGTGGCGTCGGCTTTCCTGTTGGCTTCGGTCTATGCCGTCCTGATCTCCAAGGGCTCGTTGAGGGAGCGCCTGGACCTTTTCTCCGAAGGAGCCGGCAATCCCCGTATCCTGTTGATGGTCTGGATATTCATCCTGGCCGGCGCATTTGCGCGGACGGCGCAGGACATCGGGGCCATTGACGCTACCGTCAACCTCACCCTGCGGGTAATCCCCGGCTCGATGCTCTTCGCCGGGCTCTTCTTCACCGCCTGCTTCATCTCGATGTCCGTCGGCACCAGCGTTGGGACGATTGTGGCGCTCGTTCCGATCGCCACTGGTATCGCGCAGGAGGCGGGATTCTCCGAAGCCTTCATGGCCGCCATCATAGTCGGAGGCGCATTCTTCGGAGACAATCTTTCCTTCATCAGCGATACTACGATTGCCGCTACCAAAGCCATGGACTGCGCCATGAAGGACAAGTTCAAGGCCAATATCCGGATAGTCGCCCCGGCGGTACTGGTGGTCTTTGCCATCTATATTTTCCAGGGGATTGGCGTCAGTGTTGATGTGAGTCCGGAAGCCGCTGAGCCTCTGAAACTTGTGCCATACCTTCTCGTCCTTGTGCTGGCCCTCGCGGGAATGGACGTGCTGCTGATACTGTCATTGGGGCTGGGAGTCAATCTGCTCATAGGCCTGGTGACAGGCAGCCTCGGATGGGCCGACTGGCTTGCCTCCGTCGGCGAAGGCATAGGCGGTATGGGCAGCCTTATCATCGTGACGCTGCTGGCAGGCGGCATGATGGCGCTCATACGCGCCGGCGGCGGCCTCGACTGGCTCGTCGGAGCCCTCACCCGCCGCCTCGGCTCCTCCTCCTCGCCCTCCGCCGCCGCTGTCGGTGCTGAGGCTGCGTCCGGCCCCACCACGTCTCCCGTCATTGCCGTCTCCTCCTCGCCCTCCGCTGCCGGCAGCGCCACCGCTTCCGTGCCTGCCGCTACAGCCGCCTCTGCCACTAGCCGCCGGCAGCGGCGCGGCGCCGAGCTCAGCATCGCAGCACTCGTCAGCCTCGCCAACCTCTGCACGGCCAACAACACCATCGCCATCATCACCGTCGGCGGTATCGCCAAGGACATCAGCGACCGCTTCGGCCTTGACAGGCGGCGCGTCGCCAGCATCCTTGACACCTTCTCCTGTTTCATCCAGGGCCTGATCCCCTACGGCGCGCAGCTGCTGATGGCCTCCGGCCTCGCAGGCGTCGGCGCCGCGGCCATCATCCGCTACCTCTACTACCCCTTCGCCCTCGGCCTCGTCGCCCTTGCCGCCATCTTCATTCCGTCCCGTAAACACTGACCCTTGATACCATCCCATTCCTTCCTGTAATAATATCGGTGGTAGCTAACGCTTTTAATACCAATTGATTACTATAATCTACTGCCTCTCAAAATTACACTAGTGAAGTAAAGCATTTCCCTTATTGTCAGACACATAACTACCACGCTACTACTTTTCGGAAATGTGCAGGATCAAGACGATACACCTCCTTGCTGTCAATGGCCTCCTCTGGACGGCCATAGGGACGAAAATTGCCGTCACGGGAGTAAGCCATTATATCCAGATCTTCAGCCTCAAGGGATATCTCATCATTGCTTTCATGATTTCCCTGGGAATAGGTTTGAAGCATATTCCCGGTATTCCATCGAACTTCTTCGCCTGGTTCTACAGTGGTCTCGGCCCCGGCCTCCTCTCCGCCGGCGTTCGTTTCCTCCTCCGCTGGTTCAGACACACACCTTGACTACTATCTGTCGGTGAGGTTTGGATTAGAGAAGGTCGGCGAGGACGATGGCGGTCATGGCCTCGACGATGACGGGGGTGCGTAGGGCGAAACAGACGTCGTGACGGCCTTTGATGCGGAGGGTATCCTCGCGGTCTTCGGCGAAATTCCAGGTGCGCTGGGGCTTGGCTATGCTTGATGTAGGCTTAAAGGCGACGCGGAAGACGAGCGGCGCACCGTTGGTGATGCCGCCGTTGATACCGCCGGCGCCGTTCTTGACGGGGCCGTCCGCCCCGAAGGGGTCATTGTGCTCCGAACCCTTCATGCGCGAGGCGGCGAATCCGTCGCCGAACTCTATGCCGCGGACTCCGGGGATGGAGAAGACGGCGTGCGAGACGAGCGACTCGACGGAGTCGAAGAACGGCTCGCCAAGGCCGATAGGCAGGCCGGTGGCGGTGCACTGCACCACGCCGCCCAGCGAGTCGCCTTCGGCGGCCGCGGCGGCGAGGAGCTCAGGCCACCGGGCCTTGTCGGCGCAGCCGCCCACTTCGATGAGATCGGCTTGGATATCAATCCCTTCCAGTACTTTCTTGGCCACGACGCCGGCGGCAACGACCGGCAGGGTGATCCTGCCGGAGAAGTGCCCGCCGCCGCGCGGGTCGTTGGCCCAGTCCCATTTGACGGCGGCGACATAGTCGGCGTGGCCGGGACGGGGCATGGCGTCGAAGTCGCTGTAATCTCCGGACCGGGTATTGGCATTGCGGAAAATGATGGTCAGGGGAGCGCCGGTGGTGTGGCCGTCGACGACGCCGCTGAGGATCTGCGGCTCGTCGGCTTCGACACGTGGCGTCGTGCCGACGGTGCCGCTCTCGCCGCGGGCCTCGGCGCCTCTGGCGCCCGGCGCCCGTCGGGCGATGTCCGCGGCGAAGTCCGCCGCCTCCAGCGGCAGTCCCTCGGGCACTCCGTCCATTACCACACCGATGGCCTCTCCATGCGATTCGCCGAAGATGCTGACCCTGAATATCCTTCCGAAAGTATTCATAAGAAAGTCCGTTTTAGTCTCTTGCGAAGATACGCTTTTTCCCCGTGTTTTCAGATAAAAAACAGTATATTTGTATTCTATGGACTCAATGGAAGAGAAAGAATTGCTGCAGAACATCACGCAGCAGGAGTACAAGGAAGGATTCGTCACGGACGTCGAGCAGGTCTATATCCCGAAGGGCCTGAACGAGGATATCATCCGTACGATCTCTTCCCTGAAGGATGAGCCGGAATGGCTCATGGAGTTCCGTCTGGATGCATTCCGCAAGTGGAAGGCCATGGAGCAGCCCCGCTGGGGCCATCTCGACCTGCCCGAAATAGACTATCAGGACATCATATATTACGCTGCCCCCAAGAAAGACAGCGAAAGGCCCAAGGAGATAGATCCGGCGTTGGCCGAGACCTTCGAGAAGTTGGGCATTCCGCTGCACGAGCGCGAGGCGCTCGCGGGAGTGGTCGCCGTGGACGCAGTCTTCGACTCCGTCTCCGTCAAGACCACGTTCCGCAAGGCCCTCTCCGAGAAGGGAATCATCTTCTGTTCCTTTTCAGAGGCTGTCAGGGAGCATCCGGACCTGGTCCGGAAATACCTCGCCACCGTCGTCCCCTCCGGGGACAATTATTTCGCGGCGCTGAACTCCGCCGTCTTCTCGGACGGGTCGTTCTGCTATATTCCCAAGGGTGTCAAATGTCCGATGGAGTTGTCCAGTTATTTCCGCATCAATGCGGCCGGTACCGGTCAGTTCGAGCGCACGCTTATCGTCGCCGACGAGGGCTCGCAACTCAGCTACATGGAGGGTTGCACCGCCCCGATGCGCGACGAGAACCAGCTCCACGCAGCAGTGGTGGAGATTATTGTCGAGAAGGACGCTGACGTCAAATACTCGACTGTCCAGAACTGGTACCCCGGCGATGCGCAAGGCCGCGGCGGCATCCTGAACCTCGTTACCAAACGAGGTCTTTGCCGCGGCGCCGGCAGCCATCTCAGCTGGACCCAGGTCGAGACAGGCTCCGCCATCACCTGGAAATACCCGTCTACGATACTGCTTGGGGATTATTCCTCGTCGGAGTTCTACTCCGTGGCCCTGACCAACAACCGCCAGCAGGCCGATACCGGGACCAAGATGGTCCATATCGGCCGCGGCACCCGCAGCCGTATCGTCTCCAAAGGCATCAGCGCCGGCCGCAGCCAGAACAGCTACCGCGGCCTGGTGCGCTTCAACCCCGGCGCCGTCGGCGCCAGGAATTATTCGCAGTGCGACAGCTTGCTCATAGGCTCCGAATGCGGCGCCCACACCTTCCCGGTGATCCAGAGCCGCTGCCCTTCGGCCGTCGTGGAGCATGAGGCCACGACCTCCAAGATCAGCGAGGACCAGCTGTTCTACTGCACCCAGCGCGGCATACCGCCAGAGGATGCCGTAGGCCTCATCGTTGGCGGCTATGCCCGAGAAGTCCTCGCCCGTCTCCCCATGGAGTTTGCAATGGAAGCCGGCAAACTCCTGCAAGTTTCACTCGAAGGCTCCATCGGATAGGAAATGAATTGGCTTGACCTCATATCTTCGTTCCTCGGTATCACCTGCGTAGTACTCGCAGGCCGGAACAGCAAATACAATTTCTGGGTGGGCTACCTGTATACGGCCGCCCTGTTCTTCCTTTTCTGGGAAAAGAACCTCGTGGCTTCGCTGATGCTGCAGCCGGTGTCGCTCGGCATCAATATCATGGGCCACTACCGCTGGACGCATCCGCATGAGGACGAAAAGAGTTCCGAGGACGGCAGCGCCCTGAAGGTGACGATGCTCAGCTGGCCCGAACGCGCGCTATGCGTGCTGGCCGTCTTCGTCATCGCATTTGCCTGGGGCTGGCTGCTGAACCGGCTCTTCCCGGCCGATCCGCATCCTTACCTGGATTCGTGCGTGACGGTGCTGATCCTCATGGCCCAGTTCCTGTCTGCTCAGAAGAAATGGGACTGCTGGGTGGCGTGGCTCGTGGTCAACGTGACCCAGATGGCGCTGCACCTGTCCGTTGGCAACGTGTTCATGCCGATAGTGTGCGGACTGTACCTTATCAACGGCATCATATCGCTGCGCAACTGGGGTAAACTTTATAAGAAGAACGCTTAATTTCAGATACTTATGGCTGAAAACGACATATTGCTTGACATCCGTGGGCTCCACGCCTCGATAGGGGACAAGGAGATCCTCAAGGGCATCGACCTGACGATACGCAAGGGCGAAGTGCATGCCGTGATGGGGCCGAATGGCGCCGGCAAGAGCACGCTCTCCGCGGTGCTCGTCGGCCGGCCGGACTATATTGTCACCGCCGGGTCGGTGACCTTCCTCGGCCGGGACCTCCTGGCGATGAGCCCCGAGGAGCGCTCATGGGCGGGTATTTTCCTGTCTTTCCAATATCCCATCGAGATCCCCGGTGTGAGCATCACCAACTTCATGAAGGCGGCGGTCAATGCCCGCCGCAAGGCGCAGGGGCTCGAAGAGCTGAAGCCCGCCGAATTCATCCGCCTGATGAAGGAGAGGATGGCCATGGTGCAGATGAAGGGCGAATTCGCCAAGCGCGAGGTCAATGTCGGATTCTCCGGAGGAGAGAAAAAGCGCAATGAGATATTCCAGATGGCCATGCTCGACCCGATGCTGTCCATCCTTGACGAGACGGACAGCGGCCTGGACGTCGATGCGCTCCGCATCGTTGCGGAGGGTGTCAACAAACTCCGGACCCCGGAAAAGAGCGCCATCGTCATCACGCATTACCAGCGTCTGCTGGAGTACATCGTCCCGGACGTAGTGCACGTGCTCAAGGAAGGCCGCATCGTCAGGACCGGCGGCCGCGAGCTGGTGGATGTCATCGACAGGAACGGATACGACGCATTCTAGCCTATGAAGGAGAAGATCATCGACAGGGGACATTACGTAGACGTTCCGATTCCGCAGGGAGCGGTCGTGGTGCCGGCCGGTACTCGGCTGGCGGTCTGCGACGCGCTGGGCGGCCGGCATGCCTTCGTCCTTGAGGCCGGGGCCTCCCTGGACCTTTGCCTCCTGGCTTTTCCGGGAGGAGCCGGAGGCGTGGACCTGAGCGTCGACCTCATCGGTGAAGGCGCCGAGGCATCTTTGTCCGGGATATACGTCCGTCGTGACGGGGAGTTCCCTCTGAAAGTCGTTGTCCGTCATAGAGTTGGCGGCTGCATTTCCAATCAGCTTTTCAACGGCATAGTGGCCGGCTCGGCCAAGACCGGCTTCGACGGACGCATCGTCGTCGCCCCTGACGCGCAGAAGACCAAGGCTTTCCAGACGAATCACAATCTGCTGTTGGGCGAGGAAGCACGTGCCGAAACGAGCCCGCAGCTGGAGATATATGCCGACGATGTCGAGTGCTCGCACGGCGCCACCGTCGGCCGTCTTGACGAGGCTGCGCAGTTCTACATGCAGTCCAGGGGCATCCCGGAGAAGGAAGCCAGGGTGCTGCAGATGATCTCGTTCCTGTCACCCGTGCTGGAGCACGTCCCGGAGGAGCGCCGCGACGAGGTCGCAGGCCTCATCGAACAAACCGTCCGCAGCCTATGATTACGTATCCCAATGTCAAGGTCAACCTGGGACTGAGCGTCCTGCGGAAGCGCCCCGACGGCTATCACGACCTCGAGACGCTGTTCGTTCCGTGCTTTGACATCCACGATACCCTTGAGATCATCACCGGAGACGACTTCAGTCGCACCTCTTCCTCGCTCTTCGAGAAATACTCCATCGACGGGGACTGTGTCGCTGAAAATGTCCTTCGGACCCCCCCCAAGCATGAAGCTTGGGTCCCCCCCTCTTATGTTGCCGAGGGTGGCACAATTTTCAGCGGCACAGTCCCCGTCGGTTTAGTCTCCCAGATAAGGCAGGGGATAAGGGAAGATGGGAAGTTGATGATAACGATTGCGAGGAGGGAAGGTGTGGACTGGGATCCGCTGGAGGATCTGACGGCCAGGGCGTACGGGTTGCTGGATGCCGATTTCGACCTGCCTCCGGCGAAGATATTCCTGGAGAAGACCGCCCCGGTGGGGGCGGGCCTGGGTGGTGGCTCGGCGGACGCAGCGTTTGCGCTGCGGATGCTCTCCGAGCTCTTCGTGCCGGGCCTCGACGAGGCCGCCCTTGCCGATTACGCCTCCCGTCTGGGCAGCGACTGCGCCTTCTTCATATACAACCGCCCCATGATCGGCACCGGTCGGGGTGAGATCCTGGAGCCGTGCGACATCGACCTGTCGCAGTATGAGCTGCGCGTGGCGGTGCCGGCGGGCGTCAGCGTCAGCACAGCTGACGCGTACCGCGGCATCGTGCCGCGCGAGGCGGCGGCCGGAGGCCGCCCCTGCCCGCTCCGCGAGGCGCTTGCGCGCCCTGTCGCTGAGTGGCGCGACTGCCTCGTAAACGATTTCGAGACCACAGTTTTTGCCAAGTATCCGGCCATAGCTGAGGCGAAACAGGCCCTCTATGATGCCGGAGCCATATATGCCTCCATGTCCGGCAGCGGCTCGTCCGTCTTCGGACTGTTTCCACGCTAACCCATAAACACTATGTATAAGACCCAAGGAATCAAGAACAGCCGTATTGAAGTGGCGGATGCCCTTCGAGGCATCGCCGTGATGGGTATCGTACTCTATCACTCTGTAGAGCACTTCAATCTCGGCACCGCCTCCAGCGCCTCCCTCTCCTTCCCTTTCGACGGTACGGTCTTCAATGTGCTGACCGTGCTGCTCTCCGGCAAGATGTACGGCATCTTCGCCCTCTTGTTCGGACTCAGTTTCTTCATCCAGCGTGACAACCAGGAACAGAAAGGCAAGGACTTCTCCCTGCGGTTCGCATGGCGTATGGTGCTGCTATTCGGTTTCGGCGTCATCAACATGTTTTTCTACAACGGAGACATACTTACCTTCTATGCTCTCTTTGGCCTGCTGATGATCCCTGCAGGGTATCTCAGCACCCCGGTTCTCTGGGGACTCACCATCCTGCTGCTGATCCAGCCCGTCGAGATATACAGTCTTATCACTGGCTGGAAGCCTGACATCTCTCCGATGATGAAGTATTACAGCGCCGTGGGACAGGCCAATGCCGAAGGAACGTTCTTCGAATCCTCAGTCGCGAGCCTGCGCAACGGATTCCTGGCCTCCTGGTACTGGTTCGTATGGAAAGGCCGCATCACCCAGACCATAGGCCTGTTCTTCCTCGGTATCCTTTTCGGCCGCCTCAGGCTATTCTACAACGAGGGCAACCATCTGAAGATATGGAGAGTGGTTTTCTTCACCACCGTCGCCCTCATTGTCGCCGGTATCATATTCGGCCACTGGAGTCATGGTGACGTCAGCTTCGGCAAGGTCAACAGCCTGATACGTCCGTTGTTCAATCTCGCCATCCTGCTCTTCATCGTTTCGGGAGTGACACTGCTCTGGTACCGTTTCGAGGGTTTCCGCAAGAGCCTCTCCCATATCTGCTTCTTCGGCCGCATGTCCCTGACCAACTACTTGATGTCGTCCATCATCGGATGTACGATCTTCTACGGGTGGGGCCTTGCCATGTACAAGTACCTTGGCGTGACGCTGTCCCTGCTGACCGGCATATGCATCGTCGTGCTGCAGATAATCCTCCTCTACCAGTGGTCCAAGAAGCACAAGCGCGGACCCCTGGAGACTCTCTGGCGTAATCTCACCTGGATAGGAAGCGACAACGATTGATATGGGGACAATCCATTACGAAAGGGTCGAAGCCCTGCGGGCGCTGATGCGCGAGCGGGGCTGGGATGCCGTCATCATCTCTGGCTCCGACCCGCATAGCAGCGAATACCCTGCTCCGCGCTGGAAGCAGGTGGAATGGCTGTCGGGCTTCACCGGCGAGGCGGGCGACATAGTCGTCACCGCCTCCCACGCCGGGCTCTGGACCGACACTCGTTATTTCATCCAGGCTGTGCGCCAACTGGAAGGCTCCGGGATAGTCCTTCACAAGACCAGGGTCCCGGAGCAGGTGCTCATCCCTGAGTGGCTGGCCACGGATGCATTTGCCGGTAAGGAGAAAAGCGTCGTGATCGCTGTCGACGGACTCTGCCAGGGCGTCAGCGCCGTCGCAGGCCTGAAGGACGCCTTCCTGGCGGCAGGCCGCGCGGAAGGCTCGCCCGACGAGGACGGCTTCCGCATCGTATCCGTCCCGGACATGCTCGAAGACCTGTGGGAGAACCGTCCGCCTGTACCCCAGACCCCTGTCATCACGCTCGGGGCAGAACTGGCAGGCGAGGACCGCTGGAGCCGCATCGACTGGCTTCGGAACGAAGCCGCCTCTGCCGGCTGCGACGCGGTCCTGCTGACCGCCCTCGACGAGATTGCCTGGACCCTGAACGTCCGTGGCTCCGATATCGAGTACAATCCTTTGGTGATTTCCTATCTGCTGGTCACAGGCGACAGCGTCGAATGGTTCGTTAGGAAGGGCGGACAGCCTGACGAAGACACGTTGGATACATTCCAGGAGTTGAGGGATGAAGGGGTTGCCATACTTCCCTATGACGACGTCTCCGTTGTCCTGGCGGGAGAGATCGAGGATGGCGCCATCGGCCGTCTGGCGGTCGATCCATCCACCTTGAACTATAACCTTTATCATATCCTTAGAACCAATTCCGTCGAGGGAACCGTAGTCGGATGGGATTCGCCCGTGGCTTTGCGCAAGGCTGTCAAGAATGCCGTCGAGATCGAGGGGATGCGCGACATCCATGTCGAGGACGGTCTCGCGATGGAGCGCTTCCTGTATTGGCTCGAAAAGTCGGTCAACGGCGGCAGTACCATCGATGAATGGGATGCCGCGCGCAAGCTCGGATCGTTGCGGGCTGAGATTCCCGGGTACCGGGGCGACAGTTTCGAGACGATTTCCGCCTACGGCGAGGGCGCGGCCCTTCCGCACTATATCACGCCCCATCAGGGCGCGCCCGTGCTCGAGCCGCGCGGCCTGTACCTGGTTGACAGCGGCGGGCAGTACATGAACGGCACTACGGACATCACCCGCACCGTTCCTCTCGGCCCCTGCACCATGCTGGAGAAGGAGGATTACACTCTCGTCCTGAAGGGACACATCGGTCTGGCGATGGCGGTGTTCCCGCGCGGTACGGCGGGCTGCCAGCTGGATGTGCTGGCGCGCAGCCCGCTCTGGCGCGCACGCCGCAATTTCGGCCACGGCACCGGCCATGGCGTAGGATTCTTCCTCGGGGTTCACGAGGGCCCTCAGGATATCCGCCAGAACTTCAACCGTACGCCCATCCTTCCGGGGATGATCACTTCCAACGAACCGGGCATCTACCGCGAGGGGATGCATGGGGTGCGGCACGAGAACCTCGTCCTTTGCGTCGAGGACGGCCGGAGCGAATTCGGCGACTGGCTGCGGTTCGAGACGCTGACCCTGTGCCATTTCGACACTTCGGCCATCATCGTCGACCTGCTCGACCGTGACGAGATAGAGTGGCTCAATGACTACAACGCCCGTGTCTTCCGCACACTCTCACCTATGCTTTCCCCCGAGGAAGCCGAGTGGCTGCGCAATAAATGTAAACCAATCTAAATCAATAGGATAACATGAAAAGACTGATAACCATCTGTGCTGTTACCCTGCTCTTCGCAGGTGCAGCTTCCGCCCAGGAGATCGCCAATTTCTCCCGTGGCCAGCAGGTCGTCTCTCCCGAGGTTTACGACGGAGGATCCGTTACTTTCCGCCTTGCCGCCGATTATGCCACGACGGTGTACCTTTCAGGCAACTGGATGGCCCAGGGCGAAGGCCCTGTCGCCATGACGAAGGGCCCGGGAGGCGTCTGGGAGACTACCGTTTCCGGTCTGGAGCCGGAGATCTACACCTACAATTTTATCGTGGACGGCGTGGCCGTGAATGATCCTGTCAACTACAAGGTCCAGCGCGACGGTACCCGCTACCTCAACATGGTGTTCGTTCCCGGCGAGCGTTCGGCTGTCTACAATGAGGCCGCGCATCGCGGCACCCTCACCACCCTGTGGTACGACAGCACCCAACTCGGGCTTAATCGCCGCATGATCGTCTACACCCCTTACGGCTACGAGAACTCCAAGAAGACCAAGTACCCCGTCCTGTACCTGCTGCACGGTGGCGGCGGCGACGAAGAGGCCTGGACCTCCATGGGCCGCGCCGCGCAGATTCTCGACAACCTAATCGAGCGCGGCGAGGCCGTCCCGATGATCGTCGTCATGCCCAACGGCAATCCCAACCAGCAGGCCGCACAGACCCTGGGTCTCGGGACCTCCACCATCAATACCCGCGATCCTGCTTACGCCAATGCCTATGTCAAGAGCCTGGTCACCGAGATCATCCCGTTCATTGAGAAACGCTTCCGTGTCATCGCCAAGCCTTCGGCACGCGCAATCTCCGGCCTCTCGATGGGTGGCGGCCATACCCTGACCGCCTCGCAGCTGTATCCTTCTACTTTCGACTACATCTGCCCGCTGTCCATCAGCTCGCAGGACACCCCTGAGATCCGTACCCAGTTGCGCGCCCTGAAGAATGACGGTTACCGGCTCTATTTCGTCGGCGTCGGCAATACCGACTTCCTCTACGAAGGCGCCCAGACGCTTGACCGTATACTGACCGAAGAGGGCCTCCAGCATACATTCTACGTGTCCGAAGGCGGACACGAATGGAAGAACTGGCGCCTCTACCTCCAGACCTTCGCCAAGCTCCTGTTCAAATAAAAACGGGAGATAGCTGGTTTTTTCGGAAAAAACCCTATCTTTGCAGTCCCGAATCTCCCGTCCGGGACTCCACGGGACTTTAGCTCAGTCGGTTTAGAGCGCTTGCTTCACACGCAAGAGGTCAGCAGTTCGAATCTGCTAAGTCCCACACAACAGTACAGCCCGCCTTTCCGGCGGGCTTTTTCTGTTAAGGGCTCTTCTATATTCCTCTAGGTCAATCGATAAAAAGGCGTCCGCAATATACTTTGCGGACGCCAAAAACCAATTATTAACTATCCAATTAACCTACAAAAGTTGTCGTAATTGATCTGATTAAGTCCTAGTAGGGGAGGTCTCCGTCGACGAAGAGATAGTTGTCTCCATCTTCGAATCCCTTGTTCTGCGTGAGCATGCCCTCCTGGAGGCCGATCTGCTCCTGCGGGATCATCCAGAAACCGCGGGTGAGAGCATAGCGCTGGGAGAAGGAGCGGCCAGGCAGCTCCTGATAGGTAGTAGGCGCTCCCTTGAACTCGATGTAACCACCTGTCTGGTTCTGCTCGATGATCTGGCCGGCCGTTTCGGGATACCAACGGCGAAGGTCGTTGAAGCGAATGCCTTCCGTCGCGAACTCATAGCGACGCTCTTTCTGGAGTCTCTCGAATGTGTAGGAATCGTACGGAGCAAGTCCGGCACGGGCACGGAGCCTGTTCATACCGGTAACGGTTTCCTTCAACTCATCCAGCATAAGCAGCACGTCTGCGAAGCGGATGTAGATGGCGTCGCACTTGTTGCCGCTCTTGGCGCTATTGGAGATGGCACCGTTGACAATATTGAAGAAGTTCTTTTTCATACTTGACATTGTGCCATCGGTATAGGCGGCCATAGCCTGATACTTCTTGGTATAGAACCAAGTCCTCTCTATCTCCTTGCTGTCGTGTCCCTTGAAATTGGGAAGCTCCACATAGCCATCCCCGTACCAGGGATAAGCCTTTCTGATCTTGGCTTCGTTGGCTGTCAGGATGGTACCGTAGAAACGCTTGTCCGTGGGGCCATAGTCGGGATCCTCATACCATTCCTTCACAAACTTGGGGTTCACGGAAGCGTTGCCGTTTCCGCCGGCGGAATAAGGATAGCTGTCCTTGTTGGGGGTCTGTGCGGAATTACGGAATCCAAGCCATTCCGGGAGACGGTTGTAGCCGGAGCCGGTATACGAGAAATGTACGCCCCAGACGGTCTCCTTGCTATGGTTGCCTACCCAGTGGAGATCCTCCTGGTTGGCATAGGTCTCGAAGTCGACCCCATATTTGACACCGCTTGACCATTCGTTGGAGTACATCCAGATTTCGCGCTGGTCCTTCTCCAGGTCGAACTTGGAGACGCTGGTGTTGGCGCAGTCCTCGAGCCAGCTGATGACCTGGGACTTGGAGATGCCGGCCATGTCGCTCTTCTTGTAGAAGCCCGTGTAGAACAACCACACGCGGCCCATCAGGGCCTCAGCGGCATATTTCGTAGCACGGCCGCACAGGTTGTTGTCCTGGGAGTAACCGTATTTGGCCGGTATAAGGCTGATGGCCTGGGTAAGATCCTCGGCGATAGCCGCGTAGATCTCGTCGACGGAAGCCTTGGGCATATTCTCCACTTCAGTGCTGAGCGTCAGAGGGAAGCACTCATAGCGTTCGGCAAGCTCCCAGAGGTAGAAGGCTCTCATAAAGTGGGCCTGTCCGAGATACCAGTTTTTGTTATCTCCCGTGAACAGGTCGTCATCCATGGCGGAGATGGACTCAAGGGCATAGTTGCAACGGAACAATCCGTTGTAGTAACTCTTCCAAGGAGAATTGTCCTCATCCATGGAAGGGGCGAGCAGACGGTCTGCGGCCGTAGTCTCCTTGGAACTGGTGGAACCTCCTCCGTAAATGTCGTCGCTGGCGATCATTCGCCGGAAAAGGTTGATCCTGAAAATACTGCCGGTGTACAAGGAATGCATTGTGGAATAGGCTGAGTTCACCAGCTGTTCCGCATCCTTCTCGGTCTGGGGGAAAGAGGAGGTGTCCGCTTTCTGATAGTTCGTCGTGTCGAGCAGGCTGTCGATTTTCTCGCAGCCGATAAAGACGAACAGACATGCTGCAATATAAAGAAATATCTTTTTCATATGCTTTCGGGTTTAGAATTTGATGCTGACACCAGCCATGTAAACCTTAGGGGAAGGATAGAAACCGGTATCGATACCGGAGGACCAGCTGTAGCCGGAGGCGCCGGAACCGACTTCCGGATCCATACCGTCATATCCTGTGAAAGTGAAGAGGTTCTGCCCGGTCACGAAAAATCTGAGCGACTGGAAAGGAAGCTTCTTGAAGGCCCTCTTGAAGTCATATCCGAAGGTGATGTTGCGGATCTTGACGTAATCGGCATCCTGGATGAAGATGTCGCTGTTGTAGCTGTTACACTTGAAGTTGTTGTGCGAACCGGAGGAGTAGCGGGGGAACTTGTTGGTGGAACCCTCACCGGTCCAGTAACGGGCGACAAGGTTGTTGGTGAAACCCTGCAGGTCCTGGAGGGCGAACTGTCGGTAGCTCTGCATAACCTGCTGGCCGAAGGCGCCGGAACCGTTGACGCTGAAGTCGAAGCCCTTCCACTGCAGGCTGAAGTTGAAGCCCATGGTGAAATCCGGGTGGGGGTTACCGATCTCGACGCAGTCGTTCTCGTCATAGACGCCGTCTCCGTTCTGGTCGATCCAGATGACATCACCGGGCTGGGCGCTGTCATAACCATTCATAAAGGCGTAGCCCTTGGCATTGTACTCGTCGATCTGGGCCTGGTTCTGGAAGATACCCTCGCTGGCCATACCCAGGAAGTAACCGATGGGCTTGCCGGGCTCGGCGCGGAAACCATCCTCCTTGGCAACGTTCTCGGAGATGATCTTCTTTTCACCGTGGATGATACCGTCGGCGTTGTTGATGTAGAGGACGTTGTTCTTGTTGTAGGAACCGTTGACTCCGACGCTGTAGCGGAAGTCTCCGATATTGTCGTTCCAGGTGAAGCTGAGCTCGACGCCGGAGTTACGGACGGCACCGCCGTTAATGGAAGCGGCGCTGGCTCCAAGGATGCCCATGGCCGGAGGGGTTACCAGCCAGTCCTTGGTGTCCTTGCGGTACCAGTCGAACACGACGCCCAGGCGGCTGCGGAAGAAGCGTGAGTCGAAACCGATGGCCGTCTGCTCGGAGGTCTCCCAGGAAAGATTGGAGTTAGGGATCCTGTCGGGATAGGCGGCAGTTACCGGATTGGTCTGGTCATATGTGAAGTCATACTGGCCGCCCAGCGAGATGGTACCGGCGTACTGGAAATTATCAATGCTGCAGTTACCGTTCTGTCCCCAGCTTCCGCGGATCTTGAAGAAATTGAGCCATTCCTTGGTGGACGCCATCCAAGGCTCCTCGGAGATGACCCAACCGGCGGAGACGGACGGGAAGACACCCCATCTGTTGCCTTTCGCGAAGTTGCAGGAACCGTCGGCACGCACAATGGCGGTAAACAGGTATTTATCCTTGTAGCTGTAATTCAGACGGCCGAAGAAGGAGAGGAGGTTGTTGTAGGGGACCGTGTTTCCACCGCCCATGCTTGCGTGCTCGTCACTGGTCAGCGCACCTTCGACCGAGCCGAGGTTGGCGGAATTCCAGGTTCCGAATTTGGTGTTGGAACGTTTGCCGTTGACGCTCATTCCCCAGCCGGTGGCTTCGATGGAAGTACCGGCAAGCGCTTCAAAGGTGTGGTCGCCGCCAAATGTCTTCTTGTAGTTGGCGGTAAGCTCCCAGCTCCAGTTCGTTGAAACACTGGAACTCTGGCTCACGGTGTCGTAGTCCTGGTAAGTCGAAGCCGTAAGCTGATATTCCGGAGTATAGGAACGAGAGAAACTGGTGTTGGCGCGGAATCCGAAAGCGGTGCGGAACTTGAGCTCGCGGATAGGGCTGACCTCCAGATAGACGTTGCCCTGGACGCGTACGCCCTTTCCCTGGCTCTCTGACAGGGTCTGCTGCTCCAAGAGGTTCACTTCATTGTCCCTTGCATCCCATCCGTCACGAAGCTGCTTCTCATATGTATAAAGGGAGCCGTCAAGGTCGTATGCGGGAAGGAGCGGGGTCTTGGTGAGCAGGTTGGAGACGTCGCTGCCTCGGCCCTGTGTACCCATACTGCGTGAGTCCGTGATAGAGAAGGTCACGTTCTCGCCCAACTTGATGACGTCGCGGTTGTTTTTCCTCAGGACTGTGAAATCCGTATTGGCGCGGATGGTGGTCCTGTCATAATAGGTGGGCTTGGGTGCGCCCAGGGTACCTTCCTGATAGGACTTGGAGAAACTGAACGAGTATCTCACCGAGTCGCCGCCTCCGGTCACGCCCAGAGACATGTTGTTGGTCGGGGCGTTCTTGTTGATAGAAGCGGTGAACCAATCCGTTCCATCCCACAGGCCTTTGCGCATCCACTCCATCTGAACGGGCATCGTCTGCTCGATATTGTCGAATTCATTCAGGCCGGCGCGTTTGACGAGATCCAGATATTCCGAGGCGGAAACGACGTGTACTCCATTGGTATTCGGCTGCTGGAAACCCTTGTAGGCATCGAAGGTGACTGTAGCTTTCTTCTCACCGACCTTTCCCTGCCTGGTGGTCACGAGGACGACTCCGTTGGCGGCGCGGGCGCCGTAGATGGCCGCGGAAGCTGCGTCCTTAAGGATGTCGATGGACTCGATGTCGGAGGGGCTGAGGGCATTAAGGCTGTTCATGCTGCTGGCCACACCGTCGATGACGACAAGCGGGGTGGAAGTACCGGTCGTACCTATACCGCGGACGGTGATGTTGTATCCTGCACCAGGGCCACCGCTTGACTGGACGATGTTGACACCGGGAACGGAGCTGTAGATGGCTCCGAGGGCGTTGGTGGTGCTCTGCTTCAAAATGTCGTCTCCGGAAATGTTGATCGTGGCTCCGGTAAGGAGTCTCTTCCTCTGGGTACCATAACCGATAACGACGGTTTCATCAAGGAATTCTGTGTCCTCCTGGAGAGTGAAGTTGAATACGCTTTCCTGTCCTACTTGGACAGTCTGCGTGCCGTAGCCGATACAGGAGACGGTAATACTCGCTCCCGCGGGAACGTTGAGGGAGAATTTGCCATCAGCGTTGGTGACAGTTCCGATGGAGCTGTTTCCGACGACCATGACAGTGGCCCCGATGACGGGTAGTCCGGCGCCGTCGACTACTGTTCCGCTGATGGTACGGTTCTGGCCAAAGGCCGTCGTACCGATCAGTAGCATAACGGCAGTCAGGACGACGGCCGCCAGTTTCTGGAAAAGTTTGCTTGTCATAAATCAG
>ONNK01000025.1 GCA_900319185.1 uncultured Bacteroidales bacterium
GAGATGAGCGCCGTGGGCTACTTCTTCGCCCGCAAGCTCAACCAGGTGCTGGATGTCCCCATCGGCATCGTATCGTTCGCGAGGGGAGGAGCCCGTGTCGAGAGCTGGCTCCCGCGTGAGACCCTGGCTTCATACGGCACCGAGGACCTCACTCCCGAAGGGGTGAACAAGATGATATTCTACCTCCGTCCTTTCCAGATGTACTATGCGATGGAAGTTCCGCTCCAGGGTTACACCGGACGCGGATTCATCTGGTATCAGGGATGCTCGAACGTCGATCACGAGGACCAGTTCGTCGCCCGCATGACGGACCTGGTGAAGCAGTGGAGGAAAGACTGGGGAGACAAGGACGATTCCATGCCGTTCTATATGGTCGAGATCGCCCCGTATCTATACGATGCCGCCAACGGCGACAGCGGCGCACGCCTGCGCCAGGCGCAGCACGATGCGGCCAAGTCCATTCCGAATTCGGGCATAATCTGCACAAACGACCTTGTGGAGCCGTTTGAGGCGGACAATATCCATCCTGCCAGGAAAGAGCCGGTCGGAAACCGTCTGGCTTATCTTGCATTGAACCGTGATTACGGTTTCAAGCGCGTGGCATGCGATTCGCCGGAGGCCACCGAGGTGTTCAAGCGCCAGCCTCCGAAGGAAGGGGAGCGCCCGATGCCTTTCGCCCGTCCAGTCCCGCTTAATGAGATCAATGTACGCATAGCCAATTGCCCTGCGGGCATTGACCGGCTGCATGAGATCGAAGGACTCGAGGTCTGCGGTGCGGACGGTGTCTGGTATCCCGTCAGGGATGTCACTTTCAACCGCGGTACGATGAGTATCGCCATCGACGAAGTCCAGGATCCGCGCGCCGTGCGCTACGGCTGGGCCGATTTCAAGCCCGGCAACATCCATGGCGTCGAAGGCTTGCCTCTGGTGCCGTTCTTCCTCACCCTGGAATGATATGTGGCTGCTATGACTCTGAAAAACTATCTTAATGAAGGCGACCGCTTCGCGGCCATCGTGAATCAAGGAGAGAACCTCACCTTTGCCATCAGTTCCACCATTTATTATCACGTGTCAGCCCATAAGGGCGACGTCCTTACAGCCGAAGGCCGTTTCCTCAGCGGGCATAAGAAAGTCCCGGTCGTGGAAGTCACAGTCCACAACCAGGACGGATTCAATATAGCCACGTTTACAGGCCAGGCCTACTCCAGCCGGACGCCTCTTGGTGTATCCGGCCTGGAGTAAGCCCGTGAGTTTCTATAGTTTGACGCTTACGCTCCTGAGGGCGGCTCCCAGTTCTTCAGACCTTTGGATGGGAGCTGCCGTTCCCACCGTGATCTTGTATGTTCCTTTGAGCAGCTTGGTGGTTCCATCCCTTTGGAATTCCTCCATCTGTTTCGGAGTCACGGTAAAGCGTACCCTACGGCTCTCGCCGGGTTTCAGGGTAACCCTTTCGAAACCTACGAGCTGGCTGAAGGCTGCGCCCTGTCCGGCGTTGGGAGTCGACACATAGAGCTGCAGGGTCTCCGTTCTCTCGACACTGCCGGTATTGGTGACGGGAATCTCAACCTCCAGGGGATTGCCGAGTTTGGGCTTTCCGGTGATGACAGTCAGGTCGCCATACCGGCAGCTTCCGTATGAGAGGCCGTATCCGAAGGGATACATCGTGTTGCCGCTGCTCATATACTTGTAGGTACGTCCCCTCATATCATAGTCAGAGAAAGGAGGGAGAACGTAAGTGGAAACGGGGAAGGTGATGGGAAGCCTGCCGCTGAAGTTCTTCTCTCCGAAGAGCAGTTCGGCAAGGGCGTCGCCGCCTTCCTGACCGGGGTACCAGGCCATGATCACAGCATCAGCGCCTGCCGCAATCTCCTGCAGGTTGACAGGGCTTCCGCCGGTGATGACCACGATGAGATGGTTGTTGGGAGTACGCGTCTCCACGACTTTCCTGAAGAACGACATCTGGTTGTCGGGGAGGTCGATGCTCAGGCGGTCTCCGATGCTGGGGGAACTGATCGCGTCGCTCTCCTCACCCTCCGTGGTTCCGTTGTTGCCCATGAACATGATGGTATAGTCGGCTGATGCGGCCTGGGCGGTAGCGTAGTTGCCAGGGTTCACGTTCCTGGTGGGGACAATGGTGTATGCCGGCTTGTAATTGACGTTCGTGCCGTCGCTTACCTTACTTACGATACCCTGGAGATAGGTGCTGTAGTGGTCGGAGATACCGTAGTAGTTGCCCATCATCGAGTATGTGTCGGTCGCTGCCGTTCCGGTCACATATACGTTCTGGATATCCTTGCGCAGCGGAAGGAGGTCATTGTCGTTCTTGAGGAGCACCATTGACTCCACGGCTGCCTGGCGGGCTACCGCGTAGTGTTCGGCGCTTCCGATGACCGAAGTCGGGATCCCGTAGTAGGGACAGTCGGGATCGTCAAAAAGGATACCGAGCCTGAGCTGGGTCATCAGCAACGGTTCAAGGGCCTTGTCAATGTCTGCCTCCGTGAGGAGTCCGCGGCTGATGGCTTCCTTAAGGCTTGTGAAGGAATTGCCGCACTCGAGGTTCAGGCCGGCCTTTATGGCGATGGCGCTGGCCTCTGCCGCATCCTTAGCGATGTGATGGCCGCCGTAGATGTCATCGACTGCGCCGCAGTCCGAAACTATGTGTCCGTCGAATCCCCATTTCTCGCGGAGCAGGTTGGTAAGCAGGAACGTGCTTCCGGATGCGCTCTCGCCGAATACGCGGTTGTAGGCTCCCATCACGACCTCTACGTCGGCCTCCTTGACCAGCCTCTCGAAAGCCGGAAGATAGGTCTCGTACAGGTCCTTCATGGTAGGAAGGGCGTTGAAGCTGTGGCGGGTGGATTCAGGCCCGGAGTGGACGGCGAAGTGCTTGGCGCAGGCCGCTGCCTTCAGGTAGAAGGGATCGTCTCCCTGGATGCCTTTCACATAGGCCGAGCCCATGGTGCCGGTGAGGTACGGGTCCTCTCCGTAGGTCTCCATACCGCGGCCCCATCTGGGATCCCTGAATATGTTTACATTCGGGGCCCAGAACGTGAGGCCCGTATAGCGGTTGTAGTTCTCCATTTCACGGGCCTTGTCGAACTTGGCGCGACCCTCGTCAGAGACGATGTCGCCTATCCTTCTGACAAGCTCCGGATCGAATGTCGCACCCAGGCCGATGGGCTCGGGGAACACGGTGGCGCGGCCGTTGCGGGCCACTCCGTGAAGGGCTTCATTCCACCAGTCATAAGGCTTGATGCCCAGCCTCTCCACTCCGGGGGTGCTGTTCATCATCATGCCGATCTTCTCGTCCAGGGTCATCTGGGAGATCAGGTCTGCCGCTTTCCTGTGCATCGCGGCCTCCTTGGACTCCTGGGCGTAGACTCCTGCGGTCAGGAGCAGTCCTGTCATCAACGACAGGATGAAGTGTCTGAGGGTCATCTTAACGGCGTTTTACGGTTACGTTGGCTAGTTTCTCCCAATACTGGATGACACCGCTGTGGTCGTCATTGACATGTCCGTCGCATTTGCAGGCCTTGAAGGCCTCCAGGACCATGGTGGTGAGAGGGATGGGTGCATCTATCGCGAGGGCGGCGTCACGGACGTTGAGGAGGTCCTTGGTATGCATCCAGATGGGGCCGCCGGGCTTGAAGTTGCGGTCGAGGATCATGTTCATCTTGGCATCCAGGACCGTGCTGCCGGCGAGGCCGCCGCGGATGGCCTGATAGACCTTTTCGGGATCTACGCCGGCCTTCTCGGCGAATACCATTGCCTCGGCCACGGCCGAGAGGTGCAGCGCCACCATGATCTGGTTGGCCAGCTTGCAGGTGTTGCCGCTGCCGATCTCGCCGACAAGGGTGACGGCGTCACCCATAGCCTTCAGAACGTCCTTGACGGACTCGAATACCTCTTCCTTGCCGCCGACCATGATGGACATGGTGCCGTCGATAGCCTTGGGCTCTCCGCCGCTGACGGGAGCGTCAAGCATCTCGACGCCCTTCTTGGCCACGATCTCGCAGAGTTTCTTTGAGACGACGGGGGAGATGGAACTCATGTCGATGTAGATGGAGCCGGGACGAACACCCTCCAGGATGCCGTTAGGGCCGCAAACTACGCTCTCAACATGAGGGGAGTTGGGAAGCATGGTGATGATGACGTCACATTTCGCGGCGAGTTCCGCCGGAGTTGCGGCCGCCTTGGCGCCGAGAGCCACGACTTCCTGTACAGGTTCGGGCTTGATGTCGAATACTGTGAGCTGGAATCCTCCCTTCAGGAGGTTCTTGGCCATCGGCTTGCCCATAACGCCAAGTCCGACGAGGCCTATCTGTCTTGTCTTGTTGTCCATATCTTTTTCCTAATAATAAAGTGCAACTTCGTTCTTGAGCTGGTTGGCGCTCATGATATAGTCCGTACCGCCGGCGGTGAATACCTGGGTCTGGGTAGGTCCGGCTTCCTCTTCGAGTGTTTCGCGGACGAATGTACCGTCAGCCTGGCGCTTGTACATGTTCAATGTCAACGGTCCGCGGCGGTTACCCACCACGAACACGGGCTCACCCTTGAACATGCCGCAGCTGAGGCCGTGGCCGAACCAAAGCTCGTCAGTATAAAGCTTGTCCCATCCTTCAGCGGAACGCTTGTAGACGTTGAGGGTGTTGCCGTGGAACGGCTCTATGGTCACGAGTTCATCCACTCCGTCACCGTCCAGGTCGATGAGACCGAACTCGCTGACCTCGTGGTCGAAGAGCTGTCTTACGGCCCATTTGCCATCTTCGCGGGCCATGTAGAAGATGCCTTCCGCTCCCGAGAACAGCAGTGTATCATCCCCGTGGACGCGGGCCTTGAGCATCCCGTGGTGGCGCCAGATCTTGTCATAGACAAGCTCGGGGGCCCCGGGAAGGCCGGCTTCGTCGAGCGGTATGACATAAAGTTCGCCGCTCTGCGACCAGTCGGCGGGTTCCGCCTTGAACTTGCTGCAGGATGCAGCGAAAAGCCAGTTCCTGCCTTCCTTTTCAAGGATGTCGCAGCGATGTGCGAAGGGGAGTGCCATAGCCTTGGAAGTCTCCCAGACCTCGCCGGTACGGCGGTGCATGAAGACGCCCGCCTCCATTCCGACGAAAGGAGGGAAAAGGCCCATGATGGAGTAGAAAAGGTCGGGATGGCCAGGAACGGGGACGAAGCTCATGACTCCGCCGGGGCATCCGTTGACAAAGCTGGAAGTGCTTGCTTGCAGGTCATGCACATAGACGGCCGGAGTAGTCTCCGATCCGGCGCCTATATATGTCACGCCGTCAATGGCAAATGCATTGGCGGTATAGACGGATTGGATTTCGAGTATTGATTTCTTGTTCATTTCTCAATCAGCAAAATATAGCATACATGGCGGACATGGTAAGCATGGCGGCCAGCCCGCAGAAGAATGTACCGAGGGTGTGGAGCTTGTATCCGGTCTTGATGTTCATTCCGGACATCTGGGTCACCACCCAGAAGAAACTGTCGTTGACGTGCGAGACCATCATGGCGCCGGAGCAGAGTGCCGTCACCAGGATGGCTTTTTCGAGCGGAGCGACGAAACCCATGACACCCATGAGAGGTGCAATGATCGATGCAGTAGTGATGATGGCTACGGTAGATGAACCCTGGGCGGTCTTAAGCGCGAAAGCGATCAGGAACGGCAGCCAGATACCGAGGTTGAAACGGGAGAGGGACTCACTGAGTACATCCGCGATGCCCGAATCCCTGAGGATCATTCCGAAGGAACCGCCGGCAGCCGTAATCATGATGATGATGGCGGCCGAACTGAGCGACTTGCCGACCCATCCTGTGGACGAGAGCATCTCCTTGTCGAACTTCTTAGGCAGGGTGAATGCCAGGACCATTCCTATCAGAAGGGCCACGACAGGCTCGCCGATGAAACCGACTATCTTGGCAAAGGTCCCTTCTCCGAAGGGAGCGGACGGGAAGGTGGACACCGACCTGAGGACAATCAGCAGAAGCGGGATCACTACGGGAAGGAAGGACCTCGTGGCGGAAGGGGCATGTTTGACTTTCTCGACGATGTCGGCATCCGTTTCGTTGGGGTCGGGGTCTATATAAGTGCGTGTAGCCCATTTGGTTACGAATAGCCATGCGACTAGCAGCGGCAGTATGCTGGCTGCTATGCCGGTGAGGATGACCAAGCCGAGGTCGGCTTCCATGATGCCCGCAGCTGCGATAGGTCCGGGGGTAGGAGGGATCAGGCAGTGGGTGATGGTGAGACCTAGGCCGAGGGCGCATGCAGTGGCCGCCAGGGTGATCCCGGCTTTCTTGGAGAGTGCGCGGTTCAGCGGAGTGAGGATCACGAAGCCGGAATCCGCGTAGACCGGGATGGAGATGAAATATCCGAGGATAAGCATCGCCAGCGGCACGCGCTTCTCTCCGACGAGTCCCAATACACTCCGGGCCATCACATATGCGCCTCCGGACTCTTCGAGGAAGGTTCCGATGATACATCCGATCACAATCACGATGCCGATGGAACTGACAGTGCTGCCGAATCCGTTGTTGACCGACGAGATGATCTTGTCGAGCGGTATGCCGGAGCACAATCCGTATCCGATAGCCGCGATGATGAGGGCCAGGAACGGGTGCAACTTGAACTTCGTCGTCGATATGACGATGAAGGCGATAGCCAGGATGAGGAGAACGATCAGCATGACCCGCTATGCGAGGAGTTCCTTGATAGTGTCTGCCATGGTGTGGAGGATCAGGTAGCATGATGCCGAGCCTGCATCCATCACGCCTCTGGAGCGTTCTCCGAGCCGGCTTGAGCGGCCGAGTTTGGCGACCATGTCCACGGTGCTGTCGCGGCCCTTGAGGGCTGCGGCGTCCATGGCGTCGAGGGCCGCCTCGAAGGAGAGGCCATCGGCAGCTGCGCCGCTGTATGCCTCGTCCGCAGGGATGAGGACATCCATCAGTGTCTTGTCTCCAACCTGGGCGGGAGAGATGGCGTGGATGGCATCGAGGGCAGCCTTGAGCGCCTGGCCGAATTCGTCGCGACCTATCTCCGGCACTCCTTCGAGAGCCTTGCCTATGGAAAGGAAGAACTTGCCGTAGAGGGGACCCATCGAACCTCCGATCTTCATCATGAGGATCTTGCCGAGTGTCTTCAGCCCGTATGTGAAGTCGCCGGGCTGCTTGTCAAGGGCCTCACGACAGAGGGTGAATCCCTTGTTCATGTTGATACCATGGTCGCCGTCGCCGATGGCGCCGTCGATGTCGCTCAGGTACTGCTTGTTTTCCTGGATGGCGAGGATGAGCCTGTCAACGACCAGGCTGCCCGCTTCTTGGGTGAACTTTTCCATTGTCTCTCAGTCTTTGGGATATTGGGTGAGACCGACGGAGTTGCATTCGAGGTCGAAGCACTCCTTGAGCTCGTCGTCCAGTTTCATGAGCGTGAGCGTGATGCCGGCCATCTCAAGCGATGTGAAATAATTGCCTACAAGGGCCTGGTGAACCTTGATGCCTTTCTCCGTAAGGATCTTCTCGACCTCTCCGTAGAAGATGTACTGCTCGAGGAGGGGAGTGGAGCCGAGACCGGAAACGAGGACGACGACCTCATCGCCGGAAGCGAAAGGCAGGTCGGGCAGGATGACGTCGCACATGCGTTTCGCAATCTGCCCGGCGGTTTCAAGCTTCGCGACCTCGATGCCGGGCTCGCCGTGGTGGCCGATACCGACCTCCATGTATCCGGGCTCGATGGTGAAATTGGGGTGACCCACTTCGGGGATGGTGCAGGGGCTGAGACCGACACCCATGCTGCGGGTGTTGTCGATGGCCTTCTGCGCGGCTGCAAGGACCTCGTCCAGGCTTCCGCCCATCGCGGCCTTGGCGCCTCCGACCTTCCACATCAGGATCTCTCCCGCGACTCCGCGCCTCTTCTCACGGGTCTCCTTGGGGGACGAAGGAACATCGTCGTTAGCGACGACCTTGCCGACCTTGATACCGTCATCCTCTGCCAGTTCCATGGCCATGGCGACATTCATGTTGTCGCCGGCATAGTTGCCGTAAAGGATGGCGACGCCCTTGCCGGCGTCAGCCTCGTGGATGGCATCGTAGAACATCTGTGCTGGCGGCGAGGAGAAAAGCTCTCCGATGGCGACGGCGTCGCACATATTCTTGCCGATATAGCCGATGAAGGCCGGCTTGTGGCCGGATCCGCCGCCGGTGACGATACCGACCTTACCCTCGACGGGGCAGGCCTTGTATTTCAGGACGCGCTCGTTCTCGGTGGTTGAGACGATGTCCTGATGCGCCTTGACGAAGCCCTGGAGCATTTCGTCGACGACGCATGACGGGTCATTGATGATCTTTTGCATAATTGTGTGGTTATTTGGATTCAAACGATTGTTTCTCAAGTGCATGCATCTGGTCGACCTTGGGCTGCGAGCCGCCGCCCTGGAACTCCGATGCGAGCCAGGCGGTCACGATGGTCTTGGCAAGCTCGGGGCCGATGACGCGGGCGCCCATGGTCAGGACCTGGGCGTCGTTGCTCTTGCGGAGCCTCTCGGCCGAAAAGACGTCGTGGCAGACTCCGGCATAGACGCCTCTGACCTTGTTGGCTATCATGGCCATTCCGAGGCCTGTGCCGCAAATGAGGATGCCCCTTTCAAAGGAACCGTCCTGGATCTTCAGGGCGAGATTGTATCCGATTTCGGGATAGTACGCGCCGGGATGGGATCCGAGATAATCGAGATCCACAGCCTCGACTCCGCTTTTCTCAAGATGCGCCACGATGGTTTTCTTCAGGTCGATGGCGGCATCGTCACAGTCAATTACAACTCTCATAGATACTTAAGGTTATTGTGTTTTTTTCTTGATGAATTCTGAAGGTAGTTTGCCAAACTGTTTCTGGAAACTGAGCGTGAAATACGAAGGGGAGGAATACCCGACGAGGTATGCGACTTCGTTGATGCGGTAGTTGTTCTCCGCGAGGAGTTCGACTGCCTTCTTGAGGCGGCTGATCCTGACATATTCGTTCACGGTCAGGCCGGTATTGGCCTTGACCTTGCGGGTAAGGGTGGCGCGGGATACCGCCATGGCATCCGCCAGCCTGTCTATGGTGAGTTCGGTCTCCGAAATGTGGTCCTGTATGAATGAATGCAGCGAGTTCATGAAATCCTCCTCGATCTTGCTTACGCTCGAGAAACTGTAATGCGAAAGGGGAGAGGATGAGAACTGCTCGTTCCTGATATCCCTGTTGCGGAACAGGTTACTGATGTTGGCTTTCAGGACATCCATCTTGAAGGGTTTCTCGATGTATGCGTCGGCTCCAGACTTGAGCGATCGTATATGCGTTTCGACTCCTACGGCTGCGGTAAGGAGCAATACGGGGATATGGCTCAGGCTGATATCCTCCTTGATGGCGTTGCAAAGCTCGCATCCGTCCATCTTAGGCATCATGATGTCGCTTACGACGAGGTCCACGCGGGAATTCCTTACAATGGAAAGGGCTTCTTCGCCGTCACCGGCTGAAAGGATATCATAGTCCTTGACCAGGGCGTCGCGGATGAGGTCGCGCATGGTATCGTTGTCCTCGACTACGAGTACGACGGCTTTCTGGCCGGGCATGTCCGGAATGTCGTCCTCCGGTATGGTGGACGGCACCTTGGCGGCAGGAGCTTCGCTGCGGGTCTCCTGGACCGCTTTCTCGGGGATCTCAAGGACAAACGAGTTCAGGTCCTTGACTGAAGTGTCAAGATAGAGCCTGCCCTGGTGGAGGGAAGCAATCTTGCGCGAATATGTGAGGCCGAGTCCCGTGCCGTTCTTTTCCAGGGATTTACTCTGGTAGAAGGCCTCGAATATAAGCTCACTTTCCTCTTCCGGTACGCGCACACCGTCATTCTCCACGCGTATGACAACCTTTTCATTCTCTTCCTTGACATCTACGTCGATCTTGGAATCGGAGTACTTTATGGAGTTGGAAAGCAGGTTGCAGACTACACTTTCGATAGCGTCGGCATCGCAGACCGCCATGATGGAGTCATTGGAGAAGGAGGACGTGAATTCGAGCCCGCGTGCCTTGGCTGCCGTCTCGAAGGAGTTGATGGACTTACGCACGATGGCGCAGATATCCTCGGTAGTGAATACCAGGTGTGTGCGGCCGCTGTCCATCTTGCGGAAGTCCAGTAGGTCGTCGCAGAGTTTCTTGAGCCTCTCGACATTGAGGCGCATGGCATTCATGTCATCCTTGACGCCTTCAGTGACCTTGCGTTCGGAAACGGTCTTGTCCAGCAGGATCTGCAGCACAGACACAGGGGTCCGGATCTCGTGGGCGATATTGGTGAAGAAATCCATCTTCTCGTGTGCGAGATCCTTTTCTTTCTTGGCTTCCACAAGCTCGAGACGGCGCTGGGCCTCAGCCTCGCGTTTCCTGTTCTTCTGGTGGAAATAACTGAAAACCAATCCGGCCAGAAGAAGCATGTAGATCAGCCCTGCCAGTTTGGAACGATACCATGGGGCAACGACTGATATGTCCAGGGCAGCTTCTGTCGACTCATCCTCGCTGTCGGCGAAATTGACGGTGAAGCGGTAAGAGCCGGGCCTCAGGCCGGCATAGGCTATATGGTTTTCATCAGTTACGATATTGTTCCGGAACCCTCTCTTGACCAGCTGACACTCATATCTCTCGATATTTGGGCTCGCATAGTTCATGGCCGAGTAGGTGATGGAGATGAAGGCAGCATCCTTCTGCTTGACGCGTATGGCCTCGGACGTGATGGATGAACGGCCCTTCTGGGATGCGACGGCGCTTCCTCTGGACGAGCCGAGCGTGATGTCCGTGATCCTGATGGGGGAGTGGCCGAACCTTTCCTGGATGTATTCGGGCTCGAACATAAGCAAGCCTTCGTTGGTACCGAGGAAAACGAGGCCGTCAGGAGACTTGTAATTGCTCCCGAAAGTGAAATGCCTTCCGATGACATTGTCGGCCTGCATATAGGTTCCGAGTACTCTTTCTTCCTTGGGGTCGAAGTCTACCAGACCCATCGTGGTGGCAATCCAGAAATGACCGTCCTCATCCTCGGTAATGCTTCCTACGGAGTTGGACGGCAGGCCGTTAGACTTGTCGAAATGCTTGACCTCCACGGTGTTGCCGTCAGCGGAAATCTCGATTTTGCATACTCCGGCTCCGTCAGTCGTAGCCCAGAGTGCTCCGCGTGAATCCAATGTAAAGCTTGTAATGGCTTCGCCCTGGGCTGCCTGAACCTTCCTGTATGAGCCCGTCGGCAGGTCATAGATGCCGAATCCCTGATAGAAGGTGCTTATGACCAGACGCTCGCCCTTATCTTCTATGATGCTGTGGACGAAAGGTTTGCCGACCACGTCGACAAGCTCGAAAGCGTCGGTTGAAGCATTGAAGCGATACATGCCCTCCCTGGTGCCTGCGTAGATGCAGCCGTCGCTGGCCTTCATGATGGTCATGCAGTCATTGCTTGGCAGATGATACTTTCTCACAGCCTTTCCTGCTATGGGATCGAAAGCGGTGATACCGTCTCCATAAGACGTGATCCAAATCAGGGAACCTATGCGGGTAAGGTCGGTGATAGCCGTTCCGAAAGCTACGCCGGCATAAGGAGTGAAATCGGCAAACGACTGGTCCTTAGGGTTGAAGCGACAGAGATATCCCTCCTCACTTCCGATCCATACCATTCCGTCCGGTCCGTCACAGACCGCGCGGACGGTGTTGCCTACGAGGGTATGTGGCGTGTCATCGGAGACAAAGCGGCTGAAGCCGACCTCGTATGTCATCCAGCATCTAAGACCTCCATTCCAAGTCCCGGCCCAGACATTCCCATACCTGTCGCTGAACAGGCAACGTACACTCTCGCCTCCGAGGGTGGCGATGTTCAGCTCATCCGGGAACTGTTTCTCTACTGAACGCGTGGCCGGATCATAGATGAGCAGACCGTATGTCGTGCCGATCCAATAAAGGCCATCTTCATACAGAAGACATTGGATTTCTGCCTTGTTCAGGATGAGACTGTCATCTATGAGGGACTCGGTGGAGCCGGAGTCAAGGTCGGCAAGGCAGACTTCGTGAAGGCCGTTGCTGACAAGCAGTTTGGAATCGCCTAAACTCTCTATGAACTGGAAACTCGCTCCGGGACGGTCAGTCCGTACGGATTTTACATTCCCGGAAGTGGTGTTGAGTACGTAAATGCTGTTGTTGCGCGCCGTGAATACAAGGTTGCCGTCTGATGTGACACATGCCCTGAATGGGGAGAAAGACGTGGACTCCGTCATGTTGGAAACACCACAGGTGGCCTTGTCATACTTCAATATGCCGTTTGAAGATGTAAGCCAGACGGCACCGTCAGCCGTTATGTCGATGTCATTTACGATGGTATCCTGCAGATCCTCGATGAGAGTGAAGCTGTCCGAATAGATATCATAGTATCCGGTGCCATGCTGGGAGAGTATCCATACGCAACCGTCGGCATCAAGGCTGACAGCCAGAGTGTTAGGAGCACATTGCTCGAGATAGTCGGCATTGGAAAACGGTACGAACTCCTCGCCTGTGTAGTAGAATACACCGTCCTTGGACCCCACCCAAATACGGCCGAAACCGTCCTGGCAGACGGAAGATATGTATGCCTCGGGCAGGCCTTCCCAACTGGTGAAGCGTGCATAGAAATGATGCGGCTGAGCGGCATTTGAGACGGTGCAGCAGAGCAGGATCGCAAGTATCGTCAGTCTGAAATTCTTCATATCGGATCAATAAGCATCACAAAGTTAGGACTTCATTATAAAAGAAGGTATAACAATAACGCGGCGATATATAAAAAATGAATCTTTGGCAGTTAATGACATTTTATTAGCCGAAAATGATATTTCAAGATAAAGATAGTAAAAAACAGGACCATTTAGCTTGGTCTTGTAAATAACGAATCAATTCATAAAAAAGCCGGGTAGGTATTAAACCGTTTTATATTTAATGATTCGTAAATGGCATTGCATAAATATATATAACGGTAATTTTGGTCCAGTTGAAATCACACTTATTTTAACCAATACTCAATTCTTTTTTATGAAACACCTAATTCAGAGCAAGTTTCGCATTTTCGCCATATTGGCGATAGCAGCGATCTTCGGCCAGGTGAGCGCTTTCGCACAGCAGAGGGCCATCACCGGCACCGTGCTTGATGGTACAGGCCAGCCTGTAATCGGCGCATCAGTCATGCTGGTGGGCAACAGTACTACGGGAACCGTCACGGACGTTGACGGAAACTTCTCGCTGACTGTTCCTAACGGATCCACACTCAGTGTTTCCTGCATCGGTTATTCCACCCAGACTTTCGTAGTCGGCAGCCAGTCCGTCTACAACATCGTCCTTCAGGAGGATACCGAGTTCCTTGAGGAAACGGTCGTCATCGGATACGGCGTACAGAGAAAGAGCGACCTCACCGGCTCTGTTTCCTCCATCCGTGAGGAAGAGTTCCAGAACAGGTCCACTTCCGACGCCGCCGCAGCCCTCCAGGGCAAGGCCGCCGGTATCCACATCATCAATAGTTCCGGTGCTCCTGGTGCTTCGGCAGCCATCGGCGTCCGCGGTTATTCCTCGAACTCCGGCAACATCGGACCTCTCCTCATCGTCGATGGATTGAAGGTTGACAACATCAGCTATCTCGATCCTTCCATGATCCAGAGCATGGAGGTCCTGAAGGACGCTGCTTCCGCCGCCATCTACGGAGCACAGGCCGGTAACGGTGTCGTGCTCATCACTACGAAGAGCGGTTCCGCCAACAACGGCCGCTCCAGCATTACCTATGATTATAAACTGACCCGCCAGACCCTTGGCAAGAAGGCTGAGATCTTCCATGCGAAGGACTGGATCGCTTACAAGCAGGCTTCCGGTATCGACATGGAAGGCGCTATGGCAGCCAACAAATATGACGGTACCGATACCGACTGGTTCGACGTCGTGTTTGAGCCGACTCTTTCTCCCCAGCACTCACTCTCCTTCCAGGGCGGCAACAACAAGGGTCACTTCTTCACCTCCCTCAACTACCTCAAGAACAACGGTATCATCGTAGGTGACAAGGATGAGTACACCCGTCTGAGCGCCCAGATCAATGCCGACTACCAGATCTACGACTGGATCCAGGTCGGTGTCAACACCTCCATGGAGAGCCGTTCCTCCAAGGGCGTCTCCCAGCAGGGACGCTATGGCTCCATGCTCGGCTCCGTCCTCACCATCGACCCTCTTACACCTGTCTATTATACTGATCCCCAGCAGTTCGCTCCCGGTATGCTCGAGGCTTACGAGAAGGGACAGAACATCATGAAGGACCCTGTCACCGGATATTGGTACGCCACTTCCAAGTATGTCGATGACGACAACGGAAGCCCGTTCATCCAGAGGGACAAGACCGACTCCACCAACGAAGGCCTCAACTTCCGCGGTACCCTTTACGCCAACTTCACTCCTTTCAAGGGATTCACTTTCACTTCCCGCTTCGGTTACAGGGCCGCCCAGTCGTCTTCGCACAGCTACAGCGAGCCTTACTATGCTACCAAGCTCGCTTACACTGACAACTACAGCATCTCCGCCAGTGCCAATACCAGCAGGTATTATCAGTGGGAGAACTTCGCCAACTACGTCCTCAATCTCAGGAAGCATGCCATCACCCTCATGGCCGGTATGTCCTATACCGAGAGCACCAATGACAATGTCAGTGCTTCCGCCTCCGGTCCCGATATCCTCACCGGATACGAGCCCAACTTCAGGTATCTCAACTATGTGAATACCAATGACAATACTACCAGGACGTTCAGCAACGCCCCCGGCAGGTCCGCCAGCCTTGCTTATTTCGGCCGTCTGACCTACACTTACGACAACCGTTACAGCTTCCAGGTCAACTTCCGCGCTGATGCCTTCGACTCCTCCAAGTTGTCCAAGGCTTCACGCTGGGGCTACTTCCCGTCCTTCTCCGCCGGCTGGACCGTCAGCAACGAACGCTGGTTCAAGGATAACGTCAACCGTGACATCGTCTCCTTCCTCAAGTTCCGCGCTTCCTGGGGCCGCAACGGTAACGTCAACGTGCTAAGCGGATACCAGTATGCCACCAGCATCGGATACAACTCCAAGATGTATCAGTTCCACTACGACGACCCCACCTTCTCCTACGGTTCCGCTCCTAACGGACTGGCCAATCCCAGCCTGAAGTGGGAGACCTCCGAGCAGCTTGACCTCGGTCTCGATGCACGTTTCTTCAACAACCGCCTCACCTTCGGTTTCGACTACTTCGACAAGAGGACCAAGGACCTCCTCGTGAGCATCGCCCCTATCCCCGAGATCGGTGTGAACAGCACCTATGTCAATGCCGGTTCCGTCCTCAATACCGGTCTTGAGTTCGAACTCAGCTGGAAAGACAATATCGGCGACTTCGGCTACTCCATCAGCGGCAACCTCTCCAAGCTCCACAATGAAGTGACCTTCCTCGATCCTTCCATCTACCGTCTTGAGAACGGTGGCCTCTCCTACAACAACCCGTTCACTACCGCCTTCGAGGTCGGATATCCTATCTGGTACTTCCGCGGCTACAAGTATCTGGGTGCGGACCATGACAGCGGCCAGCCTATGTTCGAGGATGCCGAAGGCCAGACACTCGTGGGCAACAAGGTGACAGACGGCGACAGAAAGTACATCGGTAAGGGTATTCCTGACTACACCTACGGCCTCACCCTCAATTTCGACTACAAGGGCTTTGACCTCAGCATCTATGGAACCGGCACCATCGGCAACAACATCATGAACATGTTCTACCAGGCCGACTCCAACATGCGCAACTCCCTCCGTTACTTCTACGAGAACGCCTGGACCGAGTCCAACAAGGACGCCTATCTACCCAGCTGCCTCTCCGTAGCCAACTCTTGGCCGTTCTGGGCATCCTCCGGCGCCATGTTCGACGGAAGCTATTTCAAGATCAAGCAGATCCAGCTCGGTTATTCCCTCCCTTCGTCCCTGACCAAGAAGATCTTCATCAACAGGGCAAGAGTCTATGTCTCCATCGACGACTACTTCACCTTCACCAAGTATCCTGGATTCGATCCTGAGACCACAACCTCCGGAACCTCCACCAACATGGGTATGGACCTCGGTTCCTATCCTACCTCCAGGAAGATCGTCGGCGGTGTTTCCATAACCTTCTAATATACCAATGCGCAATATGAAAAAGTCTTTATTCATCATAATGGTTGGTCTTGCAGGTCTTTTCACCACTTCCTGCAACGAGGAACTGCTTGAGATCCCGCAGAAAGGCGTGATCCCCATGGAGGCATTCTACCAGACCGACGAGGACGCCGAATCGGCCCTGACTTCCGTGTACCACGGATTCGCGACCAACATGTGTTCCATCAAGGCCATCGGTCAGAACATCTTCACCGCCTACATGTTCGCCCAGAACCTTCCCGGTGACGACGTCTACGCCGCTTGCAAGGAGTACGGCAACAACGACTGGCAGGCCGAGATGGACGAGTTCCGCTACGATCCGAGCAACTACATCATCTCAAGTATGGCGAGAGCGCTGTCAAGGACAGGGTCATCTCCGAGGCCAGGGTCATCCGCGCTTTCCTTTATATGACGCTCGCCCTTTACTGGGGCAATCCTCCGCTCGTCGACCACGTCCTCGAGGGCGGCGACAAGCCCGGCAACTATGAGGGTGGCCAGAAGGGTCTCCTCGAGTGGTGCGCCAAGGAGTGCGAAGAGTCCGCTCCCTATCTCGACGAAAGGAAGAGCACTGCCGACAAGGATGGTACCTTCCACGCCACCAAGGGACTGGCCTGGACCGTCCAGGGCAAGTGCCTTCTCTTCCTCGAGGACTATGCCAAGGCCAAGACCGTCCTCAAGAAGATCATCGACTCGGGCAAATACGCCCTCGTACCCGGCGAGCGCTGGAGCGAGCTGTTCCATGTCGAGGGTGACGGCAACGAAGAGAAGATCTTCGAGAGCAATGTCGCTTACAATCCCAACGTGTCTTCCTTCACTGTCATGTACAATTACTCCACCTGGCAGCAGGCCAACATGTGGTGCTGGCGCGGCGACCGTTTCGCACGTGTCCCCATCCAGGTCGGTATGAACAAGAACGGTTGGGGCGGTCTCGGCGTCAATGTCGATTTCGCCAGGGAATTCGTCGCGAACGACGGCGATTCCTACAGGCGCAAGGGCTCCATCCTTTCCTATGACGAAGTTCTCTATGAGCTTGATTATACCCAGGATGTCGATGAGAACAATGCCAAGTGGACGGAAAATGGTGTGGAGAAAGTCGGTCCCAAGACCCAGGATCCCCTCCGTGGTGTCAGCGACCTCCGTGGTGTCTATGGCAACGGCGAGTATCTCCAGTTCAAGAGAATCGTCAGCCCCAACGATGTCAAGGGACACACCAGCTGGAGCGAGGCCAACTACCTCTTCTTCCGCTACGCCGAAGTCCTTCTCATGTATGCTGAATGCTGCGCCCGTGTAGGTGATCCTGACGGTACCGGTCTCAAGGCCCTGAACGATATTCAGAGGCGTGCCGGCGGCACCGCGCCCGTCACCTCCCTCTCTCTCGACAATGTCAAGAGGGAGAAGAAGTTCGAGCTGTGGACCGAGTGCTGCCGCTACGCAGACTGCCTCCGCTGGGGCGATCTCGACGGCATGAAGAAAGCCGGCTCCGATGTGCCTACCCTCAAGGACAGCTTCTTCTATGCTGAGAATCCCACTCCTGAGCATCACGCAGTGGTGACCATGCACAACTTCAACGACGACCCCGCCTATGGCAACGGCAAGGAGCACGGCTTCAAGACAGGCAAGCATGAGCTCTTCCCGTTCCCGGACCTTGAAACATCCATCAACCCCAACATTGTTCAGAACCCCGGTTGGTAATCGGTTGATTGATAATATTGGTAACTATGATTAATTGGGTAAAAAAGGTTCTTTGCCTTGTTTCGGCTTCTCTCCTTACCCTTGCGGCTTTTGCCGCAGGGGAAGGGGAGAGGGCGAAGCTTGGTGATTATTACGCGCCCGCTACTGCAGCACCTACTACTCCGGACTCTGAAGGCTTCATCCGCAGATGGACGATACTGGAACCGATTGCCAAGAACTTCAGCAGCAACAGCATGCTCACGGACAACTTCCTGTCCGAGGTCATGGCTGAAGAGTACTTCAAGGACCAGTATACGGTCATCCCCGTAGACGGATCCAAGGTCAAGATAGGCAAGTCTACCCTTCTGTGGCACGCTCTTGACTCTAAGAAATTTTTCGTCAACCTCCTCCGCTTCGCGGAAGGCTTCGGCAAGGAATACTTCCAGCAGATGTACTGGGCTGTGACCATCATAGACTGCGAGGAAGATATCGAGAATGTCAGGCTGGCCGGTGGAGTGAACTCCGGAGCCGTCTGGTACCTCAATGGCGATGAAGTCCTCAGGCTGACCAACGACCGCGACCTGATCGTAGATGACTGCATGTCTCAGAGGATCACGCTCAAGAAAGGCAGGAATATCCTGCGCGGCGCGGTCCTGAACGGCCAGGGAATGGCTACATTCTGCCTTCGATTCGTCGATGAGAAAGGCCGTCCCGTAACAGGCTATACGATCTCATCCGAACTCCCTAAAAAGAAGAAGTGATATGAAGAAGACAGCATCGACCGGGCTTCTTGCCCTAGCGACATTGTTCTTGTCCATCGTGGCTTCCGCCCAGATAGGGAGTCCGTATATCCATGATCCTTCCACCATCGTCGAGTGCGATGGCAAGTACTATACTTTCGGAACCGGCAGCGGGGGTCTTATCTCCGAGGACGGTTGGAACTGGCATAGCGGCGGTGTCCGCCCCGGTGGCGGCGTAGCCCCTGATGCCATCAAGATAGGTGACCGCTACCTGGTAGTCTACTCGACCGGCAACGGATCCGGCCTGCGTTACAGTTCCCACGTGTATGCGATGTGGAACAAGACGCTCGATCCCGAGTCTCCTGACTTCGAGTATACCGAGCCTATGGACCTCGGTGGCTCCGACGGTTATGAGGACTGCGACGGCATCGATCCGGGCCTCATGATGGGACCTGACGGCAGGCTCTGGCTTGTCTATGGCACTTATTTCGGCTACCTGCGCATCAGGGAACTCGATCCCAAGACTGCCAGGCCCATCAGCGAGCCCGTCGACGTCGCCCTCTCCTGCGAAGCCGGAGAGATGATGTACAATGACGGCTGGTACTACCTGCTCGCCACCCACGGCACCTGCTGCAGCGGCGTGAACTCCACCTATGAGATCATTGTCGGACGCTCCAAGAGTCCTACCGGCCCCTTCGTCGACAACATCGGCAGGGACATGGTCCACGGCGGTGGAAAGCTCTTGCTTGCCTCCGAGCCCCGCCGCATCGGCGCCGGGCACTTCGGCCGTTTCATCGTAGGCAAGGGCATCGAGAAGATGTCGTTCCATTTCGAGGGTGACCTCGACCGCAGCGGCCGTAGCGTGCTCGCCATCCGTCCGCTCATGTGGAAGGACGGCTGGCCTGTCGCCGGTGCGCCCTTCGAGAACGGGGAGTACAGCCTTGTCTCGGAGAGAAGGGGATACGCCCTGGAACTCGCGGTCAACAACGTCCCGATGGCCGGTGGCATGAGGGGCTTCAACCGCAACGGCGATGACAATGTCGTAGCCCTGGATGACCAGAAGCTCGAGGACGTCATCGGCACATGGCCGAAGGGCGAGATCGCCCTCCGCATCGGTCCCGAACTCTTCAGGCCTCATCAGGCATGGGAGATCACCGAGGTCCCCGAGCTCGGCGGCTTCATCGGCGGTGCATATTGCAAGATCACCATCGCCGGAACCGGACGCGCACTTGCTGCGACAGCGGACAAGGAGATCGTCACGGTGCCCGAATTCACCGGCGCTCCCGAGCAACTGTGGAGAATCGACCGTCTGACCGACGGGACCTACAGGATCATGCCTAAATCCGTTCCCGGTACGGACGAGGAGCTCGTTCTCGTCTCCGTTGCCGACAGCACGCCGTCACTTGGCGTATTCAACCCTGACAGCGACAACTCCAAGTGGAACCTTGTAAGACATTGATACAATGAAAAGAAGTTTCAGAATCCTTCTGCTCCTGGCCTTGATGACGGTCACAGCAGTCCAGGTGCAGGCGCAGAAGAAGAACTCCAAGATCGACGTGGCAGAGGCGCTGAAAGGCTATTTCAAGCCCGTCACAACGCCTTCGGCCGCTCCGGATGCGGAAGGTTTCATCCGTCGTTGGATGATCCTTGAGCCGATCAGTAAGCCCAATCCCACGAACAGGGTGTTCACGGACTCCTATACCCGTGAGAACCTCAGTGTGGAGTACTTCCCTGACCAGCTGACAGTCCTTCCCAAAGACGGAGACAAGGTCAAGGTCACCATGGAGTATCAGCCTCCGGTAAACCTGAGTTCGAACCGTCCCGCCGCCCAGCCGCAGCAGGACCAGCCGAAATTCGTCAAGGCGACATTGACTTGGCATGCCCTTGACAGCGACCATTTCTTCGTCAAGCTCTTCCGCTTCGCTACCGGCCTCGACAAGGACCGTTACGGCGTCATCTTCTGGACCGTGACTGTCATCAACTGCGAAGAGGACATCGAGAACGTCAGGCTTGCAGTCGGCTCGAACAAGGCTGCGAGATGGTGGGTCAACGGCGAGGAGGTGCTACTGCTGGCGGGTGACCGCCATATGGGCGTCGACAGCGCCGTATCCGACCGTGTCACCCTGAAGAAAGGTAAGAACATCCTCCGCGGCGTCACCATGAACGGCCCCGGCATGAGCGAGTTCTGCGCCCGTTTCATCGACGATACGGGAAAGCCCGTCACCGGATATACCATTACGTGCAACTGATAATCAAAGGCTTGAATCATGAAAAGAACGATAATCATTTCCATAATGCTCCTTGCCGGAGTGTCGTTGCACGCCCAGACGGGTGCTCCCTTTATCCATGATCCGTCGTCCATCGTCAAGAGCGACGGCAAGTATTTCACCTTCGGTACCGGTGGCGGTGGCCTCATCTCCGAGGACGGCTGGAACTGGCACAGCGGGGCCGTAAGGCCCGGCGGCGGTGCCGCTCCGGACGCCATCAAGATCGGCGACCGCTATCTCGTCATCTACGGAACGACCGGAGGCGGAATGGGTGGCGGTCACGCCAGCAAGATCATGACTATGTGGAACAAGACTCTCGACCCGGATTCTCCTGATTTCGAGTATTCAGAGCCCGTCATGGTCTGCGAATCCCTCGTGGATGAGGACTTCAACGCAATCGATCCCGGTGTCTTGCTCGATCCGACCACAGGCCGTCTCTGGCTTACCTGCGGAACGTATTTCGGACATATCCGCCAGGTCGAAATCGATCCTAATACGGGATTCCGTGTCGAGGGCAATGAGGCCATCGACGTGGGAAGGAACATGGAGGCTTCGACCATGATGTACCGCGACGGCTGGTATTACCTGCTCGGCACCCACGGAACCTGCTGCGACGGAGTCAATTCCACTTACAACATCGTCGTGGGACGTTCACGCAACGTCAATGGCCCCTTCATCGACAACGTCGGCCGCTCTATGATCCAGGGCGGAGGCAAGTCGGTCATCACTACTGAAGACAGGCTAGTCGGCCCCGGCCATTTCGGCCGTTACATCGAGGAGGAAGGCGTCGAGAAGATGTCCTTCCACTGGGAGGCAGACATGGACCAGAGCGGCAGGAGCGTTCTCGGCATCCGCCCGTTGTTGTGGAAAGACGGCTGGCCGGTGGCCGGCGAGGCTTTCCGTGAGGGCACCTATGAGATCCAGTCGGTCAGGAGCGGATATGCTCTCGAACTCGAAGTGGATTTCGTTCGCGCCCAGGGCGGCATGCGCGGTTTCGGCAGAGGCAATGAACCCCAGCCGAACGTCGTCCTCGAAGAGCAGAAGCTCGAAGAGGTCGTCGGCAGTTGGCCTGAAGGCGTCATCGGGGCCAGGAACGGCTACTATATGGGCAGGCCTTGGCAGAGGTGGAGCGTTATCCCCGTTCCCGAGGCTGGCGGCTATCTCGGCGGTCCTTACTACAAGATCGTCATCGCGGGTACTGACCGCGCCCTTGCTGCAAACGACAAGGCCGAGGTCGAGACCGTCCCGGCATTCACCGGCGCTCCCGAGCAGCTCTGGCGTATCGACCAGCTGACCGACGGAACCTACCGCATCATGCCGAAGTTCATCCCCGGACACGACGAACCCTATGCGCTCGTCTCCCTTGGTGACTGCTCCCCGACGCTTGCTCCGTTCGATTTCAAGAGCGACAATTCCAAGTGGGATTTCAGATGTTATTCACCTGTTAAATAAACCTGTATGAAAGCTTTCAACAGAATAGGCATCGTCCTGGCAGCCCTGATTGCCCTCATCTCCTGCGCTTCCGCACCGAAGGAGCCGGCCGAGATACCGGGACTCAAGGATGTTTACAAGGACGCCTTCAAGATTGGTGCTGCCGTCAGTTCGTTTGAGGTGAGCGGACGCAACCCTGAATATGAGGCATTGATCCTCAAGCATTTCAATTCGCTTACCCCGGGTAATGAACTCAAGCCCGAGTCCCTTCATCCCAGACCGGATGTCTGGAACTGGGAACGCGCCGACCGCTATGTCGACTTTGCCAAAGAGCATGGGATGTTCACCATGGGACACACCCTTTGCTGGCACAACCAGACTCCCGAATTCTTCTGGAATGATGAGAAGGGCAATCCCAAGAGTCACGATGAGCTCGTAGAGACTCTCCGGAGCTATATCGAGACCGTCTGCACCCACTTCAAAGGCAGGGTAGACGCGTGGGACGTCATCAATGAGATCGTCTCCGAACAGGGCGGATACCGCGACAAGGGCTGGGTCCACGCTTTCGGTGGCGAGGAGTATGGTGATGAGATCGTCAAGACAGTTTTCCGCTTCGCCGAGCAGTATGCTCCGGACACCGAGCTCTACTACAACGAGTTCAATGTATGGCGTCCTTCCAAACTTGAGGGTGTCCTTCACATCGTGAAGATGCTGAAGGAAGAAGGCATCCGTATCGACGGCGTCGGCATCCAGGCTCACTGGGGACTCAACTATCCGAAGAACCAGTATGTGGTGGATGCTATCGAGAAGATTGCTGCGCTTGGCGTCAAGGTGATGATCACCGAGATCGACATCGACGTGCTCCCTCTTACGAGGGAAGGCCAGGTCATCGGCCAGGTCATGTCCGATCCGCAGTTCCAGCTCGAGGAGTTCAAGGAGTACCTCGATCCCTACCGTGACGGTCTGCCGCCGGAGGTCGAGAAACAGCTCGCCGACAGGTATGAGGAGCTGTTCAAGATATTCTACGACCATCGCGACGTCATCGACCGCGTGACCTTCTGGGGAGTCCAGGATGGCGGTTCGTGGAAGAATGGATATCCTGTCCCGGGACGTACGAACTATCCGTTGCTGTTCCGCAGGGACCTGACTCCGCACGACGCGTTCTTCCGCGTTGCTGCGATACCCAAGAACAAGAAATAGAAAAACGGGAGCTCTCAAGGCTCCCGTTTCCTTATTGTTTCTTGTATGGTCTCAGCATTGAGGCGTATTTCTCAAGCAAAGCCCGCAGGGCCTTGGTATCTCCGTTTTTCCTCAACTGCTCAACCTGCCATGTAGGGGCCTCGGACATCGGGGCGAGCTGCGCGGACTCGAGCATGTTGGCACCGACCTCGGCAATATGGATGCCTGTCTCGAAGTCCTTCGCTCCGTCTTTCTTCCACTGGTCGAAGCGGGTGAGGAAGCTGCCGATCTTGTCCTCCCTGTCGGGAAAATAAGGGAACGGATCCTCCCTGTTGCGGAAATAGCCGAGGATGGCGGCGGGGATGGAAGGATCGCGAACGGTACCGTCTTCGTAGAATACACCGTGTACCGTGCCCCAGCCTTTCTCGACGATCATGAGCTCCCAGATGCACCAGCCCATGTCGGCTTTCATGTGCTCCTCGAGAGTCACGTCATAGGGATTTGCACGTGCGATGCAGCCCATCTCTCCGTTGAATACCTGCTTGCCGACGCTGGCCGCGAAAGCCTTGGCCTTGGCGATGGTGTCGCGGACCATGTCCCGTGTCTCCGAATAGTTGTGGAACTGAAGGATGTCCGCATAGTCGGCCATCTCGATCATGCAGGAAACCTTCTCCATGCCGATCGTAAGGGGAGTGTCGGGATCCTTTTCCTTGAACAGCCTGTACATCAGCTTGCAGTTCTCGAAATTGGACTCCTTCATCCTCCTGTTGAGGTCGGGCTCGTTCATCAGGTCCCACATCATCAGGCTGGGCTCGTCCTTGAGGGCAGCCACGAGGAAGTCGACCCACTCGTCGGCCTGGGGCAGGAGCGTGGAGTCACGCGTCCATCTGCCGCTGCCGACGACAGGGACGAAGCCGATGCCGCGCGCCTCACAACGCTTGGCGAAGTCCCTGAGCCTGGTAGTCAGAGTGTCACCCAACTCTGTAAAGCACTGGTAAGGAACGAATACGCGCGCCATGTTGAGCTTGAGACCCTGGGCGAGATCAAGATCGAAATCTATGACGGACTCGTTGTACTTCACCCAGGTGTCGACATGGTGGCGCGGCTCTGCCACGGTCGCGGGAGTATAGTTGAAACCGCGTATCGTGGTACAGTCGATGGCATACTTGTCAACTTTCTGAACAGGTGCGGAGCAGGAAAGGAGGCCTGCCCCCAAAAGCGCCAAAACTAATAAACTTTGTCTCATGATGGTATATATATATTGATTGATCATTTATTCGAGTTGCATCTCGCTGTGTAGAAGTCTCTAAGGTCATTCCACCTGTAGTATGGGAACATGTCGGTGGCAATGGGGAGGGAAGCCTCGAAACCGTTCAGCATGCATTTCACCAGGATGGGGTTTGACGCCTTGCGGCTGCGGTAGAACACCAGCTGGATGTTCGCTGCCTTGCAGGTCTCCCAGTTCTGATAGCACTCCTTGACCTCGTACGGGTCCTCGGGATCCCTGTCGGCACCGTTGATGCCCATCAGGACGGTCAGGGGGCCAATGCAGCTGTCGTGACCGAAGCGCAGGTCGGCGACACGGTCGCTGCTGCCGTCTATCACGGCATCGGCCTTGCGGATGATATCTTCAAGTATGGGGATCATGGCATACTGGAGGGAGAACACCCACGAATACGATCCGAGGTTGGAAGACTCCCAGCGGTCGACCATCTCCTGGTCGGAGATGATATCGCCCATCATCCCCTCGTGGTAGATGTTGGGAAGGGAAGTGTAGAGGTTGATCAGGTCTCCGGCTATCCGGCGTCCACCCGGAAGGCCCTCGGTACTGGTGAACACCCGCTTGATGATGTCGTCGCGCAAATGGTCGTCGCTTACGAACTTGTCACGGTTCTTCTCATATCTGGGAGTAGCCTTGGGAAAATCGCGTTTCAGTGGATTCTCCTTGTCGTCCGGCACTACGCCGTCCAGGGTGAAACGCGAGGACTGCTCGCGGATCTCCAGTGCGGGATTGCACTGGGTGAGCTCCTGGCAGAACGCGGACATGCTGAGCACGCAGCGGCCGGACAGGGATGAGATAGCCAGTATGTTCCCGCCTTTGCGGAACACCTCCGGGAAGCGGTTGTACATGGTCCTGGCGATGCCCTGATGCTGCTCCCATCCGAGCTGGGTGAGTTCGCTGATGCCAGTCATCAGCTCGTCCTTAGCTTCCATGAAACGGCTGTAGAACCGCTCGCCTTCGGCCGTGAGCAGGTGTTTGTCATGCGCCTCGGTCATCAGGGTGTCCAGCTGGTTGTACAGCGAGGAATTCCAGTAATAACGGGAGCCATGCCTGGCGTAGTGGCTGATATAGAATGGCTTGTATCCGCGCGGTGCGCGGGTGGGTTCGACTGTCTCAAACAGGTAGGGATAGTCGTTGCCGTAAGACTTCTTGGGATCTGCCTTGAGCTGCTCCAATGCAGGAACACCTTGTGCCATACCCGACAAGGCAACCAGCAGGAATAGGATGAGGAGAAGTGGTTTTTTCATAGGGAGTTTCATAGCCTTAGCGTCATTATCTGCGTAAAGTTAAGAAATCTATCCCACAACATAAACTGAAATCCTTGAAATTGTGGGAGTGAATGAGTATATTTGACGGAACAGAATCCAGAAGTATAACCAAACGATTGATAACATGATCACCAAGAAACTACTCGCGCTTGCCGTCGCTATTGTGGCTGTCGGCGCCCTCTGCTCGGCCCAGACCGACCAGATGCAGGTCATTGAAAACGGTGGGACGGGAGAGTACAAGTCCGTCGCCATCGGCGACGCCAGTCTCCCTACCCATATGGTTTACCGTCCGCTGGACATCAAGGGCTATGTCGCCAAGAACGGCAAGATCCCCGTGCTGCTTTATGCTAACGGCGCCTGCGCCAACAACAGCCTGGAGATGAGCCGCCTGCTGAGCGAGGTCGCTTCGTACGGCTATATCATACTTGCCATCGGACCTTATGAGGATATGCCCGATGAGCGTTTCTATGAGCAGTGGAAAGGCGTTGTCAGGGGCTGGTACCCCGAGACCAAGCCAGTTGCCATCATGGGCAACGGCGAGAGGCTCACGCCTTATACCGAGGCCGAGCTTGCGGCACAGGCCGCCGAGCGCGAAGCCGCCCAGAAGGCCGCTGCCGCCGCTGCCAAGAAGAACCGCAACAAGAAGAACGCCGAACCTGCCCCGGCACCTTTCCGTACATATCCCAGGCAGCTCCTAGAGGCTCTGGACTGGCTCACCGACCAGAACATCAATCCCGAGAGCGAGTATTACCATCTGATCGACCTGGAAAAGGTAGCTGCCATGGGACAGTCCTGCGGCGGCGCCCAGGTGCTTGCGGTCGCCCACGATCCCAGGATCAAGACCTGCATGATCTTCAATTCCGGAATGGGTGAGATGGCCATGAGTGGGGCCTCCAAGGAGTCCCTCGCCAACCTCCATACCCCCATGCTCTACATCAACGGCGGTACCGCCGACGTTGCGTTCGAGAACGCCAACGGCGACTGGGGCCGTATTGCCGACGATATTCCGGTGGTGAAGATCTCCACCCTTGACGGCCATCACGGCACGTATTACGAGAAGAATGCAGGAGCATTCGCCGTCGTGGCCCGCATGTGGCTCAACTGGCAGCTCAAGGGCAAGACCGCAGACTCGGCGCTTTTCATGAATGACGATTACGAGAAGGCTCTCTATCCCGAGTGGACCTTCGACAGGAAGAACTGGTAGGGCGGAGTGGTCTCACTGCATGCATTCCAGATATTCCTGATAGTGATGGCGGTGATCGCCGTCGTGGTGTTCGTCAGCCTTTTCTTCGTCGACGCCGGATACGGGAAGTTCTATCAGCCGAAATGGGGCCCCGGCATGGGGAACCGTCTCGGCTGGATGCTTATGGAGGCTCCGGTCTTCGTGGCGATGCTGCTCCTCTGGTGGTTCTCCGACCGCCGGACGGATCCGGTGCGCCTGATATTCCTGCTGCTTTTCGAACTACATTATTTCCACCGCTCGTTCATCTTTCCCCTGCAGATCAGGGGTAACGGCACCATGCCGCTCAGCATCATACTGATGGGGGCACTGTTCAATACCCTCAATGCTTTCATGCAGGGCGGCTGGATCTTCTACCTGTCTCCGAAAGATTATTATCCCGCGAACTGGTTGCTGAGCCTGCCGTTCCTTCTCGGTACCGCAGTGTTCTTTTTCGGGATGGCGGTCAACATCCGTTCGGACTCGATCATCAGGAATCTCCGCAAGCCCGGTGATACGGCGCATTATCTGCCGAAAGGCGGGATGTTCAAGTATGTGACCAGTGCCAATTACTTCGGAGAATTCGTCGAGTGGACGGGCTTCGCCATCCTTACATGGTCCTGGTCAGGTGCGGTCTTCGCACTCTGGACCTTCGCCAACCTGGCTCCGCGTGCGGCGCGCATCCATGACATGTATGCGCGCGACTTTCCCGGCGAATTCGATCCGGACAAGACCAAGAGGATCATTCCCTTTATTTTCTGAATGAGATGCAAGCCTTTGAGTCAGATATCTTTACTCCGGTGAAAATAGGTCCTGTGACGCTCCGCAACCGCATCATCCGATCGGCTGCCTTCGAGAATATGGCCTACGGCAACAAACCCTCGAAGGACCTGATGGACTACCATGTGGCCGTGGCCCGGGGAGGGGTGGGGATGACCACGCTGGCATACGCTTCCGTGAACCGGAGCGGCCTGTCTTTCGACGGCCAACTGTGGATGCGCGAGGAGATCGTACCCGCGTTGCGGGAAATCACCGACGCCGTGCATGCCCAGGGGGCGAAGGCATCCATCCAGCTGGGGCACTGCGGCAATATGACTCACAGGTCCACCTGCGGATGCATGCCCGTCGGGGCTTCCGGAGGTTTCAACCTCTACTCCCCGACGTTTGCACGCGCGCTGCGCGAGGACGAGATTGACGCCCTCGTGGACAATTTCGGCAATGCAGTCTGCCTGGCGCGCCGTGCTGGCTTCGACTGCGTCGAGATCCACGCCGGCCACGGCTACCTGATCAGCCAGTTCCTCTCGCCATACACCAACCACAGGCACGACCGTTTTGGCGGCTCGCTTGAGAACCGTATGCGCCTGATGCGCATGGTCATACAGCGCGTCATGAAAGAGGCTGGAGACGATATGGGCGTTCTGGTCAAGATGAACATGCACGACGGTTTCCGTCGCGGTATGCAGCGCGCGGAATGCCTGGAGGTCGCGAGAGAGCTCGAACGGCTCGGCGTCCATGCCATCGTCCTTTCTGCGGGATTCGTGAGCAAGGCACCTATGGAAGTGATGCGCGGAGCCATGCCTATCCGCACTTTGGCGCATTATATGGACATGAAGAAGTTCTGGTGGCTCAAGGCGATGGTGCGCCTGTTCGGGCATGTGATCATCCCCACGGTCCCGTACAAGGACGCTTATTTCCTGGAAGATGCCTTGGAGTTCCGCAAGGGACTCAGCCTGCCGCTGGTCTATGTCGGCGGCATGGTGTCGCGCGAATCCATCGAAAAAGTGCTCGGCTGCGGATTCGCGGCCGTGCAGATGGCGCGGGCGCTTGTCCGCGACACCGATTTCGTCAATAAGTTGAAGAGTGGTGAGGTGGAGCGCAGTGAATGCCGCCACTCCAACTACTGCATCGGCAGGATGTATACCCTGGAAATGAAATGCAACCGCTGCGCGGGCGAACTGCCGCCCGCACTGCGCCGCGAGATAGACAAGGCTGAGGAGAGATGGTCGCACTGATCACGGGTGGAAGCTCCGGAATGGGGCTTGAATTCGCCCGCGGACTCGCAGCCCGCGGATATGACCTGCTGCTCGTGAGCAACCGCGAGGACCAGCTGGCTTCCGCATCGGCGGAACTTTCGGCAGAATTCCCGGTGAAGGTCAGGACCATATTCCAGGACCTTGCGCAGCCGAAAGCTGCCGATGAGTTGTACTCCCGCTGTGCTTCAGAGGGGATACTTCCGGATGTCCTGGTCAATGACGCCGGGATGTTCTTTTTCAAGGAGTTGGAGGTGGAAGACCTGGACAGGGTGCAGGCGATGTTGGACCTGCATGTCAATACCGTTACGCGGATGTGCCTGCTTTTCGGCAGCGCCATGAAGGAGAGGGGGAGCGGCTATATCCTCAATGTCTCCTCCATGGCTGCTAGGCTTCCTGTTCCCGGCATCACTGTGTACTCCGCATCCAAAGCATATCTCCGCAGTTTCGGGCGCTCGCTCTCATATGAGTTGAAGCCCTATGGCGTATGGATGACTACAGTCTGTCCTGCCGCGATCGCCACGCCTCTGTACAGGCTTGATCCGAAACTGATGAAGCTCGGGGTACGTGTCGGTCTCATCCGCACTCCGCGCTGGCTGGTCCGGCGCAGCTTAAGAGCGATGTACCGCGGAAGGCGGGTGCTGAGCCCCGCATTCATGAATGTCTGGCTCCCGGCCGTTATCGCAGCGCTTCCGGGACCTTTGGTCGCTTGGCTATGGAAAAAGTTAAAATAAGCATCCTGCTCCTCTTGGTGGGCGTCATTCCGCTGTCCGCGCAGCGTATCGAAACACTCAGGTTCGGGGATTTCGAGCATTGGACCGTACGTCATATCAAGGAGTCCGCCATTCTCGGAGGTGAAGTTAAAACGCTCTATCTCCCTGGCCCTGACGAGGTCATCGAAGGGAACAAGGTATATGACTATTCGAAGACTCCCTGGGCTAGCTCCAATGCGTATGCCAGGGTGTCCGGCGTGACCAAGACCAGCCTCTCGGTCGAGCCTGACAACGGCCCTTCCGGCCGTTGTGCCAAGCTCTCGACCGTATTCGCCTCCTGCCGCGTGGCCGGCGTTGTGGAGATCCAGGTGCTGGCCACAGGTTCGCTGTATTGGGGGAAGCTGTTCGAGCCCGTTACGGGCGTCAAGAACCCTTATGCCAACATAGACTGGGGGATACCGTTCACCGGCCGCCCCGAGGCCCTTCTGCTGGACTACAAGGCTTATCTCCCCGCTACCGGCAAACTTGTCCGCGGGACCACTTTCAACAAGACTGAATTCGCGGGAGAAGACCCGTGCCAGGTTCTCCTGCTGCTCCAGTGCCGCTGGGAGGATGCGGACGGCAACGTCCACGCGGAGCGTGTCGGTACGGCCGTCCTGCGCATCGGCATGAGCACCCAGGGCTGGGTCATGGACTGCCGCATACCCGTATTGTATGGAGATGCGCGCACCCAGCCGGGCTACAAATCATACATGGGCCTGATTTCCGGAGAAAAGACCTTGTATGCCGTTAACAGTAAGGGCAAGCGGGTACCCATACGCGAGGAAGGCTGGGCATCTCCTGACACGCCTTGCACCCACGCGGTCCTGCATATCGCTTCCGGTTGCCAGGGAGGTTTTACAGGCGCTCCCGGCAATACACTCTGGGTGGACAATCTAAGGATGGAATATGGGAAATAGGACGATAGTGACGGGCGCCTCCGGCGCGATGGGCGAGGCAGCGGTTCGCGCCCTCGCCCGTGATGGCCGGAGTGTGCTCATGGCCTGCCGCAACCTTGAAAAGGCCGCGTTAGTGCGGAGCCGCATCATCGCAGATCTGCCGGAGGCCGATATTTCCATAGGGCGGCTCGACCTTGCTTCGCTCAGCTCCGTCTGCACATTCGTGGGGGGCCTTGGCCAGGAGCCCATCGAAGCCCTGTTCAACAATGCCGGCGTCATCAGCCGGAGCTATTCACTGACGACGGACGGGCTTGAAAACACCTTCGCTGTCAATTATTTCGGGCCTTTCCTGCTTACTCGGTTGCTTCTGCCTAAGATGGAGCCCGACGCCAGGATAGTGAACATGGTGTCGCTGACTTGCCGCTATGTTTCAATTGATGAGAGTTCCCTCCGTCCCAAGGAAAAGGACTTCTCGCAACTGGGTACCTACGCCCGGTCAAAACTGGCGCTGCTGCGCTTCTCTCGCGAACTCGCGCGGCGCAATCCCGGCCTCCGGATCAATCTTGCCGACCCCGGCATCGTCAATTCCAACATGATTGACCTTGGGCATTGGTTCGACCCTCTGGCCGACGCGCTTTTCAAGCCGTTCTGCAAGTCTCCGGAGAACGGTGTCCAGCCTGCCCTCCGTGCACTTGCGGCTGATGGAGGAGGGCGGTATTTCAAAGGGAAGGGGAGCGAGGCCATCCCCGCCCGTTTCATCGATCCTTCGTTGGACGGAAGGCTCTGGGACGAGACGGCGGGTCTCGTCTCTTATATCTGATTTATTTGGAAATCTTTCGCAGATTGTGTAATTTGCAACGTTTTAATACTGCGGATGAAAGTAATTGAAATCAAAAAAAGCGTTTTTGCTGAAAATGACAAGGACGCTGCCAATCTCCGGAATGAACTGAAAGAGAAAGGCGTATATCTCCTG
>ONNK01000110.1 GCA_900319185.1 uncultured Bacteroidales bacterium
GAACTTTATCCGGAGGTTCTTGATCATATCGTCTATCATCGCATCCATGTCGTAGGAGTGAGACCAGCCCCATTCCTTGCGGGCGCAGATGTCGTCCATGCGGTCCGGCCACGAGTCGGCTATTGCCTGACGGACGGGATCGACCTGGTAGCGTACCTTGAGTGAGGGGATGCGCTTGCGTATGGCCGCGAACAGCTCTTCCGGCTCGAAGCTCATGGCGGCGATGTTGAAGGAATTGCGGTGCTTGAGGTACTGCGGCCTTGCGCGCATGATGTCCACGGCCGCTTGAAGCGCGTCAGGCATGTACATCATGTCCATGTATGTGCCAGGGGCAATCGGACAGATGAATTCCTCACCCTTGACGGCAGCGTAGAACACTTCCACGGCGTAGTCGGTCGTACCTCCGCCAGGAGGGGTAGTGTATGATATCAGGCCGGGAAATCGGACCGAACGGGTATCCACTCCGTATTTGGTATAATAATAATCGCTGAGAAGTTCGGTAGCCACCTTGGTTACTCCGTACATCGATGTAGGGCGCTGGATGGTGTCCTGAGGGGTATTGTCGTGCGGGGTGCTGGGACCGAAGGAACCTATGGAACTGGGAGTGAACACCGCGACATGCTTCTCTCGGGCGATCTCCAATATGTTGATGAGTCCGTTCATCTGGATGTCCCAGGCGAGGAGGGGTTTGCGCTCAGCTGTAGCGGAGAGCAATGCGGCGAGATTGTATATGGTATCTATGTCGTATTTGTCTACGATGTCGGCTATTTGCTGGGCGTTGCAGACATTGGCTATCTCTGCCGGTCCGCTGGTCAGGAGCTTGCCTTTAGGCTCAGCCCCGGGTATATATCCTGCTACGGTCGTGCCACCCGGAAGGTCGTGCCTCAGTTTCATTGTAAGCTCGGATCCGATCTGTCCCGTAGAGCCGATTACTAGAATATTCTTCATTATGCGGTTACTCTAAAAAGCGTTGCAAATTTACTTTGAATTATCGAAAAAAACTTAATTTTGTAAGAGATATTTGCAACGTTTTAAAAAATCCTAATATGTACGGCAATTTCCAGAAATTCCTGAGCGACGAGCTCGCCTCGATCGAGGCGGCCGGCCTCTATAAGAAAGAACGCAACATCGCCTCCGCACAGTCTGCGGAGATTACACTCGAGGACGGATCCAAGGCGCTGAACTTCTGCGCCAACAACTATCTCGGCCTGGCCGACAATCCCCGTCTGATCGAGGCCGCGAAGGAGATGATGGACATCCGCGGATACGGCATGTCCTCCGTGCGTTTCATCTGTGGAACCCAGGACATGCACAAGAAGCTCGAGAAAGCTATCTCCGAGTATTTCCATACGGAGGATACCATCCTGTACGCTTCCTGCTTCGATGCCAACGGGGGAGTGTTCGAGCCGCTTTTCAACGCCGAGGATGCGATCATCTCCGACTCGCTCAACCATGCGTCTATCATAGACGGAGTGCGCCTGTGCAAGGCCGTGCGCTACCGCTATGCCAATGCCGACATGGATGACCTGGAGAATTGCCTCAAACAGGCCCAGGTCCAGCGCCATCGCATCATCGTGACAGACGGCGTGTTCTCGATGGACGGCAACGTCGCCCCTATGGACAAGATATGTGACCTGGCCGAAAAGTATGATGCGCTGGTGATGGTGGATGAGAGCCATTCCGCCGGCGTGGTCGGGCCTACCGGCCGCGGCGTCGCCGAGCAGTTCGGCTGCTACGGCCGCATCGACATCCACACCGGTACTCTCGGCAAGGCCGTCGGCGGCGCCGTCGGCGGCTTCACCACCGGTCGAAAGGAGATCATCGACATGCTCCGCCAGCGTTCGCGCCCGTACCTGTTCTCCAACTCGCTGCCGCCAATGATCGTCGCCGCCGCGCTCGAGACCTTCAGGATCCTTTCGGAGAATGATGACCTGCACACAAAGCTCCAGGCCAATGTCGACTACTTCCGCGATAGGATGATTGCTGCGGGCTTCGATATAAAGCCCACGCAATCAGCCATTTGCGCCGTCATGCTCTATGACGCGCCGCTGTCGCAGAAGTTCGCTGCCAAGATGGCGGAGGAGGGAATCTTCGTGACGGGATTCTACTATCCGGTCGTGCCTAAGGGCCAGGCGCGCATTCGCGTGCAGTTGTCAGCCGCTCACGAGCGCGAGCAACTAGACCGCGCCGTCGCGGCATTCGTCAAGGTCGGCCGCGAACTCGGTGTCATCGCATAGCCAGCTACCGTTTCGGAGGCAGAGTACCTCGACAAACCCGTGGCCGCCCGTGGTCTCGTGAACGGGGGGACCGCAAGCGAAGCGCAGTGGTGGGATTGAGCGAAGCGGAAGGTTTGTGAGCTACTCTGCCTCCGGAACGGGCGTGGGGCGTGTTTTGTAAGTTACTGTATATTACGGAGATATGTAAACTCCCTATCCTTGTTTTGGGGTAGGGAGTTTGTTTAATGTCCTTTCAGTCAATAAGTTCTGAAACACGGGTAAAATAATTATTCGTTTTAGTTGTATAGTTAATTTTTTTAGCTATATTTGTAAAAAAAGTAACTGGCATGAAAAGGTTAACCAAAAAAGAAGAAGTCATCATGAACCACTTCTGGGACAGGGGACCGCTGTTTGTCAGGGAGTTACGGGAGTTGTATCCGGAACCGAAACCTCACTTCAGCACTTTGTCCACGCAGGTCCGTACCCTTCAGGAGGAGGGCTTCATTGACCACAAGTCGTACGGTCCTACCTATCAGTATTTCGCTAAGGTCTCGCGCGAAGAATACAAGAAGGGCTCGCTCGTCGGCTTGATTGACAAGTATTTCGACAATTCCTACATCAATGCGGTTTCAGCACTGGTGAAGGAGGAGAAGATCACTCTGGATGAACTGAAGGAACTCATTGAACTGATCGAGAAACAGAAATAGCATGCAATCCTTTCTGATATATGACGCCAAGGTCGCCGTCGTCCTGCTGGTTTTCTATCTTTTTTATCGCTTCCTGCTCAGGAAGGAGACTTTCCACCGGCTCAACCGCATCGTGCTGGTGGGAACGGCGGTGCTGAGTTTCGTACTGCCTCTCTGTATCATCACGATCCGCAGGCCGTTGGAAATCGCTCAGGAGGGATTTGTGGCCCAGCCTGGAACGCTCGATGAAGCCATTCCTGAGTTGACTCCGGCAATGGAGGTTCTTGAGACCTCCTCTCCATGGTGGCCGTTTGTACTGTCCGTACTGTTCTTCTCAGGTGTCGCATTCGTCCTTGTACGCGTGGTCGTATCGGTATTGTCAGTAATGCGTCTGGTCAGGAGGGGAGAAACGGTGCATGAAGAGGATGGATGCAGGATCGTGGTCACGGAGCGTGACATCGACCCGTTCAGCTGGATGCGCTATATCGTGATGTCCCGGAAAGACTGGGACAACATGCATGGACCCATTGTCGCCCATGAAATGGCTCATATCCGGTATGGACATTCTTTAGAGATCCTGCTGGTGGATATCCTCTCTGCCTTCCAGTGGTTCAATCCGGCCATCTGGATGCTCCGTTCCGATCTTCAGGAACTCCACGAATACGAGGCGGATGACGCTGTTCTCAGGGGTGGAGCAGATATAAGGGAATATCAGTATTTGCTTATAAGGAAAGCTGTCGGTAAGAGCGGCTACTCAATTGCCAACAGCTTCAATCACAGTATCCTTAAAAATCGTATTACCATGATGTCAAAATCCAAATCCCCTCTCTCGAGAGGGCTGCGGGCGCTGTATCTGCTACCGCTTGTGTGCCTGGGGCTTGGCCTACAGGCAAAGACCGTCCATGTCCCTGTGGACAACGGCTCCGAACCGCTCATTATACTCCGGCAGGCCTGGGGTGATGAAAAGGAAATCTCCAAGGAAGAGTTCGATAAACTCGGCGGAGGTGTCATCCAGTCCATAGAACTGCTAAAGGATGCTCCTGCAAAGGAAAAATATGGAGACAAGGCTGCGAACGGAGTGGTCGTCGTCACCTTGAAGAAACCTCAGGAATTGAATGAAATCGTCGTCATCCGCTATGGTGAACAGAGTGACGAACCGATACCTTTCTATCTGTTGGAACCGGATACTATGCCTACATTCCAAGGCGGTGACATGAACGAGTTCTCCCGCTGGCTGAACGTAAGGATCGACGCCCCCAAGGATTGCAAGCATTCCGGGACCATGAAGATAGGTTTTGTCGTCGGGGGGGATGGTCGCGTACGTGACGTCAAGGTCCTGGAGAGTGTCTGTGAGGAATTGGATGCAATGATGGTTTCCCTGATCTCGAAATCGCCGGAATGGGGGCCTGCAACGGACAACGGACACCCTGTAGCCCAGTACCTTACAATCCCCGTAGTCTTTGAGAGACGTGGTGACTAAGCTTCAGTCCGATGTGTTCTATCGCTCCTTGCGGTGGAAGATCTGGATGAGGATAGTGCCGAGGATGCCGGAGCAGAGGGAGCCCAAAAGGACCGCGATCTTGCCGGCGTCGCGCATCTTCACCATCACGTCCAAAGGCTGATCGCTGAAGGACAAGGTATCCACGAATATCGACATCGTAAAACCGATGCCGCCCAGACAGGCGACCGCGAAGAGCATCTTCCAGGTCGCCTTGTCCGGCATTTCGCCGACCTTGCATTTGATCGCGAGCCAGCTGGCGAGGGTGATGCCGACAGGTTTGCCTAGCAGAAGTCCCAGGAATACTCCCATGCCTGCACCGCCAAGTACCGGATCGACGTGGAACACGTTGAAATATGACGGATCGGTTATCTCGACTCCTGCGTTGGCAAGTGCGAAGATGGGCATGATCAGGAAGTTTACCCAGGGAGAGAGGGCATGCTCCACGCGGTAGCTCATGTCCATGGTGCCGTTGTTGATCTTGGTCAGTTCACGAAGGTAATGGCGCTGGGGACCGTTGGGGAAGGCAGTGGGGCTGATGTGCTTCTCCCACCCGTCAATCCTGGCGTTGTACATGGCGCGTTTGTGGAAGAAGTATGCCTTGTTGTAGCGCGGTTTAACAGGGATGAGGAAAGCCATCACCACGCCCGACATGGTGGCATGGATGCCAGAGTAGTAGAACAGTATCCATACCATCACTGCCAGTAAGAGATAAGGCAACATGCGTTTCTCTCCCAATCTCCTGAGTATCAAGGTAATGACAACGATGCCCAAAGCTATTGCCAAGAGACCGAGATTGATGGCACCACCGTAGAACAGCGCCACCACCAGGATGGCGATAAGGTCGTCGGCGATCGCAAGTGCGGTAAGGAAAACTTTCAGCGAGATCGGGACCTTGTCTCCCAGGACTGACATTATACACACCGCGAATGCGATGTCGGTAGCAGTCGGAATGCCCCATCCGGAAGCTGCCGCCGTGCCATGGTTTATCAGTGTAAAGATGAGGGCCGGCGCCACTACACCGCCGAAGGCCGCGATGACGGGCAGCATGGCTTTCTTGGTCGATGAGAGTTCTCCGTCTGCGATTTCGCGCTTGATCTCCAGGCCGACCGTGAAGAAGAAGAACACCATCAGGATATCGTTGATGAACTTCTCTATGGTCATGTCCCTCGGGAAGAGGATATCGATCTTTCCGTCAGGACTCGAGAAGTGAATCTGAACGGCGGTTTCGAGGAAATCCTTGTACAGGGTACGCGTTGCAGGGAGGTTGGCCAGCAGCATCGCGACAATGACACAGAAAAGGAGCAGAACACCCTGGAACCAAGGCGCATTCGACAACTTTCGAGTAGAATCCCCGAATTTCCTGACCGTCTTGTTCCAAGTGAATATCGGTATAAGTCTCATGATCGCTTTCAAATAGTCTTTTGGAGATGCAAATTTAGGAAGAAATACTAAAAATACGTATATTTGAAGTCGGCTAACAACCAATATTATGGTCAGGAAAGAATTCAGGATAGGATATGAGGAGTATGCCTCCGTGGAGGAAATGTCCGCCACGGACCGCGAGCTTTGCCGTGCGGCCGTCGAGGCTTTGGCCGGCTCATACGCTCCGTATTCGC
>ONNK01000111.1 GCA_900319185.1 uncultured Bacteroidales bacterium
AACGTGGTGCATCCGGGAACTTCCTTTTATGTCGGACACATCCCATTCTTCCGGGAAAACCAACCTTTCCTTGATCTCATCCGGGGCTTCGAGGAAGCGCTTTCCAGGGATGAAACGCAGGTCCTCCGTCACCGTCCCCCAATGAAGGATACGATAGTGACGGCGTCCGTCGTCCCCGACCGTGAAGGGATGCGTGGCGGCATAGTTGTGACCTCCGTTGCGGTGGACCGAAACCTTGTAGATGCTCTCGGGGCGTGACGTCCTGGCCATAATTAATTATACATTGTCCGACTCTCGTGAAAACGGGCTGTCTTAACAAAAGACTGTCAAACAGTCTGTTAAATATAACAATTAATTATACATTTCCCAATAAAAAGCTATAATTTCCGCATTTTTCTCGCGCGCGAGGTATATTTGTGTATTATCAGACGATTGAAAATGAAAAACTTGTTAAGGCTTGCGGCAGCCACTCTCCTCGCCGCGACTTTCTCCGCCGCCACCCTCATGGCGGACAACGACAATCAGGAAAGGACCGATACCCTCGCTAGTTCCGTCATCACGGGTACCCGTATATCCGTACTCCGCGACGCCCTTCCGGCTCCGGTATCCGTAGTCGGCCGCGCGTCCATCGCGACCAGCGACGAGACTGCTGTGATGCCCTCCGTGATGGAGCAGGTCCCCGGTCTCTTCGTCACCTCGCGCGGCGTGACGGGATACGGAGTATCCAACGGCGCCGCCGGCTCCATCTCGCTCCGCGGCTTCGGAGCCGCCGCCGGCCGGGTCATCATCCTCATCGACGGCCATCCCCAGTTCGAGTCGATATACGGCCATCCCGTCGCTGACGAGTATATGGCCGCCAACGCCCAGCGCGTCGAAGTCTCGCGCGGCGCAGCATCCGTGCTGTACGGCTCCAATGCCATGGGCGGTGCCATAAATATCATCACCCGTAAGCCTGTCAAGGATGGCAACAGCCTGGATTTCAAGGCAATGGGCGGATCTTTCGGCACCTATCGCGTCAGCTTTGCCGACAACTACAAGAAGGGCCGCTTCACTTCGTCCGTTACCATGGGACATGACAGGACCGACGGCCATCGCGAGAGTTCCGCATATCATTCCACCAACGGCATGGTCAAGCTCGGATATCAGCTCAGCAGCGCCTGGAAGGCAGGTGCCAACGTCAGCCTGATGAAGGCCTACTCGGAGAATCCCGGTACAGTGTCCGCCCCGATGTTCGACGGATGGTCGGACATCATCCGCGGCATGGCCGGCCTGTCACTGGAGAACAAATACGAAAAGACTTCCGGTAATATCGACCTGTACTACAATTTCGGTGACCATACCATCAATGACGGTTACAACCAGGGCGGCAAGCCGCGCGAGTTCCTTTTCCACGGTACCGATTATACCGCCGGTCTCTCGGCCTGGCAGATGGTTCCGCTTTTTACCGGCAACACCCTGACCCTCGGTACCGAAATGATCTATTACGGTGGCAATGCCTACCGCGACCCCGTCAACGAGATCTATGCCGACCACAAGAAACTCAACGAGGAGGCAGCCTATGTGTTTGACCAGCAGGTCTTCGGCAGATTCATGCTCAACGCCGGCATCCGCTTCGACTACCACAGCGCCTATGGCGTCGAATGGATCCCGCAGGTGGGTATCTCCTACATGCCAGGTGACAATACGACCATCAAGGCTTCCGCTTCCAAGGGTTTCCGCATGCCGAACATGCGCGAACTTTACATGTATGCTTCGGCCAATGCCGAACTCCTGCCCGAGGAGGCATGGAGCTATGACCTGACCTTCGGCCAGCACTTCCTGGGCGGCGCCCTCAACACTGAGCTCAGCCTGTTCTATACCAAGGGCTCCAATATCATCGAGGTAGTGCGCGAGAACGGAAAGCCGCAGAACCGCAATGTCGGCGCCTTTACCAACAAGGGTGTCGAGTTCGCCGCCGACTGGCGTGTAAACCGCGCGCTGTCCTTCAACGCCAACTACAGCTTCCTGAAGATGGACGTGATCTATACCGGCGCCCCGGTCCACAAGGCCTATGCGGGCCTCGACTGGACCCCTGGCCGTTTCAGCGCAAACCTGGGCGCGATGATGATCCGCGACCTTTACCTGTCCACAGGAGAGAACGCCGTCACCAGCAACTATGTCGACCTCAAGGCGCGCATCGGCTTCAAGGTCAATGAGTGGCTGCAGGTATTCGCCCGAGGCATGAATCTTCTGAACAAGGATTACGAGACCATGCTCGGCTATCCTGAGCCCGGCCTTACCATCCTCGGAGGTATCGCCATTTCGCTCTGACCCGCTGGGTAGGGCATTTCATACGGTACCCTGCGGGTGTTTGCCCGCAGGGTACTGCTTTTTGATGGATACCCTGCGGGATTTTACTATCTTTGTGGTAGATGAAATCCCGGACATACATAGCGATAGACCTGAAGTCGTTCTACGCCTCGGTGGAGTGCGTGGAGCGGGGCTTGGATCCGCTGACGACGAATCTTGTCGTCGCGGATGAGTCCCGCACCGACAAGACCATCTGCCTGGCCGTGTCGCCTTCGCTGAAGGCCTTCGGCATAGGCGGTCGGCCGCGGCTCTTCGAGGTGGTCCAGAAGGTGGAGCAGATCAACAAAAGGCAGAGGCTGAGGCTTGAGTACATAGTCGCTACGCCGCGAATGGCTCTCTACATGAAGGTCAGCAGCCGGATTTATTCCATCTACCTGAAATACGTTGCTCCCGAGGACATACATGTCTATTCCATCGATGAGGTCTTCATCGATGCTACAGATTATCTGGTTACCTATTCGTGCTCGGCCCATGACCTGGCGATGCGGATGATCCGCGACGTGCTTGCTACGACCGGGATCACCGCGACAGCCGGTATCGGGACCAACCTGTATCTGGCGAAAGTGGCCATGGATATAGTCGCAAAGCACACTGAGCCCGACAAGGACGGGGTGAGGGTGGCATTCCTCGATGAGCTTACTTACCGCCGCCTGTTGTGGAACCATACGCCGCTGACCGACTTCTGGCGGGTGGGCCGCGGCATAGCCGCAAAGCTGGAGGCGGCGGGCATCCATACCATGGGCGCCCTGGCCCGCCGCTCCCTCGACCCCGCCTGGGAGGCTTACCTGTACAAGCTTTTCGGCGTCAATGCCGAGTTGCTAATAGACCACGCCTGGGGCTGGGAGCCCTGTACGATGGCACATATCAAGGCTTACCGACCGTCTGCCAACAGTCTTGGCTCCGGCCAGGTACTCACGGAGCCCTATACCTTCGAAAAGGCCAGGGTAGTGATAGGGGAGATGACCGATTCGCTGGTGATGGACCTTGTGGAAAAGCGGCTGGTCACGGACCAGATAGTCATCGACGTCGCTTACGAGAGCGTGGACCGGCCGAGGGAATCGCATTCTGGAACCGGTTCTATGTCAAGTACTAAGGGTAAGGCCTATTCCGGCGAACTGGTCCGCGACTGGTACGGCCGTACGGTACCGAAGCCGGCGCACGGTTCCGTGAACCTCGGGCGCCGGACTTCATCCACGCGGCTCATTACCGAGGCCGTCCTGGGCTTGTTTGACCGTATAGTCGACAGGGACCTGTATGTCCGTCGCCTGAACGTGACTGCCGCGAATGTCACCGACGAGAACGCATCCGGACAACAGCTGGACCTCTTTGAAGAGCCTTTCGATACCGACAAGGAGAGACGTCAGCAGGAGGCTATACTCGAGATCCGCCGCAAATATGGCAAGAACGCCATCCTGAAGGGAATGAACTTCGAGGAAGGCGCCACTGCCAGGGAACGCAACAACCAGATAGGAGGGCACAAAGCATGAAGGAGAACTACGACGATATCATCAACCTGCCGCATCATACTTCCCGGCAGTTCCAGCGGATGCCGCTGGCAGAGCGTGCAGCGCAGTTCTCGCCGTTCGCCGCACTGACTGGCTACGACGCGGTCATCCGTGAAACCGCCAGGCAGAACGAGACCCTCTACGAGCCCGACAGTACACAGGATGAGTATCCGGACGAAAACTTTTTCGAGCTTCCTTGATTTATGATTTACGCTCGTAGGCGCGAAGGCGCGCGTCCTCGTGCTGCGCAGCCTGCTCGTCATAGGCGCGGTCCCATTCGCGGTAGTAGTCCATCCGCGGATCTTCGAACAGGGACATCTGCACGAACGGATCGTGCGTGAGCCTGGAGACCCCGAGTCCGACCTGACGGACCGGGGTCTCGCCGTTCCAGATCTCGGCGAGCATGCGGCGCGCCTCGTTGAGGATCAGCGCCGTGACGTCGGTGGGCTCGGGCAGGGTGCACTGACGCTGCATCACGGTGAAGTCCTTGTATTTGATGAATACTGAAACGCACGAGCCGCGGAAGCCGTGCTTGCGCACTCGGTGCGCCACTATGCCTGCGACCTTGAAAAGGGCTCGGTCCAGCGCCTTGGGGTCGGTGATGTCCTGCGGGAAGGTGCGTTCGGCACTGATGCTCTTCGCCTCCGGGACCTCCGTCTCGACGGGGGAGTCATCCCGTCCGTTGGCGTTCTCATGCAGCTGGAGGGCGAATTTCTGGCCGACGAGTTGGGTGAGCGAGCCCATGCCCAGCGTGGCGAGCTCGCCGATGGTGCGGATGCCGTTCTGGATGAGGCGCTCCTCGGTTTTCTTCCCCACCCATAGAAGGTCACGTACGCCGAGAGGCCACATCTTTTCGGGAACTTCTTCTATCCACAGAGTGTGGACCTTGTCCGGTTTTTCGAAGTCGGAAGCCATCTTGGCCAGCAGCTTGTTGGAGCCGACGCCGACATTGACCGTGAAGCCGAGGGTGTCGCGTATCTCGTCCTTGAGGGCTGTCGCCGTCTCGACGGGATCGCGGCCATCCAGATAGGCGGTCATGTCGATGAAGCATTCATCTATTGAGAATTGCTGCAGAATAGGCGAATAACTCCTGCAGATGCCGATGAAGCCTTCGGAGCACTCCTTGTACCACTCCCAGTCTCCGCGCACGATTACGAGGCTGGGAACGGCGCGCAGGGCCATCGATACCGGCTGCGCCGTCTTGATGCCCAGCTTCTTGGCGGGCATCGAGGCGGCGGTGATGATGCTCCGGCGGTCCGAGGGATCGCCGGATACGACGGAAGGGACCAGCCGGATGTCCGGCTGGCCCTCTCCGATCATCTTCACCGCCGTCCAGCTGAGGAATGCGGAGTTGACGTCAATATGGAATATCGTCCGACGCAACTATTTGTAAAATACGGTGTTGAAGAAGTCCTCCATCTGACGGGCATATGGCTCTCCGTATTTATTGAAAGTCTCCTTGGTGGCCGTGTCAGGCTTCCAGTCGTAGTAGGCATGGGCCGCTCCGGGGACTTTTACGTAATAGACTTCCTGTCCGGCAGCCTTGAGGGCGTTATAGTACTCCATGGTCACCTCATCGGTGATGAGGGTGTCTTCCGTACCCCGGTTGATCCAGTGAGGGATCTTGCGGAGTTTGGGTGACGGGATATTGTCCAGGGGCGCCGGCTGTATTGCGGGCGTGGCCTATCTCAGCGTCGTGCCTCGCGTCGATGCCGGCTGGCGGCGGTTTGTCACGAAAGCGCTTGGACTCAAGTTCGTGCCCATTACCCATCGCCTGTTTGGGCAGCAGGCGGCGCCGTGCGGCCTGTCGCGGCGCAAGGCCGAGTGCATCGCCGGCTTTGCGCGCTTCGTCCGCGCCCATCCGCGCTTCCTGCGGCGGCAGACAGAAGCAGAACCGGCCCTGCTCGATGATGCATCTGGCATTGCCGTCCAGTTCGAGCGCACCGGCTACTATATCAAAGATTCCGACAGTACTCCTGAAAAGCCTGTATTCAACCG
>ONNK01000095.1 GCA_900319185.1 uncultured Bacteroidales bacterium
AAGGTTCAGCATGGGGCATGGTTATTTGTCCTTGTGCTCGATAAGGTCGATGATCTCCTTGAGTTCGTCCAGGTCCATCTTTTTGTCCTCGACGAAGTGCAGGACCAGGCTGGAGTAGGATTTGCCGTAGTACTTGTTCACGACGTCTCCGATGGTGATGCCGTGATAGTCGCGCTCGCTGATGGCGGGCTTGTAAAGGAAAGTGTTGGCTATGGGTCTGCGTTGCAGGAATCCCTTTTCTTCAAGGAATCCCACTTGCTTGGATACGGTGGTATAGCCGGGCTTCGGCTCCGGGAAGGAGTCCACCAGTTCCCTGATGCACAGCTCTCCCTTCTGCCAGAAGATGTTCATTATCTCCTCTTCCTTTGCCGTGAGTTTCTGTTTCATGATGTCGTGCAATTGGTCTTCATGACAAATATAGACATTTATTTTAAACTACGAAATCTTTTCGTAGATTTCTTTACTAAATTTCGTTGACAAACCACCGATGCCCGATGACTTTCAGGAACAGAAATGCTAGTTTTGTTCCTAAAACGAGGATAGGAGGCCTTCAGTAAGCACAAACCTCGGTCTTTTGTGCTTATTTTGTCCTTAGACCATCAAAAAAAGCACAAATCCAAGCGATTTGTGCTTTTATACTGAGCGCCCTGTAAGTTTGAGCGCGGCGAAAGGGCTAGCGGACGACGATGGCTTCGCGGTCGGGGCCGACGGATATGATCCTGACCGGGCAGCCGGTCTCGCTCTCGATGAAAGCGATGTAATCCTTGAGCTGCTGCGGGAAGTCAGCGTAGTTGCGGACGTCGCAGATGTCGCTTTCCCAGCCGGGGAACTCCTTGTATACGGGGGTGACTTCCTCTCCGCTCTCGAAGGGGAAGTAGTCCATACGCTTGCCGCCGATCTCGTAGGCGGTCGCCACCTTGATGGTCTTGAAGGTGTTGAGGACGTCGGCCTTCATCATGATGAGCTCGCTGACGCCGTTCATCATCACGGCGTACTTGAGCGCCACGAGGTCCAGCCAGCCGCAGCGGCGCGGGCGGCCCGTGGTGGCGCCGAACTCGTGGCCTATCTGCCGCAGGCTCTCGCCGGTCTCGTCGAAGAGTTCGGTCGGGAACGGGCCGCTGCCTACGCGTGTGCAGTAGGCCTTGAAGATACCGATCACCTTGCCGACGCGGTTGGGGGCGACGCCGAGGCCGGTGCAGACACCGGCAGTCATGGTGTTGGATGAGGTGACGAAGGGATATGTGCCGAAATCGATATCGAGCATGGAGCCCTGGGCGCCTTCGGCGAGTATGGGCGTGCCTTCGTCGAGGTATTTGTTGATGACGAGCTCGCTCTCGATGAACTGGAAACGCTTGAGGTCTTCGACAGCCTGCATCCACTGCTTCTCGTAATCGGTGATGTCGAACTGGAAGTCATACTGCGACAACAGACCGAAGTGCTTGCGCTTCAGGGCATTGTAGCGGTTCTGGAACTCGGGGGAAAGGATGTCGCCGATGCGGAGGCCGTTGCGGCCGGTCTTGTCCATGTAGGTGGGGCCGATACCCTTGAGGGTAGAACCGATCTTGGATTTGCCCTTGGAGGCTTCGCTGGCGGCGTCGAGCATCCTGTGCGTGGGGAGGATAAGGTGGGCACGCTTGGAGATAAGGAGCTTGCCGGTGATGTCGCCGGCTTTCTGCTCGATGGCGCGGATCTCGTCCATCAGGATGACGGGGTCGATGACCACGCCGTTGCCGATGACGTTGACCGAGTCTTTGCGGAAAATACCGGACGGGACCGTGTGAAGCACGAATCCGTCGCCGCCGAAGACCAGCGAATGCCCTGCGTTCGGGCCTCCCTGGAATCTTGCAATGACTTTGTAATCAGGAGTTAATACGTCAACGACTTTGCCTTTGCCCTCGTCGCCCCACTGGAGCCCGAGTACTACGTCGATCTTGTTGGTTTTCATATATACACTACTTGTTTTCCAAAAAACAAGTAAATATACGAAAATAACTGGAATCTTCCAGCTTTTTATGATGCTTCGCGGCAGGTTTTGAACAGAAAAAACTATTAACTTTGTAAGGATTGACCGTCTGTACGGTAGATATGAGTATGAGAGAATTGAAATGTCCCAAATGCGGAAGTGTTTTTTCCGTGGACGAGGCTGATTATGCCTCGATCTTAAGTCAGGTTAAGGGCGCCGAGTTCGACGCCGAGGTGTCGCGGCGGCTCGCAGAGCTGCACCGCCAGCAGCAGGCGGAAGAACAGGCGCGCGCAGCAAAGGCCGAGCAAGCCTGGCAGAACGAGCTTTTCAAGCGCGAGCAGCAGGCGGTTGCCGCCTTGTCCGGTAAGGACAAGGAGATTGCAGAGCTGAAGGCTGTGGTAAACCACAATGCCGATGCCCTGCGCATAGCCGTGATGCAGGAGCAGCAGAGAATGAACGATACTCTGCGGACCAAGGAGAATGAGATTGCACAATTGAAGGCTGATGCGCAGCTGGCTAAGTCCGAGGCCGCCGTACGCGAGAACAGTATCAAGGAGTCCTATGAGGGCAAGCTGAAGGCGGCCGAGGAACAGGTCGCTTATTACAAGGACCTCAAGACGCGTCTCTCCACCAAGATGGTGGGCGAGACGCTGGAGGTGCATTGCAGCACGATCTTCAACGGCGAGATGCGCCCCATGTTCCCGAATGCCTATTTCGAGAAGGACAATGACGCCTCGGGAGGTTCCAAGGGCGATTTCATATTCCGTGATTTCGTGGATGGATTTGAGTATATCTCGATCATGTTCGAGATGAAGAACGAGATGGATGAGACAGCGACGAAGCACAAGAACGAGGATTTCTTGAAGAAGCTGGACGCTGACCGCAATGCCAAGGGATGCGAGTATGCCGTCCTGGTGTCGCTGCTGGAGCCTGACAGCGAGCTGTACAACGGCGGCATAGTGGATGTATCGTACCGCTATCCTAAGATGTATGTGATACGGCCGCAGTTCTTCAAGTCCATGATTACCCTGCTTGTGGGGGCTGCGCGCAAGACCGTGGACTACCAGCGGCAGCTGGCCGAGGCACGCAGCCAGTCCATCGACGTGACCAATTTCGAGGACAAGCTGATGGCGTTCAAGGACTCGTTCGGCCGCAATTACCGGCTGGCCAGCGAGAAGTTCAAGACAGCCATCGATGAGATCGACAAGTCGATTGCCCATCTGCAGAAGATCAAGGAAGCGCTGATAGGGTCGGAGAACAATCTCCGCATCGCCAATGACAAGGCTGATGCGCTGACGATCAAGAAGTTGACCAGCAGCAATCCTACCATGAAGGCAAAGTTCGAAGAACTGACCATGCGGCCTGACTGATGAAGGGGACGATCAGGTATTCGTTGTTGATGCTGGCGGCCGCGGCGCTGCTGGCGCTCGGCGGCTGCCGCGGCACAGGCCGCCGGGCGGCCGCCCTGTTCTCCGGCAATGGCCGGAGTGCGGCCGCGGCGGCGGACTCCCTCGCTCCGCTCGGGGCGGCGGGGCGGGGCGGGCTTGACTCCCGCCCGGAGGCGTTCGCGCCGGGGGACTCCGTCCCCGAGGCGCTCCTCGCCTCCCGAGGCCCCGCCGCCTTCTTCTCCGCCGTCCCGGTCGACAGCGCGGTCTTCGCCCGTATGTCCGGCCGGTCCTACAGGGACGGCTGTCCCGTCGCAGTGGAGGACCTCCGGTATCTGCGCGTGCTGCACCGCGACCTGTCCGGCCGGACGCTGGTCGGCGAGATGGTCGCCAACAAATCCATCGCCGGTGACCTCCTGGAGATATTCCGTGAGTTGTATGATGCCGGCTATCCCATCGAGCGGATGCGTCTGATCGACGATTATGATGGCGACGACGAAGCCTCCATGCTTTCCAACAACTCCTCCTGTTTCAACTACCGCCGCAAGGCCCACATGAGTTCTGTCTCCAGGCACGCTTACGGAGAAGCAGTGGACATCAATCCCTTATACAATCCCTATTTCAGGGTCACCGCGGCGGGCGCTCGCATCGTCGAGCCCGCCTCCGCCGCACCGTATGTCGACCGCTCCGCCGATTTCCCCTACAAGATCGAGCGCGGCGACCTCTGCCACCGCCTCTTCCTCGAGCACGGCTTCCACTGGGGCGGCTCCTGGACCCGCAGCAAAGACTACCAGCACTTCGAGCGCTGACACTCCCTCACCCTCTGCCCCTCACTCGTCACCCTCTGCCCTTCTGCCTCGTCATTTGTCCTTCGCCCGTCACTCTTCACCCTTCTCCCTTCTCCCTTCTCCCTTCTCCCTTCTCCCTTCTCTTTTCCCTATAGACCGCCCTTTTGTCGACTCGGTCCCTTTCTCTATCCCCTACAGTCTCCCTCCCTCACCCTTTATTGGTAACCTTTGTTCATCCCCCCTCAGCCAAAGGGAGCTGTGAGATCAGTCCAAACCAATATCGATCAAGAGCAGCAAGCCAATATCGACCAAGAGCATAAAGGGCATTCTACGGCAGAAAATGCGGCAGATGCGACATTGCAATCCCGCATCTGCCGCGTTTTTGCCCTTGAAAGGCCGAAAGTGCGCTTGCATGGTGTTGTTCGGGGCAGATCGGGTATCATTCAGGCAGGGGCGACCATCATATAAGTAAGGTCAGATCGTCCGGTTTCAGGAGCAGGGCCTTGGCGAGGCTGGCGGAGCGGCCGGCGATGCCCTCGCGGATCATCGTGGCCGCGATGGCCAGGCGGACCCGGACATTGACCTTCACGAGAGTCTTGCCGCAGGCCTGGACACAGTACTCGTTCCCGATTCTCCGAAGGTCCTGGACACTTCTGGACTCCAGGTAATTACGGTGAATCTCCCGTTTGAGTGCGACCTCATCTTCCCGCCGGACGTAGAGGAAAGCGATGAAGGAACGGACCGAGACGAACAACTGCTCGACTGATACATAGTCAATGAAACTGTCCGAGAGGATGCGCCCGTAAGTGTCGACCATCCATCCTTCCGGCAGTTTCATCTTGGTCCGGAACATACGGTACTGCTCCCGCAGCGAGTAGTCGCCGATGCGATGGTCTGCCGGATTTGGTTTGTGCTCAGAGAAATAGATATTGCCCGACCCCCAGGGATACTCCCCGGGCAGTTTCTTGTAGAAGTCCAGGCAGTTGCGGTAGACATACATGAATTTGGCCATCGCTTCTTTCCTCGTCCGGACAGGATTGCATGCGAAATGTATCCTGGTGAAACGGTTTGCCAGACGCTGTCGGAGCACCTTCTTGAAATGGGCCACTCTCTCCGTATCTCCTTTTGTCAGGCAGTGAAGGTGCGTATCGTTAATCGTCAGGACCAATACCTTCACACCCGCTGTCTCTGCACTGATGGCGACACTGTTCCAAGTATAGACCTTGTCTTCGGTAGTGTCGAACGGTATGTCCGCCCGTGTTCCGTCAGAATAGACGTGCCATATATCCTTTACTTCTTCTTCCATCTCCTTTTTTGTCCGAAAGATAGGGTTCGCTATCCGTTTACACAAAATGGAAATGGCTAATGGTCAAAAAGGGCATCTGGGGTTGATCAAGAGTTGTTTTCCTGAGTGTTATTTAGGTAAAATGGGGGCAAAAAGGTATGGGGCGGTGGCCTGATTTGGTTTAGCCGTGTTTCTCAATTCCTTTCAAGAGCACTTTCTGCATTTGGTGGCGGTTTTCGCGGCAGATGCGGGATTGTAATGTCGCATCTGCCGCGTTTTTGCCGTTGAAAGGCCGATTGTGCGCTTGGTCGAAATCGCCAGAGGAGAAGGGCTGGCAGGGAAGTGTCCGAAAAAAGTTAATATTTCTACTAAAAAAATTAGGAGTTTCGAAAAACTTGCTTATCTTTGTATCGGAATCATTGCCTGGATCATGTACGCGGTGGTGGGTTATCGGATATCTGAGGTGTTGAGGATGCGAGGGGTGATGAAGGAAAAATGTTAAAACTGAACTATATATGAAATCGAGACTGACAGCGAAAGAGGAGGCCATCATGCAGATAGTGTGGGATGGCGGTGACATGTTCATCCGCGACATCGTTGCCCGGATGCCGGAGCCGAAACCGAACTACAACACTGTGGCGACGCAGGTGAAGTTCCTCGAGGAGAAGGGTTTCCTTGGGAGGCGTCCGATGGCGAACAGTTTCCAGTATACTGCGTTGATCTCCGAGAAGGAGTATCGCGGGTCGACCATAGGGGATGTCGTCGCCAAGTATTATGGCAATTCGTACTCTCAACTGGTGTCACAGTTCGTGGAGGAGGACAAGATGGATCTCGACGAGCTGAAGGAACTTATCGCACGGATCGAAGCCCACAGGGACAATAGAGGCCAGTGACAACGGCGCGGTGTGATGAAAGATGAAGTGTCGGATGGAAAGAGGTGAGATATAGAATAATTAGTAAACGGACGCTATGGGTGAATTCTTATTATATATCGGCAGGAGCAGCCTGTATCTGGCCATATTCTACGCGTTTTTCCTGCTGGTGATGCGGCGGACATCGCTGTTCCGCTTCAACCGCATCACGCTGCTTGCGGGAACGGCCGCGTGCTTCGTCCTGCCGCTGGTGCGGCTGAGGACGGTAGCGGCCGCGAGTGCGGGCGTGGCGGCAGGGCCGCTCACGGCCGCCGTTGTCGCCGCTGGCGCGGC
>ONNK01000026.1 GCA_900319185.1 uncultured Bacteroidales bacterium
GACCCACTGTAATGGGTAGATTCTTTTCATTCGTCACTACGTTTTTAAGCAGCGACGCATGTACGGTATACCCCAACAGGTCTTGTGTTGTCTCTTTATCTGACCACATTCTATCAACTATTATTTCCGAAACAGAGCATACCCGTCTTTCTTCTTCTCAATAACGCCTAGTTCAAAAAGCAATTCGAATATTGTCGTCACAGATTCACGGAACTCCGCTCCAACCGCAATTTTCTTTTCATGTATAATTTTTGCCCGCTCAAAGGCTGATACAACGCGGCTTTTATTACTCACAGGATCAATAGCCATCATCAAGTCAAAGAAGTCTTCTTCAACCTTCTTGCTGCCTGCATCATATTCTGCTACAGGTGATTCGGCTTTCTTATTATATTTCTTAATGAAGTCATTTATCTTTTTGATCTGAGCCGCTGAGTGTGAATCGCCAATTAATGGGATTTCACTCCCGTCATGATTATAGAAATGAAGCATAAACCAATACTCAATACACATGTTCGAGAATGCTACTCCAAACTTCTTTTTCCTGGCCAACTTAATCCCTGCATCGAAATCATCCCTGCCGTCATTGTCGAATACAAGCCATCTCTTATCATATTTCTTCTTCTCCTCTTTAGGTAAAGACTTCCATGCTTTATCCGAATCATTTACAAAGTCAACACATTTCGATATGCCATGTCCTCGCTTGGTCACTGGAATAACCCTACAATTTGCTTTTTTCAAAAGGTCAAAGTAGCTTTTCTCGGTATTCCGACCTTCCACATAAAGGATATACTGGCGAGGAGGTTTAACCTTATCAGTTGTCCTTTTATAGTTATCCTTCCTATCCCTATGATTCATGGCTAATAAGATCAAGAATGTTATCTAACTCAACATACGGCACCCCCGTTAACCGTCCATCCAAATACATCTTCTCAATACTCGTTCTGATATTACGCTGAAAATGGGTAATCGGATAGACATTTGATTCTCCGTAGCGGTTCTTGTTAACAATGTATATCTGATCCTTGCGGAACAAATACTTCTTGTCTTTATTGTTATCCTCATATCCGATAGGATACGCCAGTAGCGATGTGTTTTGAGTGTTAACAATAAGTTGAGCACGATTGTCGGTTTGATAGAACAATTTAATGATTGTCGAGACAATGAACGGGTGTAAACCAGAGTCAATTTCATCTATCAGCAAAGTCCTGCCCTCCTTTAATGCACGTAGGATTGACCAGCTTAGGCGGAGCAGACGATTTGTTCCAAAAGACTCATCCACCTCCATCATAAACTGCCTTGTCCCTACCTTCTCATATCGGTCATTATATAATCTATGAGTAGTACTGACACCATCATATACTGGCCCTTTTAAAGCTTCTTCTCCGATAATGCTACGCATTTTCTCCGGAATAGAATCCGGATTAATCTCATGCATGGCAAAATCCTCAATGTTAAAGTCAAAAGCCCGCATGAAATCAATTATTTCTTGCTTACTATTCTCGTCCATAAGAGCTTCAATCGGAGCGACCAGTTCATTGGCAGAAATAACCTTCATCCGCCCGAACCACTGTACTATCTCCTTTGACAATGAGTCGTTAAACGTTGCTAAAAGAGTGAGCAAAGGTACTTCTGATGAAACCATTCCCGCTGATACGACGGTCGAATATACTTTCGCATTAATGTATGTCCGACCTATCTTCATTTTCAAATCACCGTCCTCATCTACCTTTCTTGATAGAATAAGAGTCTCTCTTTCGTTCTTTCTATATAGCCACTCCTCAAGAATGCCATTACTATTCAATTCTATTCCATAACGATATTGAATGCTCTCCAAAAGGAAAACGGCCTCAAAGAAAGACGGCTCTTCTGCCGATTTTGTAGAAAGACGGAAAGAGTCAAAATGACCCTTCCAGAAGTCAAAGGCAGGAATCTTATTGGCGTTGCGCGGAGGATAAACAACACTTCTAAAGAAAGCTACGGCATCAAACAGTTTAGACTTTCCACTAGCATTTGCACCATAAACAGCAACTGTCTTAAGCACCGAATACTCAAAAGGAGTAAAAACAGAATACTCATTTTTGGCGTCTGCTAACTCGGCCACAAGGCTAATCTTATTCTCGTCTTTGAAACTCTTAAAGTTCCCAAATGAAAAACTTACTAACATGTATCAAAATATTTAACAGAGCAAAAATACATATAATTTTCGGTTTTTGCGCTCCTTATTGTTTATTTTTACAGATAATTGCAAATATCGCAACTTAACATCACAAATAAGGAGCTCTCTAAAGGTTTACTTTCGTAGTTGTGGAATGAGTGCATCGTATCGAACCAAACTCTCAGATGAGCAAGTACCGCTTGCTTTATCGGGCATAGGCACCGCAGGAGCAGGGCAGCATCGGCCCGGACCACGGCAATTGTGTCGACAGTGTTGACACAATCTCGAAATCCTCAAATTCTCGGGCAAATTGCATCATTCTACGAATATTCCGGAGATTGAAATCCTTGACGAATCGCTCGATGTCTCCTGAGACAAACAAATTCGGCAAACAAATGACCTAAAAAAACAGCGAGACAAACAAATTATTTTTGCTCATCTCGCTGTAAATCAGTATGTTAAGAGTAATATTCTCTCTTAATACTCTTCCTCGTTAAAGAAGAAATCTTCCTTCGTGGGGTAGTCGGGCCAGATGTCTTCGATGCTTTCATAGATCTCGCCGTCGTCCTCGAGTTCCGAGAGGTTCTCGATCACTTCCTCGGGAGCGCCGGAACGGTTGGCGTAGTCGATAAGTTCGTCCTTAGTTGCCGGCCACGGTGCGTCGTCCAGGCTACCGGCAAATTCCAATGTCCAATACATATACTCGGTAATAGTTAAGTTGTTATTATTTTTCCTAAATTTGCTGTGCGGAAATTTTCCGCAAAGATAGAAAAAAATACTACATATCCTATGCCATATACAAAAGAAGAGATTTACGATGAAAAAGTGACTTCGGAGATTGCGTCCCACGTCAAGGAGATACTCCGCCTCATCGGTGAGGATCCCGCGCGCGAGGGGCTCGTGAAGACCCCCGAGCGCGTGGCCAAAGCGCTCCAGTTCATGACCCAGGGCTATGAGCAGGATGGCACCGAGATCATCCAGAAGGCCATTTTTGACGAGGAGTACAAACAGATGGTCATAGTCAGGGACATCGAGCTCTATTCGATGTGCGAGCATCACATGTGCCCATTCATCGGCAAGGCCCACGTAGCATATATCCCTAACGGAAAGATTACCGGACTGAGCAAGATCGCTCGCGTCGTGGAGACCTACGCCCGCAGGCTCCAGGTCCAGGAGCGCCTGACCGTACAGATCCGCAACTGCATCGAGGAGTCGCTGCATCCGCTCGGGGTCGCGGTCGTCATCGAGGCGCAGCACACCTGCATGTCCATGCGCGGCGTACAGAAGTCAAACGCAGTCACGACCACCTCTGCCTTCTCGGGTATCTTCCTAAGTTCGGCGAGGACGAGGAACGAATTCCTCAACCTGATAGACAGGAAATAAGAAAGGGACCCGATCGGGTCCCTTTCGTTTTATTTCAAGAACGCATCCCTTACGACTCTCTCACTGCGGGCGATGAAGTCGCTCAGGGCTTTGCCCTTGAGCATGCCGTTGGCAAGCAGGGCCAGGTCGGCAATCTGGTGGAGCATCTCGTTGGAACGGGCGAAGTTCTCGACGTCGGCCTTGTGGGCATGGCGGACGTCGTCGCGCGCCTGACGGGCGGCTTCCTTCTCCGCATCGGAGGCATCCTTCGGAGCCTCCGGCGGGAGCTCGCCCTGCGGCGCGACGCCTTCCTGCTTCGCGGCCATGATCTGCGCGACGAGCGGGTTGTCCATGTTCACGGTGATATTGTACGACTTAGGCATCTCGCCGTAGAAGTTCATGCCCCCGCCAAGGGCGCTCATCTCGCGGTAGCGGCGCATGAACTCGCTCTGGGTGATGAGGATAGGCGCTGCATCCTCGCCGAGGTTGTCGCCGATCACATAATACTCGTTCTCCGAAGGCATCACGGCCTTGAACATATTCTCGAGGTCGTAGCGCTCGTCCTCTTTCATCTCGAGCTTCACGCGGTCCTCCTTTGGGATGAGGTTGGTCACGGAGTCTGAGTCCACACGCGCGAAGCGGGTGTTCTCGATCTTGCTCTCGAGCAAGTTGACGAAGTGCGAATCCAGTTCGCAGTCCATCAGCAGCACGTCATAGCCCTGCGCCTTGGCGCCCTCGATGAAAGGATACTGCGCCTCGACGTCAGTGGCATAGAGGTACACGACCTTCTTGTCCTTGTCGGTCTGCTGGGGCTCGATCGCCGTGCGGTACTCGTCCAGGCTGAAATACTTGCCGTCGGTGTTCTTGAGCAGGGCGAACTTGAGCGCGCGCTCGCAGAACTTCTCGTCGGTCAGCATGCCGTACTCGATGAAGAGCTTGAGGTTGTCCCACTTGCTCTCTAGGGCCTGACGTTCGTTCTTGAAGATGTCCTCGAGCCTGTCGGCGACCTTCTTGGTGATGTAGGTGGAGATCTTCTTGACATTGGCATCGCTCTGGAGATAGCTCCTGGAGACGTTCAGAGGGATGTCAGGCGAATCGATCACACCGTGCAGCAGGGTCAGGAAGTCCGGGACTATGTTGTCTACATGGTCGGTCACGAACATCTGGTTGCAGTACAGCTGGATCTTGTGCTTGTCGATGGCCATCCTCTCCTTGATCTTAGGGAAATACAGCACACCGGTGAGGTTGAAAGGATAGTCCACGTTCAGGTGGATGTGGAACATCGGATCCTCCTCCATCGGGTACAGGGCCTTGTAGAAGGCCATGTAATCCTCTTCCTTGAGGCTGGACGGAGCCTTGGTCCAGATGGGCTCGATCTTGTTGATGACATTGTCCTTGTCAGTGTCGACATACTTGCCATCCTTCCACTCCTGCTCCTTGCCGAACACGATGGGCACGGGCATGAACTTGCAGTACTTGTTCAGCAGCTGCTGGATGCGTCCCTTGGAGGCGAATTCCTCGGAATCCTTGTCGAGATAGAGGGTGATGACGGTACCCCTGTCAGACTTCTTGCACTCCTCCATCGTGTACTCCGGACTGCCGTCACATGTCCATTTGACGGCCTTGGCGCCTTCCTGCCAACTCAGGGACTCGATGGTCACCTTCTCAGACACCATGAAGGCGGAATAGAATCCGAGGCCGAAATGGCCGATGATGTTGCCGATCTGGTCCTTGTATTTCTCCAGGAACTCCCCTGCCGAAGAGAATGCGATCTGGTTGATGTACTTGTCCACCTCTTCGGCCGTCATGCCGATGCCCTCGTCGATGATCTTGAGGGTCTTTTTCTTCTCGTCCAGTTCGATGCGGACCTTGAGGTCACCGACCTCGTCCTTGGCATCGCCGCTGAGGGCCAGCGCCTTCATCTTCTGCGTAGCATCGACGGCATTTGCCACCAACTCGCGCAGGAAGATCTCGTGGTCCGAATAAAGGAACTGCTTGATGACCGGGAATATGTTCTCGGTAGTTACTCCGATTTTACCTTTGTTTTCCATATCGTTGATGTTTTATTGACAAAAAAGTGCGCCGCCATGTGGCGACGCATTATCATAAGTCAAATAGCGTTCCAGTCCGGCAGGACTGACGAAATGTCAGTCACTACTTGTACAGGAAACGCTTGATGCTCATCTTCGGGGTCTTCTCGAAAGGTACAGGGACGACCTCGACCTTGGCTAACTGGCTGTAAACCGGAAGTTTTCGGTTGGCGGCGATACGGATAGCCTCGGGCACGTCGGAGACGGCCTCGGCATCCAGGCCGGCCTTCTTCATGGCATCCTCGTCAAGATAAACCATCGCCACGAGCTTGGAAGCGCGGTCCACGACCACGGACTCCACGACATAGTCCTGATTGTTGACGACCGCCTCGACCTCCTCGGGATAGATATTCTGGCCGTTGGAGGATAGGATCATGCTCTTGGAGCGGCCTTTGATGAAGATGTTGCCCTGGGCGTCCATCACGCCCAGGTCACCGGTACGCAGGAATCCGTCTTCGGTGAATGCTCCGGCAGAAGCCTCGGGATTCTTGAAATAACCGAGGCAGATATTGCGGCCCTTCGCCTGGATCTCGCCGGCGATGTTCTGCGGATCCTCCGAGTCAATACGCACCTCGGCGCAGGTGACAGGCTTGCCGCAGGACCCCTTGACAAAGCGGGCGGGATCCTCATACGCAAGCAGCGGGCAGGCCTCGGTCATGCCGTAGCCCACCGTATAGCGGAGCTTGATCTTGCGGAAGAGGTCCTCCACCTCGGGATTGAGCGGCGCGCCGCCCATGATATAATGGCCGCAACGGCCTCCGAACGCGGCGTCGAGGCCCTCGCGCATCTTCTTGTAGATGATGCCGCGGATGCCGGGGACCTTGGTGGCGAACTTGATCGCAGGCTTCTGCAGCATAGGCTTGAGCGAGGACTTGTAGACTTTCTCCATCACAAGCGGCACTGTGACTATCATGTAAGGACGCACGTCCTTCATGGCCTTGAGCAGCAGGCTCGGAGAAGGAGTCTTGCCAAGGAAATAGATGGTGACTCCCGAGCATAGCGGATATGTCAGTTCGAAGGCCAGGCCGTACATGTGGGCCATCGGCAGCATGGACACAAGTGTGTCCTCGGGAGTGGCCTTGACGTTGGTCTGGGCGTACTCGACCGTCGCGGTGAAGCTGTCGTACTTCAGCATGACACCCTTCGGGGCGCTGGTCGTACCGGAAGTGTAGTTGATGATGGCCAGTTCTTCAGCATTGTCTGTAGGATATGAGACATCATCACGGGAGAATCCGAAAGGATACTTGGCGGCAAATGAGGCCTCCAAACCGGCATAAGCCTTCTCCATCAGGCCGTCGGCCGAATACAGGACCGAGAAGTCCTGCACATTGACGACACTCTTGACGAGTGGCATCTTCGCGACATCCAGTTTCACCCAGATGTCGGCATCGACGAAGAAAGCGATGCTCTCGGAATGATCGACCAGGTGGTTGATGCTGTCAGGATGGAAATCGCAGAGGATCGGGACTGCAACGGCGCCATAAGTGTTGATGGCGAAGAACGAAACGGCCCAACGGGCGGTATTCTTGGCGCAAATGGCTATTTTATCGCCCTTTCGTATGCCGGACTGCTCGAAAAGTATGTGGAATTTCTCTATATTTGCAGCCAGGTCGCTGAAGGTGAAGGACTCGCCGTTGTAGTTGCAGAGTGCTTTCTTGTCCCAGCACCCCTTGACCGTCTCCTGGAGTTTCCAGAGATAGTGTTTGCTCAGATAGTTCGGATCCATGTATTGTGGGTTTAGTATTTGTTCACTAAGATAAGGACTTCACGCGTACTATCTGAAACAATGTGGCGGAATCGCCGTATAAATGGTGAAATCAGAAAGGAAAATGAGAAGGAAACCAATCATCGCTCTTATCTACGACTTCGACGGGACTCTCTCGCCGGGCAACATGCAGGAATTCGGATTCATTCAGGCCGTCGGACAGACTCCGGAGGAGTTCTGGACCAAGAGCGACAGCATCGCCCGAGGCCAGGATGCCAGCAATATCCTCGCCTACATGAAACTGATGTTCGACGAGGCCAAGAAGAACAACATCCCCCTGCGCCGCAAGCAGTTCAAGGAGTTCGGCAAGCATATCGAGCTCTACGAGGGCGTGAAAGGCTGGTTCAAGCTGATCAACGAATACGGTGAAGCCCACGGCGTCAAGATCGAGCATTATATCAATTCCTCCGGCTTGAAGGAGATCATCGAAGGCTCCCCTATTGCGAATGAGTTCAAGCACATCTTTGCCGGAACCTTCATCTATGACGAGAAGGGCGAGGCGGAGTGGCCCGGCATAGCCGTGGACTACACGGCCAAGACCCAGTTCCTCTTCAAGATCAGCAAGGGCATCTTCAGCTCCCGCGACAACAAGATGGTCAACTCAAGTATCGCCGACGACAAGAAACGCATCCCCTTCAGCCACATGATATATTTCGGGGACGGGGACACTGACGTTCCCTGCATGAAGATCGTCAACATGTTCGGAGGCAACTCCATCGCCGTCTTCAACCCCAGCAATGAGAAGAAGCGCACCAGCACGCAGAAACTGCTGCGCCAGGGGCGCGTGAAGTTCATCACCCCCGCTGTCTATACCAAGGACAGCCGCACCTACCGCATCGTCACCACCATCATCGACCGCATCAAGGCCGACAACGATCTGGAATTCCTCTCCAAATACCAGTAGATGAAGTTCAGGATACAGTCGCCATTCAAGCCCTCCGGAGACCAGCCGGAGGCCATCGACCAGCTCTGCTCGGCCCTCAATGACGGCGTGACGGACGTCACGCTGCTCGGCGTCACGGGCTCGGGCAAGACATTCACGATGGCCAACGTGATCGAGCGTCTCCAGCGGCCGACCCTTATCCTGAGCCACAACAAGACCCTCGCAGCCCAGCTCTACGGCGAATTCAAGTCATTCTTCCCAGACAATGCTGTGGAGTATTTCGTGTCGTACTACGACTACTATCAGCCGGAGGCTTACCTGCCGAACAGCGACACCTATATTGAGAAGGACCTCAGCATCAACGACCAGATCGAGAAACTGCGCCTGAGCGCCGCCAGCGCCCTGCTGAGCGGACGGCGCGACGTCATCGTCATCTCCAGCGTCTCCTGCCTGTACGGCATCGGCAACCCCGATGATTTCCACGAGCAGACGGTCATTGTCAAAAAGGGCGAGCAGCGCAGCCTCACGAGGCTGCTGTACCAGCTTGTGGATGCGCTGTATTCGCGCACCGAGGTCGAGTTCAAGCGCGGCACTTTCCGTGTGCGCGGCGATACCGTAGACGTCTACCTCAGCGGGGCGGACAACGCCATGCGCATAGAGTTCTTCGGGGACGAAGTGGAGAGCATCTCCGTTATCGACCCCGTGACGGGCGCAAGGATAGAGGAAGTGGACGAGATCTCCATTTATCCGGCCAACAATTTCGTGACCACCAAAGAGCGCGGCATAGCCGCCGTCAGCCATATTCAGGACGACCTCAAACTCCAGCTCGACTATTTCGAGAGCATAGGCAAGAATCTGGAGGCCAAGAGGTTGAAGCAGCGCGTCGAATATGACCTGGAGATGATCAAGGAGATGGGCTACTGCCCCGGCATCGAGAACTATTCCCGCTATTTCGACGGGCGTAAGCCGGGCCAGAGGCCGTTCTGCCTGATCGACTATTTCCCCGACGACTTCATCACCTTCATAGATGAGAGCCATGTGACCCTGCCGCAGATCCATGCCATGTTCGGCGGCGACCACTCGCGAAAGTCCATACTCGTCGAGTATGGCTTCCGCTTGCCCGCGGCCGCCGACAACCGTCCGCTGACCTTCGAGGAGTTCGAGGCCGTGACCGGCCAGAAAGTCTATGTCAGCGCGACGCCGGCCGATTACGAGCTCCGCAAGTCCGAGGGACTTGTGGTAGAGCAGGTCGTCAGGCCGACGGGTCTGCTGGACCCTCCGATAGAGGTCAGGCCCATCGAGAACCAGGTGGATGACCTCGTGGAAGAAATCCGCGTCCGCGCGGAAAGGGACGAGCGCGTGCTCGTGACGACTCTGACCAAGCGCATGGCGGAGGAACTGTACGAGTATCTGGCCAAAATCGGCATCCGCTGCCGTTACATCCACTCCGACGTGGACACGACCGAACGCGTGGAGATCATCGAAGACTTCAAGAACGGACTGTTTGACGTCCTGGTAGGCGTCAACCTGCTCCGCGAAGGACTCGACATCCCTTCAGTATCCCTTGTAGCCATACTCGACGCCGACAAGGAAGGCTTCCTGCGCACAGGCCGCGCGCTCACGCAGACCGCCGGCCGTGCCGCCCGCAACGTTAACGGTCTGGTCATAATGTACGCCGATTCCATCACCAAGTCCATGGACGAGACCATACGCGAGACCAACCGCAGGAGGGCCAAGCAGATGGAATACAACGAGTTGCACCACATCACCCCGGAGCAGGTGGAGGTCAAGCACAATGTCCTCGCCGCGGAACTTGGAGGCCGGGAGGGCAAGGTCCGTCTCACCAACGGCCTCAACCGCCTCAGCGCTCCGAACTCATGGGAGGGCCCGACCTACATCCCCGACCCGTCGGAGCTCGGCCGCGGCACTGTGTCCGTCGACCTCGGTCTCGACTCGCGCCGCGAGGAGAAGACCGCCTATGTCGACGGATACGTCAAGGCCGACCTGGCCGCGGTCCTCCAGGATCCGGTCATACGCTCCATGACTCGCGAGATGGTCGAGAAGATGGTCGAAGAGGACCGCCGTCGCATGAAGAAGTCTGCCGCCGAACTCGATTTCAACGCCGCTGCCAAATACCGCGACGAGATGTGGGCCCTCCAGGAGTACCTAAAGGTGTGGAAAGACAAGGATTGACACGATGAGATCCCGCGGCGTCCTACTCTTTATACTGTCAGTCATCGCAGCCCTGGCTCTGCTGTGCCGTTTCTTTCCAAGGAACGGCATCGTCATGGGACCTCTCACGCTCAGCTTTCCTTCCCTCGCGGAAATACTGACCGGTGACGAACCGGCAGGCGAAAGCCCGGAGGAGTTGCTCGCCAGACGCATGGAAGCCATCCGGGAAGCCCGTAAAAGCGACTATCTGGAGTATTTCGCGGACAATCCTGCCCGAATCTATTTTCCCGGTGACAGCATCGGCTATCTTGACAACTTCTTCAACGCGCTTGACAGCGCAGGCCGGCACCGTATGCGCATCGTGCATTACGGTGATTCCCAGATTGAGGAGGACCGCATCAGCAAGGTGCTGCGCGACAGCCTGCAGACCCGTTTCGGCGGTGGCGGCCCGGGCTGGCTGCCGGTACTGGACGAATACTACAACCTGAGCATCTCCGAGGCAAGTTCGGCCGCGCCGCGCCGCTACCTGGCCTACGGCCCGGCCGAAATGCGCGGCGCCGGCGGCCGCTACGGCCCCATGGCCCAGAAGAGCCACTACGACACGACCGTCGTCACCACCTTTTTCCCCGTCAAGGGCAATCGCGCATCCAGCCGTTATTTCAACCGGCTGACTTTCCTTTCCTCCGGAGGGGACCTGACCATACGCTGCAAGGATTCCACGCAGCGATACGAGGCGACAACGGACATACGCCATGTCCGTTTCGATCTTCCGGACAGCACTGAGCGCATCAGCATCACGCACTCCGGAAGCCACGACATATACGGAGTCATGCTCGACAATGAGAATGGAGTGGCACTGGACAATATACCCATGCGCGGCTGCGGAGGCACGGTCTTCACCGGCATCAAAGCCGAACAGCTCTCAGACTATTACAATACCGAAAACGTCCGCCTGATCATACTCCAGTACGGAGGCAACGTCGTCCCTTTTACCAAAAGGGAAGACAAGATAGCGGAGTATTGCGATGATATCGCCCGTCAGATCAGGTACTTGCAGGAGCTGGCCCCCGAATCCCGCATCCTGTTCATAGGCCCTTCGGACATGTCCACCACCATACAAGGAAAGATGCAGACCTACAAGCATCTGCCGGCATTCGTGGAGAAGCTCCGCACCTCAGTGACCGGGGCCGGGGCGGCATTCTGGGACATGTATGCGGCCATGGGAGGACTGAACTCCATGGCGCAATGGGTGAAGCAGGTCCCTCCCCTGGCCGGCCCCGACTACGTCCATTTCACGCCCAGAGGGGCAGAGAAGATGGGTGACATGCTGTTCGATACACTCATGCTCTATTACGACTACTACAAACTGACACACTATGAATAAGAGACTCATCCTCTCCGCCCTGGCGGCGCTCCTTTGCGCCGTCATGCCCGCCCAGGAGCTCCCGAGGGCGGAGATCGCCCCGCAGCCGTCCTGCGTGCACATGGACAGGGCAGGGCTTCACTTTCCCGGATCGCGGGAGGCCCAGGACCGCTTCTACGGCCTGCTGGACTCGCTGATGTCCGGTTCGGGGCGAAGCGTCAACATCTGGCATGTCGGCGGCTCGCACGTCCAGGCAGGACACTTCTCATACAGGCTCCAGGAACGGCTCACCTCCATGGCTGACTCCCTCATGGGAGAAAGGGGCTTCATATTCCCCTACCGCATAGCGAAAACCAATTCCGACAAAAGCTTCAGGACTTCTTTTACAGGAGAATGGCTCTCTGCCATGGCAGCCAGCACCCACAAGGACCTCAACCCGCGTTTCGGCATCATGGGCATAGCAGCGCAGACGTCCGACTCCCTGGCGACCGTCGGCATAGGTCTTGGGATAAGCGCGGACACGCTCTGGAGCTTCAAGCGTTTCCGCATACTCGGCTACGCTTCCTCCCCGGAGGTCCGTCCATATCTCGTCAGCGGCGCCGATACGGTCGATTTCGTCATAGATACACAGACACAGAGTTACCTCTTCGAACTCCCGTGCGAGACGGACACGGTAACTATAGGTTTCCGTATCCCTGAAGGAGAATCCTTCACCCTCACCGGGACGGAGCCAATCAGTGGACGTCGCGGCATAAACTATTACTGCTCAGGCGTAAACGGTGCCCGGCTCACAACCTGGCTGGAGCAGTGCCCCGACCTGCCCCGCGACCTTCAGCTCGTCAAGCCTGACCTCGCGATCTTCGCCGTAGGCATCAACGACTCGGCCTGCAAGGCCGTGGATTTCAAGCCGGAGGTCTTCAAGGAGAACTACCGCAGGCTGATCCGCCTCATCCGCGAGCAGTCGCCGGACTGCGCCTTCATCTTCATCACCAACAATGACAGCTACCGATACATCAGCCGCGGCATGACATACAACCACAACGCCCCGACGGTGCAGAAAGCGATGTTCGAACTTGCAAAGGAGTACGGTTCCGCAGTGTGGGACGTTTATGACATCATGGGCGGCAAGGACAGCGTCATCAAATGGAGGGATGCCGGCCTCGTCAAGTCCGACAGGCTGCATTTCACCCCTGAGGGGTATGTCCTGCTCGGCGACATGCTTTACAACGCAATCGTGGACGATTACAACGCGAGGAAGAAATGATGGCAGGCATCCCGGATACGGCAGGCGCCTTCCTGCGCAGGGTGTTCGCGTTCGACGCGGGCTCTCCCCTGCTTTTCACCCAGTTCTATTTCTGGGCCTTCTTCGCCTTCGTATTCGCGGGATTCACTCTTGTCAGGAACCGCCGCCTGCTCCGCAATGCCTACCTGTTCTTCGTCAGCCTTTTCTTCTACTACAAGACCAGCGGCCTGTCTGTCCTTATACTCCTCTTCGTCACGTGCTCGGACTTCCTGATAGCCAAAAGGATATATTCGGCTCAGACGCAGGGGCGCAAGAAGGCCTGGCTGATCCTGAGCATCTGCATCGACCTGTTCCTGCTGTGCTATTTCAAGTATGCATATTTCTTCACGGATGTCATCAACAACCTGCTCGGAGTTGACTTCAAGGTGTTCGATATCTTCTCCTGGGCCGGAAACCAGATAGTCGGAACCAACCGCTGGAGCGTGGACAGCATCGTTCTCCCGGTCGGCATCTCGTTCTTCACCTTCCAGGTCATCAGTTACACCGTGGATGTGTACCGCGGACAGCTGAAGCCTGTCAGCAACATCCTGGACTTCGGTTTCTATGTCAGCTTCTTCCCCCAGCTTGTCGCGGGCCCCATCGTCAAGGCGAGCGAGTTCATCCCCCAGATGTACAAGCCATGGCATCTGGGACGGAAGCAGTTCGGCATAGCCGTATTCTGGATACTCAACGGACTGATAAAGAAGATCGTACTTAGTGACTACATAGCGGTGAACTTCATTGACAGGGTGTTCGAGAATCCCCTGCTGTTCACCGGCTTCGAGAACCTCTGCGCCATATTCGGGTATTCCCTGCAGGTGTACGCGGACTTCTCGGGATACACCGACATCGCCATCGGCGTGGCCATGCTGATGGGATTCTACCTGCCGAAGAACTTCAACTCGCCGTACAAGGCCACGAACCCGCAGGACTTCTGGAGGCGCTGGCACATGTCGTTGAGCCGTTGGCTCAAGAACTATCTGTACATTCCGCTCGGAGGCAACCGAAACGCCAGTTTCGGCACATATTTCTGGACCGTTGTCTTCGCCGCGCTCGGAGTATGGCTGTCAGGAAGCATCTGGGTGGGAGTGGGAGTCCTGTCATTCGCCGCCGTCGTGGGCATAGTCGCATGGTTCAATCCTGACAGGCGCAAGAAGATCACGGCCAACATGAACCGCTTCATCACCATGCTTCTGGGCGGCCTGTGGCACGGAGCCAGCTGGAACTTCATCATCTGGGGCGGACTGAACGGCCTCGGGACCATAGGATACCAGTTCTGGAAAGACATGAACTGGCATCTCAGGATGGGGGCGGTGGCCCTGGCGACGGCGGGCTGCGCCGTCCTGGCCAGGGTCTCTCCGGCCCCCGTCTTCAACCTGCTCTCCGTCTGGACGGCCATAGTCTGCGCAGGTACGCTGATCCGCTACATCTACCATCTCTGCGGCGGGAAAAGGGCTTTCAAGGGCCTTGGCACTGTATGGGGGATTGCGCAGACCTTCACTTTCATTACATTCACCCGCCTTTTCTTCCGCAGCGGCTCCAATCTTGATCCGGCAACTGCCAACGAAGTGGCCTGGCGCACGGCGCGCAACATGGTACACCAGATAGGCTCTGCCTGGAACGTCTCCATCATCCCGCAGATTTGTCACGAATACCGCAACGTATTCATCCTCGTGATCATAGGCATGGTCATCCACTGGCTCCCGGAGCGCTTCAAGCGCTGGTACAGACTCAATTTCGCCATGCTGCCGCTGCCTATGATGGCACTCGCAGTCGTAGCCGCAGTTTTCATCGTATATCAGTTCATCACCGCCGACCTTCAGGCTTTCATCTATTTCCAGTTCTGATTTTTTGATTATCTTTGTATAACACGGTAATCTCACTGGCGCTATGGAAAGGATCGAAGAGCTCTTTCCTGCTTATACCGGCAGGGACAAGGAACTTGTGGCCGCGGCATATGGCATCGCTTCCAAGGCATTGGAAGGCATGACGCGCGGCAATGGCGCGCCTTTCATCGAGCATGCGGAGAATGTCGCGAAGATCGCCGCGGACGAGATCGGCCTCGGGCCCGAATGCATCGCGGCGGTGTTCCTGCACGAAGCCACGCGCGAGAGGCAGGACATCGACCTCCGCCAGGCCGGCCCGTTCGGCCGGGACATCCTCACCATGGTGGACGGGCTCAACAAGATCGCCACGATCAAGCCCAAGGACACCAAGCTCGAAGCCGAGAATTATAAGAAACTCATAGTCAGCTACTCCACTGACCCGCGCGTCGTTGTGCTGAAGCTCGCCGACAGGCTCGAAGTCATGCGCAGCCTGGAGCTTTTCCCGAAGGCTTCGCGCGAGCGCAAGCAGCTTGAGACCCTCCTGCTCTACATACCTCTCGCCCACCAGCTCGGACTCTACAACATGAAGAGCGAGATGGAGGACATCTATTTCAAGTATGCCGAGCCTGAGGAGTACCGCGCTATCACCAACCGTCTTAAGGCTACCGAACGCGACCGTCAGCTCATCACCACCCAGTTCATCGAACCCCTCAAGGCCAAACTCTCGGAGGCCGGCATCAAGTACAAGCTCAAGGCCCGTACCAAGACCGCCTACTCCATCTGGAAGAAGATGCAGAAGCAGAAGGTGGACTTCGACGGCGTGTACGATGTGTTCGCCATACGGTTCATCATCGACTGCGAGGAAGACCGTGCGGTTGAGCACGCCCTCTGCTGGAAGGTCTTCGGCTTCGTGACCGAGGAGTACGAGTCCGACACCTCACGCCTGCGCGACTGGATCTCCAATCCCAAGCCCAACGGATACGAGTCGTTGCACATCACTGTCAAGAATGATGACGGAGCATGCCTGGAAGTCCAGATCCGCACAAAGCGCATGGACGACATGGCCGAGAGCGGCCTGGCCTCGCACTGGTCCTACAAGGGCATCAAGCAGGAAGCCGCGCTCGACGCGTGGCTGAACGCCGTGCGGAGTTCGCTTGAGCACGGATCGTCCGAGACCCTCTCTCCGACGGACGACGGGGACGACGACCTGCCGGTACCGCCGTCAAAGGAGATCTTCGTCTTTACGCCCTCCGGCGAATTGCGCAAGCTTTCCGCAGGCTCGTCCGTGCTGGACTTCGCATTCAACATCCATAGCGGCATAGGAGCCAAGTGCACCGGTGCCCGCGTCAACGGCAAGGCCGTGTCCATCAAGGAAAAGCTGGCGACCGGCGACGTGGTGGAGATCATGACCGGCAAGAATCAGCGTCCGACGCAGGACTGGCTGAACTGGGTCGTCACGTCCAAGGCCAAGAGCCGCATCAAGCACGAGTTGAAGGAAGCCGAGTTCAAGAAAGCCGCCGAAGGCCGCGAACTGCTGGAGCGCCGCCTCAAGAACTGGAAGCTCGAGCTCCCCGATGCTATGAT
>ONNK01000208.1 GCA_900319185.1 uncultured Bacteroidales bacterium
AGTCGCTCAGCCAGGCCGGCACCGAGATCGACAATTGTCCAAAGGACAAGAACGGCGCCAAGACCCTGCGTTTCAACGCAGTCAAGCGCCTGAGCGTGATTGTCGCGGACAGTACGGGCGAGATGGAGATGGTGTTCTTCAAGGGCATCAAATGGAACTGGGAGCGGCTGACGCCCGGAAGCGTGTTCGTGTTCTTCGGCAAGCCGCAGACCTTCGGCAGCCGCATGAACATCGTCCATCCGGAGGTGGACAATCCCCCGTCCCCGGGCGAGGTCCACACCGGTGTCGGTACCCTTACCGGGGTGTATCCGAGCACTGAGAAGCTCAAGAATGCAGGCATCACCGGCAAGGTGATGAACCGCCTTCAGGCCGCCGCCCTCAATGCCTGCCTGCCGGAGATAGATGAGACCCTTCCGGAGTATATCCTGCGCGAGAAGGAGCTTGTCCCTCTCAAGTTCGCCATACGCAACATCCATTTTCCCCAGGACGCCGATGCGCTGCTCAAGGCTTCGTACCGCCTCAAGTTCGAAGAGCTGTTCTTCCTACAGCTTTCACTGCTGAAACAGAAATACATACGCAGCCGCAGCGAAGTCGGCATACGCATGCCAAAGGTCGGAGAGTCTTTCAACGCCTTGTACAAGAAGCTTCCCTTCGACCTGACCGGCGCTCAGAAGCGCGTCATCAAGGAGATACGTGCCGACCTCACCAGCGGCCACCAGATGAACCGCCTGCTGCAGGGAGACGTCGGCTCCGGCAAGACCATGGTCGCCGTGCTCACCTGCCTCATCGCCTACGGCAACGGCTTCCAGTCCTGCATCATGGCCCCGACGGAAGTCCTTTCGCAGCAGCATTACGCCAATGTCAAGAGGTATCTCGACGGCACCGGCGTGCGCTGCGCACTTCTGACGGGCAGCAGCACCGTCAAGGAGCGCCGCGAGATCCACGCCGGTCTTGAGGACGGCAGCATCGGCATCCTCATCGGCACGCACGCGCTCATCGAGGAGGATGTCCGCTTCCGCGCCCTCGGCCTCGCCATCATCGACGAGCAGCATCGCTTCGGCGTCGACCAGCGTTCGAAGCTTTGGGCCAAAGGGCCCGGCGTACCGCCGCACGTCCTCGTTATGACCGCCACGCCGATCCCGAGGACGCTGGCGATGACGCTGTACGGCGACCTGGACGTGTCCGTCATCGACGAACTGCCGCCGGGCCGCAAGCCCGTCCAGACCATGCTCATCGGGCAGGGAAAGCGTCGCGCACTCTACAAGTTCATGCGCGACGAGATAGCAAAGGGCCGCCAGGTCTTCGTCGTCTATCCTCTCATTTTTGAGAGCGAAAAAATGGACCTGAAGAACCTGGAAGCCGGATATGAAGAGATCGTCAAGGCTTTCCCCCTGCCGGACTACAAGGTCGCCATCGTACATGGGCAGCAGACCAACGAAGTCAAGAATTTCAACATGTCGGCATTCGCGGCCGGCCGCGCCGACATCCTCGTGTCCACGACCGTCATCGAAGTGGGCGTCGACGTCCCGAACGCCTCCGTCATGGTCATCGAGAGCGCGCAGCGCTTCGGCCTCAGCCAGCTGCACCAGCTGCGCGGCCGCGTCGGGCGCGGAAGCGAGAAGTCCTACTGCATACTCGTCAAGGACGAGAAAGTCTCCAAGGAGTCACAGCGCCGCCTCGACCTGATGGTCGCGACCGAGAACGGCTTCGAACTGGCTGAGGAAGACATGAAGATGCGCGGGCCCGGCGACCTCGAAGGCACCCAGCAGAGCGGACTGCCCATAACCCTTAACATCGCTTCGCTCGTTCACGACGGCCGCATCCTCAACGAAGCCAGGGTATACGCAGAGCATATCCTGGAGTCGGATCCGTTCCTCTCGACTCCCAAGAATCTACAGCTTGCACGGGAACTCCAGAAAGACAAGTACAACATCAAGGACTATAGCAAGATAAGCTGATGATAACCGAACTCATCGACAAGTATATCTGGCTCATCCAGACATTCATAGACGCCGGAGAGCGGGGTCTCACCCTGGACCAGGTCACCACCCGCTGGGAGAGGCGCTACGGCATCGAGTACCACCGCAGGACTTTCAACAACCACCGCGAAGCCATAGCCGAGATCTTCGGCATCGAGA
>ONNK01000023.1 GCA_900319185.1 uncultured Bacteroidales bacterium
ATCATATAGACCACAAAGGTGAAGACCACGATGACCAGGATCAGGCGGAAGACGCTCAGATGCTCGACCGGCGAGTCGTAGGCGAAACGGATCTTGCCCAGCAGGTAGAGGCCCAGCAGGAAGAACACCACGATCCAGATGGCCAGATAGACCTCGCGGTCCAGCAGGCCCCAGTGGTAGGTCTGGTCGGCGGTGCTGAGGAACTTCAGGCCCAACGCAATCTCTATGAAGCCCAGTACGACCTTGACGCTGTTCAGCCAGCCTCCGCTCTTGGGGAGTCCCTTCAGCAGGGAAGGGAACAGTGCGAATAGGGTGAACGGCAAGGCGAATGCGAGCGAGAACGCCAGCATCGTAATCATCGGTGTCCAGAACTCGCCCTGGGTGGACTTGATCAGCACGGAGCCCACGATGGGACCGGTGCAGGAGAAGGACACCAGCACAAGCGTGAGGGCCAGGAAGAATATGCCTCCGAGCCCGCCCTTGTCGGAATTCTTGTCCGAGGAGTTGACCCACTTGGAGGGCAGCGTGATCTCGAACGCCCCGAGGAACGAGGCCGCGAAGATCATGAAAACGACGAAGAACAGGAGATTGGGAAGCCAATGCGTGGCTAGCCAGTTGAATATGTCGCTCGTCACTGTGGCTCCTCCAAGGATGCGGGTCAGGCCGATGATGATGGATATCGGTACGGTGTAGAGCAGTACGATGAACAGTCCGTACATCGCTGCGCGGAAACGCCCCCTGGACTTGTTTTCCGACCCCTTGAGGAAGAATGACACCGTCATCGGGACCATCGGGAACACGCAGGGAGTGAGCAAAGAGGCCAGTCCCCAGAGGATGGCCTCTATGATCAGCGCCCACAGCGAGCCGTCGGTATCGGCTGCCGCCGAACGCTTTCCGGACGACAGCGTGGCTTCGGCTGCCGCTGGGGCCTTGGCCGGATTCACTTCGAAATCCCAATCCTCGGGCATCCCGCACATGTCGCCCGAACAGCTCTGCCAGGTGACCGTGCCTTTGACTGCGCCGTTCGCTGAGCGGAACTTCTGTTTGAGGACATAGGTGTCCATGACAACGGTTTCTCCCTTGTAGTTGGCCGGTGTGAAGACGTCCTCCGGATCGCCGACGGCTTCGAAGCCGTCCAATTCTATCTCGGCCGCGTTGTAAGGATCGGTCAGCGGATGGGTATAATATCCGTTCGCGACCTTGCCTGTGAGCACCAGCTCATAGACACCGTCGCCGGCGGGCTCCACGGCGGCAGTCCATTTGATGGACTGCGCCAGGGCCGGCGCGGCTGCCAGCATCAGCGCTATGAGGCAATATAAAAATCTCTTAATGTCCCTCCTGACCGTAGCCTCGTTTGCCTGCACCAACCTCATCGTAGGCAAGAAGGCTTCCGTTGACGGAAGCGTCATGTGCACGTACAACTGCGACGGTTTCGGCTTCGCATCCCCCTTGACATATTCGGCTCCGGGGCGCCATGCGGCCGGTGAGCAGATCCCTGTCAGGGGCTTCGGCCCTGCCGGCAACGGCCGCTATATCGCCCAGGCGGAGTACACCTATGGCGTCGTCGGCCTTATGAACGAGAACCAGGTGACCATAGTCGAGACGACTTGGGACGGTCGCGAGGAGCTCCGCAACCCCGAAGGCTTGCTGGATTATTTCACCCTGATGGGCATCGCCCTCCAGCGCAGCACCAATGCGCGCGAGGCCATTGCCGTGATCGATCAACTGGTGAATGAGTACGGCTACAGCTCCACAGGTGAGAACTTCGTTATCGCCGACAAGGACGAGGCCTGGATCTTCGAGATCATAGGAAAGGGGCCGGGCAGAAAGGGCGCCGTATGGGTGGCGCTCCGCGTCCCGGACGACTGCATCTGTGCCTATGCCAACTCCAGCCGCATCCGCCAGTTCCCCCAGGCCAAGAAGGCTGACAAGAAACTCGGCTTCTGCGTCGTGGAGGGTGAGTGCATGTACTCGGCCGACGTCATTTCCTTTGCCAAGGAAAAAGGCTACTACGACGGCCCGGACGCGGATTTCAGCTTCCGCGAAGCCTATGGCCCGCTTGACTTCAGCGCCATCCGCTACTGCGAAGCCCGCGTCTGGAGCTTCTTCCGCCACCACTACGATACCGCGGAGATCGATTCGTACCTGCCCTTCATTAACGGCCAGACCGACGTCATCGACCATCTCCCGCTGTGGATCAAGCCCGACAAGCCCCTCTCCGTCCGTGACCTCATGAATGACATGCGTGACCATTACGAGGGTACCGCCCTTGACATGACCGCCGACGTCAGCGCCGGTCCATGGGCTTCTCCTTACCGCAACCAGCCTGTCAACTACAAGAGCAGCGACGGCACCGACATGTTCCGCGAGCGGCCGATAGGCTGCCAGCAGAGCGGCATGACCATGGTCTGCCAGATGCGCGACTGGCTGCCGGATGCCGTCGGCGGCGTGACATATTTCAACATGGACGATGCAAGCATGGTGGCCTATGTGCCGGTATACTGCGGTATCGACCGTATCCCCGACCCGTTCCGCCGCGAGAACAACGACATCCGCGAGTTCAGCACTGAGAGCGCGTTCTGGATGAACAACTTCGTGGCCAACATGGTCTATCCGCGCTACAGCGCGATGATCGGCGACCTCCGCGAAGCCCAGTCCGAGCTGGAGGATTTCTATGCCGAGGACCAGAAGACCGTCGAGGCGGAGGCTCCGAAGCTCACCGCCGCCGAGAGGACCGAATACCTCACCCGCAAGACGCTGGACTATACCGACATGATGATGAAGCGCTGGGACAAGCTTGCCAAGCTCCTCATAGTCAAGCATAACGACCAGATCATGCAGCCCAGCGAGAACGGCGTGGTAGTGGCCGGAAGGCGGTCTTCGCCTGCCTATGCCCCGGCCTTCGTCGACGCCGTCAAGGCCCAGACAGGCGACAGGTACGTCAAGCCTGCGGAATAGCTTTGTTTATCGCCCGCGAATGGTTATCTTTGTTATCAGAACACTAAATCATTTTTCGATATGAGCCAATTGCACGTCATCAACCATCCCATGATCCAGCACAAGCTTACGATCATGAGGGACAAGGAAACCGGTTCCAAGGATTTCCGTGAGCTTCTCAAGGAGATTTCACTTCTGATGGGATACGAAGTCACCCGTGACATCCCGCTCGAGCCGGTGGAGATAGAGACACCCATATGCCCGACCAAGGGCCGGGTAGTCTCGGGTCGCAAGCTCGCCATCGTCCCCATCCTCCGCGCGGGCATGGGCATGGTGGAAGGCCTGCATGAGCTCGTCCCCGTCGCCAAGGTAGGCCACATCGGCCTGTACAGGAATGAGGAGACACACACTCCCGTCGTGTATTACTGCAAGCTTCCTGAGGATATCCAGGACCGCATGGTCATCGTCACCGATCCCATGCTCGCCACCGGCGGCAGCGCCTGCGACGCCCTGACCATGCTCAAGGAGCGCGGCTGCACCAACATCCGCCTCATGTGCCTCGTCGGCGTGCCGGAGGGCATCAAGAAGGTGCAGGAAGCCCATCCGGACGTGGATATCTATCTCGCGGCCGTCGATGACCATCTCAACGAGAACGCATACATCGTTCCCGGCCTCGGTGATGCCGGAGACCGCATCTTCGGTACTAAATAAAGAGGTTTCTGAACAGAAAACGCTTTTTTGTTCAGAATTCGTAAAGAAACCAGCGAATCTGAACAAAAAGGGTGGTTTTGTTCAGGGATATAAAACAAGAAGGCGACCGACGGTCGCCTTCTTCGTTTATCGGTTTTCCGGATCAGAGTGATGCCTTGATCCGGAGGATAGTGAGCGAATAGGGCTCGAAGGTATAGGTGAAGTCGTCCGAGAGTCCTTTGATATCGGTCTCGACAGGGGAGACCTTGCCGGGCTCCTCGAAGCTGTTGTCGTCCTTGAGGCTTCCGGAGGAAAGTACGATTGCCTTGCCTGTCTTCGAGACGTCCTTGGCCCCTTCGAGCTGGATGCGGGTGGACAGAGGGGCTGCCTCGGAGTTGACGACCTTGATGATGACCTCTCCGGTCTCGTTGTCGTATCCGCTTACTGCGAAGCGTCTCTCAAGCGGGGTGTAGGCGACTTTACCGATCTCCTTGCCGTCGATCGTGCAGGAGATTTCTCCGTCCTTGACTCCGACGGAAACGTCGTGCCATGCGCCCTCATCGAACGCCAGGTCCGTAGTGAGCGTGCCGAGGGCGAGCCTGCAGCCGTTCACAATATTGTTGACACTGACGGAGTATCTCTGCGGACCGGTTGGCGCGGCTGCGCCGCGAGGCCTTCTGGGGGCGTTGATGGCGACGGCGATGTAGTTGGCGTCATCCTTGACCGCCACCCTGATTTCGCAGCCGCTGAAGGCCTTCTCCCAGAGGATGCCGGCCTTGATGTCGCAGTCTCCGTAGCTTTCCTTGGAGCTGAGCCATCCGCCGGAACTGAGCTGGACGGGGGCATCCTTCAAAGTCCCTGGAATATACAGTCCGGGATCCCTTAGTCCGGAGAGGTCCTTGCGCTCTCCCTCGCGGAAACCGTCAGTGCTGACGGTCCATGAGCCGGTGGCATCCCACTCGGGAGCCTTACCCGATACGGTGTATCCCTTCACCTGGATGGAGGCGTCGGGCGCCGTGACCGTGGAGGCGAAGCCGACCTTGCCGGAGACGGTGCGGTCGGGCTCAGGCAGCGTCAGTTCGGACGCGGCGATGAAGTCGGGACGGTTCTCGCTGAACATCTTCTGGACGAAATAGGACGAACGTCCGAAGACCTGGTCGTTCTTGAAGCGGATGAGGTTGGTGGGCCACTGGGCGAAATCGGTGTTCTCCAGCAGCGGGGCATAGGATGCGATGGACACCAGGTCGGAGTTCTTCTCGATACCTGTCATAAAAGCTGCCTCTGCGAGGGCGCCGTCGAGGTTGCCGGAGCCTACTCCGGCGTTGACGGCGAATTCGCCGATATAGACCTTGTACATGTCACGCGGCAGTGCGTCGAACAGGTGGACCGTGTTGTAGAAGGTCTCAGGATTGACATAGTAGTGGGCGTCGATCATCTCCGTAGGGGCGGTGTACATGTCCGGGAGGGTACCCGGAGTACTGTGGTTGCTGATGAAGATGATATCCGGATATGCTGCCTTGACTATGGGGTAGACATAGTTGTATCGCTCCGCATAGCGCTCGCCTACATTCTCGTTCCCAAGTTCGATGTACTTGAGCGGGAAAGGATCCGGATGGCCGTTCTTCGCACGCTCGGCACCCCACTTGGTGGAAGTGTCGCCGATAGCGTACTCGATGGCATCGAGGATGTCCTGGATGATGCCGCCGAGTTCGTTCATCTCATAGTAGTCTCCGTTGCGGACCATGCACGAGAGGCCGATGTTGACCACGTACATGGCGGATGCGCCGATGTCCTCGCAGAACTGGAGGAAGTCATGGTAGCCGAACGCACAGGAGTTGTGGTAGCCCCAGAGGTCGAACTGTCCGGGACGATCCAGGCGGTCACCGATGGTCTCCTTCCATTTGATGCGGTTCTCCATGCTCATGCCTTCCACGATGCAGCCGCCAGGCCATCTGATGAATGACGGCTTCAGGTCGGCGAGGGTCTGGGCTATGTCCTCCCTGAGTCCGTGTCCCTTGAAGGTCTTCTCCGGGAGCAGCGAGACATAGTCGAGCCAGACCTTTCCGGTGGACTCGAAGTTGAATACGAGCTTGACCTTGCTGTCCGTGGCTTTGGAGGTGAAGGTCGCATCGTACTTGACCCAGTCCCCGTGGGATGAAGGGCTGAAAGTCTCCTCGTAGAGGGATTTGCCGTCCGATCCGACCAGCGCGGCAGTGAAGCTGCTGGTGAAGGAGGGATCGGCACGGAGGAAGAAGGAGAAGTTATATTCTTCGCCTTCCTTCAGCGGAATGCCGTTCCATCCTTCGTTGGTAAGCTTGGCACCCCAGTATGGCACTGTGATCTCGAGCGAATGGGGATTGGCTGCACTGAGGGGCTTTGTAGTGACAACCTTCATCGCGGCGTTCTGGCCCTCGATGCTCCAGCCGATCGACTGGTCGTTGGGGTCGAAATGATGGAACCTGTAATCCCTGACCGTCCCGTAGGCGTAGTTGGGCTTGCGCGGTCCTACCACGTCATCCCCGTCAAGGGTGCAGTCCGTGGGGATGTCCTTCTCCTCGAAGCCCATGTTGTATATCATTTCCGGCCATATACCGCCGTCTCCGGCATGGTTGATCTCTTCGAAAAAGATGCCCCAAAGGTCCTGCGGAACATTCACCGGTCTGTCCTGGAGGTCGACGGTCAGGAGGGCTTCCGTTTTATCGGCGCAGCCGCACATGAGTGCGGCTGCAGCCATAAGTATGTATATCCGTTTCATCGGAAATACTATTTGAAGAGCTTCTGGGCTATCTGGGTGAGATAGTCGCGGCAGTTCATCCAGGTATGTCCGCCGTCCGGAGTATAGAAGGTGTGCTTGACACCCTGCTCGGTCAGGTAGCCGTCAAGGCCGCGGGAAGCTGCGATGAGGAAGTCCGAGGTGCCGGTGCCGATCCAGAGGAACTTGACGTTCTTCTTGACTTCGGCAAGAGGGGCGTAGGTACCATTGGAGAAATTGGTCTTGTACTCTTCACCGAAGATGGCCGGGGCCATGGCGCAGACATACTGGAAGGACTTAGGGTTGCCGAGGCCGCAGGCGAGGGCCTGGCGGCCGCCGAGCGAGAAGCCGGCGACGGCGCGGTCCGCGGCCGAGGTCTTGACCTTGTAGTTGGCCTCGATGAAGGGCTTGACGTCCTTCATGATCTCGTTGGTCACGATATCGGTGCCCATGGAGTCATAGTGGTCTGCCTTGCCCTGGAGCATCATCTCGGGATAGGGGTTGGCATAAGGCATGACCACGATCATCCTCTTGGCCTTGCCCTCTGCGATGAGGTTGTCCAGGATGTTGTTCATGTGTCCCACCTTGAACCAGGTCTCATAGGTGTCGGTCATGCCGTGGATGAGGTAGAGCACCGGGAGCTTCTCCTTGCCTGCCGGGTCATAGCCGGCAGGGGTGTACACGCACATCACGCGGTCGATGTCGCAGGTCGATGAGTGGTAATAGCGGTAGGTGACCTTGCCGTGGGGCACGTTCTGGATGTCCTGTACGGACGGTACCGGGCCGCGTACGTCGGCAAGGGAGTTCTTGAACCCCTCGTTCGGGAAGATGAACATGTTGTTGGGGTCAGCTACCTGCTTTCCGTCCACGAGGAAGCAGTACGGATAGATGTCAGGCTTGCCGGGGGTGACGGTGATGGTCCAGATGCCGTTGGCATCCTTGTACATGGGGGCTGCCGCCGGAAGCATCTGGCAGTCGAGCTTGACTTCCTTCGCCTCTGCGGACTGGTAGCGGAAGGTCACGCTCCCGTCGTCGTTGTACTCCGGAGAAACGACTCCGGCGGGGAACATCCTCGCCATCACCTGGGGGGTGAGGCGCTGGCCATCACCAGCGGCGGGCTGGGCCTGTGCGAAAAGCGGCATGACGAGCAGCGCCGCTGCGATCAAGGTTTTATATGCTTTCATGATGGATGCGTCGTTTTAGTCTTGGAAAAGGAGAGGGAGGGATTGGTCGAGGAAATACTTGGCGTTCATCCAGGTATGTCCGAACTTGTCGTGCGTGAACACCTTGACGTTTTCGATCCCCTTGCTGTCGAGGAAGTCCATGTAGTCCTTGGCGTTGCCGTACAGGAAGTCGTCCGTGCCGACGCCGAGCCAGAAAAGATGGATCTTGGAGTTGATGTCGGGATCGTCATAGACGTTGTTCGGCAGCGTCGTGCTGGTGAACGAGCTGTAGGAGCAGAGCCAGGAGAACTTGTCGAGGTTGGTCAGGCCGGCGGCCAGACCCTGGTTGCCTCCGCGGGAGAATCCGCCGATGGCCCTGTGGTCGCGGTCGTTGATGGTCCTGTAGTTCTTCTCGACATAAGGCATCAGGTCGCTTATGAGGTCCCTGGTGAACATGTCGCCGACGCGCGGGGCCTTTCCTGCAGGGAAGTACTTGGAAGGATTGCCGTAGGGGAGGACGATGATCATCTCCTTGGCAGCGCCCTCGGCGAGGAGGTTGTCGAGGATGAGGTTCATCCTTCCGACCTTGTAGTAGACCTCCTCGGTGTCGGTGGTGCCGCTGATGAGGTAGAACACGGGATATTTCTTATTCTTGTTCTTATCATACTGCGGAGGAGTGTAGACGATGGCGTTGCCGTAGGTGCCGAGGGTCTCGGACCAGTAGTTGACATAGTCAACCGATCCGTGAGGCACGTTCTTGAGGGCATGGAGGAGAGGGTCTCCCTGTCCGCGGACGTCCACGATGCTGTTCTTGAAGGTCTCGTTGGGGAACCAGTCGGGGTTGAGCGGGTCCATGATCTGGATTCCGTCGACGACGAAGCTGTAGGGGTACATGTCAGGCTCTACCGGGCCGAGGGTGACTGTCCAGACGCCGTTGGCATCCTTGGTCATATCCTGGGGACCGCTGGCGAACTGGGCATTGACCTGCACCTTCTGTGCAGTGGCGTTGCGATAGTTGAAGGTGATGGTGTTGTCAGGGTTCACCACGGGTGAAGAGACCTGGGCGCCCATTCCGGCTCCGCCGCCGGGGGCTCCGCCCATCATGAACGGCATGCCGCCGCGGCCTGTGTGGTTGATGTTGATGACGATGCGTCCGGCCTCAGGGCCGCGGACGACCTTCATCACCATCTCGCCGGTCACGCGGGTGCCGACGCCCATGTCGGTGAGCTTGGCGGTGATGCCCGGCTCGCCCTCGCCGATAAGGTCGGCTTCAGTCAGCTCGCCGGCCCAGAGGACGGGTCCGTACGAGTGGTTGATGGTCCAGGTGCCGGGAGTGATGTTCTCGAAGGAATACTCGTCTACGCCTTCCTTGACCATGAAGCGCTGGGTCTCGTTGCCGGCGCTGTAGGCGAAGCTGCCGCCGCCCTTGTTGATCTCGATCTCACCTCCGGTGCCGTTGACCTGCTCGGTGACCTCGCGGTAGTAGTCAAGTCCGGAGTCGAACGACTCGACCTCGAAGAAGTACTCGGACTCGGTGTTGAGGCTGTGGATGTCGATGTAGTTGGCATCGTAGAGGATGTAGCTGTTGTAGAGCTTGTCCGGCTCTATGCCGTAACGGACGATGTAGCCGTCGGCTCCGGGGACGGGCTCCCACATGAGCTGGGCCTCGCGGCGGTCCTCGGGATTGCGGACGACCTTGACGTCACCGGCCTTGACGGAACCTGCGGAGTAGGGATTGCCGAACACGCGGAGGTCCTTCATACAGAACTTGGCTCCGTCGTGGCACTGGGCCACGTTGGTGACCTTGACGAAACGTCCCTGAACGGGGGTCTTGAACTCGTTGTAGTCGTGGTGGAGGTCGAATTTGTTGTCGCTCTTGTCCAGGACCTTGGTCCATTTGTTACCGTCGACGGAGACTTCGACTATGAAGCACTGGTAATGGTCCGGGGTCGGCGCGGGTGCGAAGCGTCCCGCAGCGCCTCCGGCCGGGCGTGCCGCCTGCTGCTGCGCGCCGACATGGTCGAAGTTGCACTGCACCGCATAGATGTCGGCAACCTTGCCGAGGTCGACCTGGAAGAACTCGCCCGGATCGCCGGTCTCGGCCACCCAGTTGGTCAGGAAGTTCTCGTCCACGCCGTTGGCGGCGACATTATCCTCGAAGGTTGAGGACACGGTGACTTTCTTCTTGTGGGAGAGGAGCTTCCATCCGGTGTAGTTGTCCACGCCGTCCTTGCGGCTTGCGGGATAGTACTGCGGATAGTCGCCGAACGAGGTGTTGGAATACATTACGCCTTCGGCGTCGACGTCAGTCGGGTAAATGGCGAGCTCCGAGCCGCGTCCGCCGCCACCGTAGCTGGCGGGGATCATGCAGATGGTCCAGAGATGGCCGTTCTTGTCATGGAAGGTGCTGCCGTGGCCTGCGCCGACGGCGAAGCCGCTGGTCTTGAAGGTCAGGGGATTGTGCTGCGAGTAGACGAACGGTCCCATCGGGCTGTCGGACACGTATACGCCATGCGAATAGGACAGGAACTCGAGTCCGATGGCGGCATACTGCAGGTAATACTTGCCGTTGTGCTTGGTCATCCAGGGACCCTCGATCCAGGGATACTCCTCGGCATAGTAGTCACGCCTGCCGCCGAAGATGGAGTAGATGACATCGTCGTGGCGGCGGCTCTCGAAGCCGTGCTTCTTGTAGTCGCTGAAGAAGAGAATCTGCGGCTCGGAGATCTCCTTGAAGGTCTTCTTGTCCAGCTCGACTACCTTGAAGGGCATCAACTGGGACCAGCCGTAGTACATGTAGAGATGTCCGTTGTCGTAGAACATGTTGGCGTCGCCGTAGCGGTCGCTGTCGAACTGCTGGTCGAGGACAGTCCACTCACCTGCCTTGGGATTGTCGCAGCGGCAGATGCGCTTGTTGTTCATGGAGCAGGCAAAGAGGGTACCGTCGATGTCGACGACCGAGACTACGCCTCCCGGGAAGTTCGGGGCGTCGACGTAGGTCCAGTTCTGGAAATCGGCGGAATACCAGTAGCCCCTTCTGCCGGTGACGAACAGGTAGTAGTCATCCTGATACACGATGACGACCGGTTCGCCGCCCCTGGCAGCCCGTTCGTTGCCTGCGAACAGGTCGAGCGGATTGCAGAACGTGTTCCTCTGCTGTCCGAAGGACACGAGGGACATGAGAGCCATGACCGTAAGGATCAGGGCCCTTTTGAGTGATGATGTTCGCATGGTCATTATATGATTGTTGGTTATCGTTCCGTGTTTTGTTCAAATATACGAAATCCCTGCGATTTTGCTATCTTTGCAGCGGAAAAACACCATATCCGATGAGAAACTTGACAAGACTATTCTTTGCGGCCGTCCTGCTGGCCTGCATGGTATGCTGCAACAAGCAGCCGGTCATCAACATAGAGGGAGGAGCTGTCCAGGGCGTGCCTTCCGCCACCTCCGGCGTGACCGTTTTCAAGGGTATCCCTTACGCCGCTCCCCCGGTAGGGGAGCTGCGCTGGCGTGAGCCCCAGCCCGTAATCCCCTGGGAGGGAGTGAAGGTGGCGGACACCTTCGGCCCCATTCCCTGGCAGGAAGACCTCAGCGACATGGAGCTTTACGGCAAGGAATTCTATGCCGACGGCATGCCCGAAATGAGCGAGGACTGCCTCTATCTCAACGTTTGGGCACCCACCAAGGCCGTCCGGAAGGGCGGCGGGCTCCCGGTGGCGCTGTGGATCCACGGAGGCGCATTTACGCACGGCTACGGCAACGAGATCCCCTTCGACGGTGACGCCTGGGCCGAGCGCGGCGTCATCCTCGTCACGTTCAACTACCGCGAGGGTGTCCTGGGCTTCCTGGGCCACCTGTCCCTCGCCGCGGAGGACGGTGCCGAGCTGCGCAGCGGCAATTATGGCATGTATGACCAGGTCGCAGCGCTCAAATGGGTCAGGGACAACATCGCCGCTTTCGGCGGCGACCCGGACAATATCACCATTTTCGGGCAGAGTGCCGGTGCGCGCAGCGTCCAGACCCTTATCTGCGCCCCTCTCGTAGAAGGTATGTTCGCGAAGGCCATCATCCAGAGTGGCGGAGGCATCAACACCAGGCTCCAGGGTCGCGAGAGTTCGTCCGCACAGGTATGGTTGGCCGGCAAGGACTTCTGCGATTTCGCAGGGTATGAGACCCTTGAGCAGATGCGCGCTGCTTCTCCCCAGGAGCTCATGCAGAAATACGAAGAGTACACTGCAGAAGGCAAAAGCATCCCCATGGGGCCGATGATCGATATGAAAATATGCGGAGGGTCATTCACGTCCGCAGCGTCACAGGACCTCATGCTGGATATCCCGATCATGATAGGTTCCACCCTCGGGGACGGCATGGACAGTGCCCGTGACATCCAGCAGTTCTGCGCTTCGCGCTACTATTATGGCGGTCAGCCCGTCTTCGACTATCTGTTCACACGCAGGCTTCCCGGCGACGATGCAGGTGCGTTCCATTCCTCGGAGCTGTGGTATATGTTCGGCACCCTTGACCGCTGTTGGCGTCCGTTCACCGACGCAGACAGGAAACTCAGCCGCCAGATGCTGGCAGCGTGGACCAATTTCTGCAAATACGGCAATCCCTGCGGTAAGGAGCAGACCGGTTTCTGGCTGCCTTATACCGAAGCGGATCCGTTCCGCAAGATATTGGACGTGGAATGACGCCTTAGGTGTCTTCGGTGACGGTCATTTCGCATTTCGCGCAGTCGAAATGCAGAGCGAGACGCCGTCCGTTGTTCAACAGGAACAGCGGGCGGCTTTCCTTTGCGCCCTGATGGACGGGGCACATGCCGAGCTCGTAGCGGATGCAGTAACGCGTGCGCATGAGCTCTGCATCCCTTTGGTGCGCAATCTCGTAAGCTGGGGCGACGCTTGCCGCTCCGCGCGCGCTATACAATGTGCGCGCGGAAGTGTTGGAGACATTGTATTTGTAGGAGAGTTCCGTGTCACCGACCTTGACGGAAGGGTCCTTGCGGCCTGTGGCCATCGGCAACGTCCCGCAGGGGAGTGCGTCAAGGTCGGAAGCGACAAGGCGCCGTATGCTGTTCAGCAGGGACGCGCTCAGAAGCGGAAGCGAACCGCCGGGAGTCTGGATATCAAAATTGTCTACCCGGAAAAGATAATGCCCGCTGCGCTTAGACAGCTGTTCGCGAATCATGGCCTCCTGGCGCTCGCGGTTCTCGGCCGTGTCGAGGTCGGACTTGAACGGGCTTGAGACCTGCCGTCCGTCCTCGCTCGTGGCCGTGATGTCGATGTTGTATTTGCCGGAGATGCCCACGTCCAGCGTGACGCCGATCTCCCTGCGGGGCATGTTGCGCTCGAGCTCCCGCTCGAATGCGGAATTGATGTTGCGGTAGAGCTTCGTTCCGGCTTTTAGCCCTTCCACGGGCTTGCAGCGGATCGTGTTCCCTTCGCAAACATCGCCGCGGAAGCCTACGATGCCGCCGCGGCCGGCGAAGGCGAAACCGTCGCCGTTGCCCAGCCTGACGCCGTCGGCGGGCGATAGGACTATGCTGCAGCCGCCCCTTTCGGCGCGGACCGAGCGCACCGTGCCGACAAACTCGCCCATGGACTTGGGCGCATCCATGGAGGACCAGCGGCCGCGCTTGCCGTCAAGCCAGAGCGAGGTGTATCCGCGGTTGAAAGTCCGGTCCGTGGCGGGGGTAAAGCCTCCCGAGACGCGCCCGAATGAGGCGCGGCACCAGTGTTCCGGCTGCGCCTCGCAGAGCGCGTCCATGGCCAGGGAGTACTCCCTGACCACGTTTTTGACATAAGATGAGTTCTTGAGGCGGCCTTCGATCTTGAAGGAACATACTCCCGCCTCAGCCAGGTCGCCGAGGCGGTCGAGGAGGCGGTAATCCTTGAGTGAGAGGAGGGCCTTGTTGCGGACTAGGACACGGCCGCTGTCGTCCGCGAGGTCATAGAGCGAGCGGCACGCCTGTACGCAGGCACCGCGGTTCGCGCTGCGCCCCGCGAGGTGCTCGGACAGGTAGCACTGGCCGCTGTAGCATACGCACAGCGCCCCGTGCACGAAGAACTCCAGTTCGCATCCGACGGCCTTGCGGATCTCGCGCAGGGTCTCCATCGAGGTCTCCCGCTCAATGACGAGCCGCGAGAATCCGAGGCTCTCGTAGAAACGTGCGTCCTCCGGTGTACGGATGGCGCATTGCGTGGACGCATGCAGCGGCACCGTGATGTCGTCCCACTGCGTGACGGCGACATCCTGGACGATGAAGGCGTCCACGCCAGCCTCCTGCGCCTCCAGCATGAGCCGGTGCGCCCTGTCCAGTTCGCCATCGTAGAGGATGGTATTGACAGTGAGGAAGATGCGCACTCCGAAACGGTGTGCATACTCGCACAGGCGGGCGACATCTTCCATGCTGTTCCCGGCATCCTTCCGGGCTCCGAACTCCTCGGCGGCCATATACACGGCATCGGCACCGCAGTCGATGGCTGCGATGCCGATGTCGGCATTTCTCGCCGGTGCGAGAAGTTCGAGTAAAGTCATTATTTCTTCAGGGCCTCAAGCTGCTGCTTGGCGGTGGCGCCGTACTGAGGGTCGTTCTGGACCTTGGTGTAGTACTCGATGGCCTTGGCTTTGTTGCCGGACTGCTGATAGAGGACGGCGAGGGTGGTGATGATGCCGTTGGCGTCCTTGGCGGAAGGATCGATGGCGAGGTACTTCTCATAGAAGCCGATGGCCTTGGCGTTGTCCTTCAGCTGGGAAGCTGCAGAGGCGGCGAGCTTGTAGGCGTTGGCGCTCTCGACGAATCCGTTGGACTCCTCGCAGGCGGCGATCGCCTCCTTGAACTTCTTCTCCTTCAGGAGAGCCTGGGCATCCTTGAGGTAGATGTTGGCGAGCTGCTTGTTGGCATTGGCGGCCTGGCCATGCTCGGCGGCCTGCTTGAAGGCGGCGATGGAGCCTTCCTTGTCGCCGGTATTGGTGAGAGCCATGGCGAGACGCAGGGCGGATGCACCGTCCTCAGGGTCGGCTGCTACGATCTCCTTGAAGGCCTCGGCGGCAGCGGCGTAGTCCTTGTCGTTGAACAGGGCGGTAGCCTTCTGCTTCTTCACCTGGGGGATAAGCGTGGCGGCCTCGCCGATGACATCGTCGTTCTCAAACTCCTCGGCGGCCTTGATGGCCTCCTCGAGCTTGGCGATGCCCTCGTCGTATTTGGCTTCCTTGATTTCGTTCTTGGCAATAGACAGTACGATGGAAGGGATCACGGACTTGCAGGTACCTACAAGCTCTTCTCCTTCTTCACCGCAAGCCTGGGCCAGGGTAAGGGCTTCCTTGAATCCTTCCAGAGCCTTGGCATAATCTTTGGCTACGAGAGCCTCGTTGGCGTTCTTCGCAGTCTCAGTAGCCTGGGCCATGTCCTGAGCGGACATCAGACCAGCGGAAAGAACGACGGCTGCCAAAGTGAGAATAATTTTTTTCATAACGCTAAAGGTTTTAAATTAATTCAAGTCTAACAGAGACAAAAGTAGTAATTTTATTTGTTATTTTTGTACCAGATCAAGATTAAATTATGAGAATCCGCTTCAAGCATGTCGTAGGACTGTCCATACTGCTTCTTCTCCTCACCTTTTCCCTGGGTGCGCAACCGCTGCCTTCATTGCCGGCAGCTTCGGGGGTAGTATCAGGCGCCCTTCCCAACGGTATCTCATATTTCCTGGTCTCGAATCCGTCGTCCAAGGGGCGTGCGGACTTCGCTCTCGTCCAGAAGGGACCTGCCCGTGAGGATGTCTCCAGGAGTGCCCTGGCGCAACTTCCCCACTTTCAAGGCGAAAGACCTTACCAATTCCTTGCCAAACTTGGTGTCGGATACGACAATTTTGGATTTATCCGCTCTACAGAGGCCTCTACGACGTTTTTTTTTCATGACGTTCCTGTAGGTCAGGCCGCTCTAAGGGATACAGTACTGCTGCTTTTATTCGACATTTCGGAGACTTGTCCGTACGAGCAGGCGCTGATAGTATGCGGCGACGTGGACAAGGACGTCGTCCGCGAGAGGATGAACGTGTTCTCCATGATGGTCACCCCCAGGGAGCGTGTGCCGGAGCCCGATCCATACGAGTGGAAGCCCTCCGAGACCCCGGTAGTACGCTTTTCACGAACAGCTCCGCAGGAGGAAGCCACGCTTACCGTGCGCTATTCGTCGCCACGGACTCCGCGAGAGGCGATGAATACCGCCCAGCCGCTGGTGACGGAGCTCTTTGCGGAGGAGCTGGGCGGCATCGTTCGTGAGCGCCTGGAGCGCGTGTTCCGCGACGGGGGGATCCCGCTGGCGGGAGTGTCCTCGCAGTACCGCGGCAGCGGAAAGGGTCCCGGCGCGGAACTGTACTCTTTCTCCGTCACTACTGGTCGTGACGACCTTCTCCGTGCGACGGAGGCTTTCGGCGCAGTACTCGGTGAACTTGACGCCCACGGTGCCTCACTGCGCGAGTTCCAGGGAGCGAAGGACCGTTTCCTGTCCTCGCTGGCACCTGCCACCGCGGCCCTCTCCAATGGGGAGTGGGTGGACAGGTGCGCTTCCGCCTTCCTTTATGGTGCCGGGCTGACCGATCCGGCGTACGTCACCTCCTTCTTCACCTCGCGCAACATAGCTTCGCAGCGCGAGCTGGAGCTCTTCAATGATTTCGTATCGGCATTGCTTGATCCTTCCAAAGCAGTGACGCTAAGATATGTATCTCCTTCCGAAAGACTTGATTCCGATGCGTTGAAGGCGGCTTTTGCCAAAGGCTGGTCCTCCGCTTCCGGAGGGAGCTCGGTCCGCGAATACGGTGCCAACCAGAGTGACACCCTGGCCCTTTATGTCCCCAAGACGAAGGCGAAGCTGAAGCAAACGGTCTCCGAACCGATAACGGGCGGCGAACTCTGGACCTTCTCCAACGGGATGCGGGTGATATACAAGCGCTCCACTGTTGAGAAAGGGATGTTCTACTATGGTTTCCTGCTGAACGGCGGATATGCCGGTGTGCCGGACCTGGCCCAGGGTGAAGGCGGCTTCATTGCGGACATGCTGACACTGAACGACATCGGAGGCAGTACCGGGGCATCTTTCCTCAAGATGCTGGAGTCCAACGGGATAAGCTTCAATCCTTCGGTGAGTCTCACCGACTTCCGCATAACGGGGCGCGCGCCGTCATCGCGGCTTCAGCTGCTGCTGAAGTCGCTCCTGACGCTCTCGCGCGAGCGCGCCCTCAACGCGGATGCGTACGCATATTATCGTTCGGGCGAGCGCCTGAGGCTGTCGATGGACCGCAAGCAGCACGACGGCATACACGCGGTCGTAGACAGCATCATGTGCCCGGACTATCGCTACTCTGCAGGCAAACGTCCGTACGGACTTACAGACGACCTTCCCCAGCGTGCGGCAAAGTATTTTGACGGTATATTCTCAAGCTGCAATGACGGTGTGCTGGTCCTCGTTGGCGACCTTGACCCCTATATGCTGAAGAAGGTCCTCCCGAAATACATGGGAGGTTTCATGACCGGCGGCATGCGTTCCATACGGCCTCAGGTCGAGTTCAACCTCCGTTCCGGCTGGTCCACCTATACGGTGGAAGCAGGGGACAGCGTGGTGGGCAGCGGAGAGCCGTGCATCACCGTAGCCGAATCGGCCGTCCTGCCGTTCACGCCGGAACGTTACTACTCTTTCCGCGTGGCCGCGATGGAGCTCCGCAAACATCTCGCAGGCGCGCTGGCGCGTACGGGGATGTATGCAGAAGTATCGGATGAACTCGAACTTTTCCCGGCCGAGCGCCTGTCGCTCAGGATAGTATGCCGGCCTGCGGAGGAAGAAGGGCTCCCCGCCGACGTCGTGCAGGAGGACCCTCTGCGGGTCCTCGGAGTACTCAGGAGCGCGCTCGCCGCTTTCTCCTCGGACGGCCCCTCCGCCTCCTCGGTGGCAGCCTCCAAGGCTGAGTTGCAGTCCGCGCTGGAGGCTTCGATGTCGGATCCTGCATTCCTGGCCGACGCCGCCATGATGCGTTACTCGGCGGGAAAGGACATGGTCACGGGATACAAGTCTAAGGTCGGGGCGGTGACTCCGTCGTCGGTCAAGGAGATCCTCTCAGCCCTTGATTCCGGCAGCAAGGTTGAATTCGTAGTTTATTGATGTCATGGGAAAGAACGGTTTCGGCACCATCGTACAGATAGGCGACTGCCTGGTCTCCGAAGATGTATTCACCGAGTTTTTCGCTTGCGACTATGAGGTCTGCAAGGGCAAGTGCTGCATAGTAGGGGACTGCGGCGCGCCGCTGGAAGAGGGGGAGGCCGCGCTCCTGGAGCGCGACTATCCCGCCTATTCCCCGCTCATGAGCGAGGCCGGGCGCGCGGCCGCGGAGTCCAAGGGATTCTTCGAGATTGATTTCGAAGGGGATGTCGTCACGCCCCTCGTACCGGGTACGCAGGAGTGCGCCTATACCCTGTTCGAGGGCGGCAACTGCCTGTGCGCCATCGAACGCTGCCATATCATGGGCGGATGCGACTTCGTCAAACCCGTTTCCTGCGCATTATACCCTATAAGGATAAAGAAACTATCCAACGGGACGCTCGCCCTGAACGTCCACCATTGGGAAATCTGCAAGGAGGCCTTCGAGAGAGGCCGTCGCGAGGGTGTCCGCGTCTACCAGTTCCTGCGCGGCCCGCTCATCCGCCGTTTCGGCGAGGATTTCTACGAGCAGCTTCTCGCCGCCGCGGATTTCGTCCTCTCTTCTGAAGAATAATCGTCTTCAGCCTGCCACAAACCGGCACGATAGCCGTTCTTATAGTAAAAAGTGCAAATTTATTTTGCAGTTTGAATAAATTGTCTTAGCTTTGCAGTGTATTAGTTTTGTAATACACTATACAATGCAAAAACGTTTCGGCAAAAATTTTTCGAAATTTTATAAAAGATTATTGTTTTTCAATAAACTTTGCTTAGCTTTGCAGAAACGAACTGAATAGACACGATATGCTGATAGAACTCAAAGGCGTCAACAAGACGTACGACAACGGCCAGCCTCTGCACGTACTCAAGGGTATAGACCTCTCCATCGACAGGGGAGAGTTCGTCTCCATCATGGGAGCTTCCGGATCGGGCAAGTCCACCTTGCTCAACATCCTCGGTATCCTGGACAACTACGATACCGGCGAGTACTGGCTTGACGGAAAGCTCATCAAGGACCTGAGCGAGCGCCAGGCTGCGGATTACCGCAACCGCATGATCGGATTCATCTTCCAGT
>ONNK01000028.1 GCA_900319185.1 uncultured Bacteroidales bacterium
TAGCGGTCGCTGCTGAGCTCGCCGATCTTCTCCCAGACACCCTTCTTCGGGTCAATGGCCTTGTAGACGTTGCGGTTGTTCATGGAACAGCCGATGAGCTCGCCGTTGAACTCCACGACGGAGACGACTCCGGCGGGATAGTTCGGGGCGTCGACATAGGTCCAGTTCTGGAAATCCTTGGAATACCAGTATCCCCGGCGGTGCGATACGAATAGGTAGTAGTCGTCCTGGAAAATGAGGACGACGGGCTCACCTCCGCGGACGCCTCTCTCGTGTCCTACGACGACGTCGAGGGGATTGGCGAAAGTGTGCCTGGTCTGCGCATGGGCGGAAATGCCGGCAGACAATGCGCATGCCACTGCAAGCGCGATAAGCAGTCTGTAGTGTTTCATTGGTTATTGAGTGTGTGGTCAGTTACAGGGCCTTGAAGGCGGCGATGAGCTCGTCGTTGGTATAAGCGTCGGCGCCGTAGCAGATCTTGAGGTAGTCGAGGCCATAGAGGTAGTCCTGCTCGGTGAAAGAATCGGTAGCTTCCTTGGCGACGACGACGTTGTAGCCGAGCTGGAAGGCGTCGGCGGAAGTGTGGCGGACGCACATGTGGGCGTGAAGACCGGTCATGATGACGGTGTCGACGCCAAGCTCCTTGAGGAGGATGTCCAGGTCGGTCTGGAAGAAACCGCTGTAGCGGCGTTTGGGAACGACATAGTCCTTGTCGCACTGTTTAAGCTCGGGGATGACCTCCGCCCCGGGGGTGCCGGCCATGGCGTGGTCGCCCCAGATCTCGAGTTCGCGGTCGATCTTCGGAAGATGGCAGTCGTTGCAGAAGATGACGGGGATGCCGGCCTCGCGGGCGGCGTCGAGAAGCCTCGCGGTTGCGGGGACGATGTTGACGGCCCTTTCACAGGTGAGGGCGCCATAGACGAAATCCTGAAGCATGTCGACAACGAGCACGGCGGCATGGTTGAGGACCAAAGGTTTCTTAGAGTTTTCCATTTTTGATATACTTGAAATGAGTGAATGAAATATAGTCTTTGTCGTGCTAAGTTAGTGAAAATACTTGTTTGTTTTTTCTTTTCATTGTATTATTTTTGTAAAGGACACCAGGAAACGGCCAGCGATGCTTCAGACACGCATATATCACTCACTCCAGTTCGACCTCGCCACGGCCGGGTCGGACAGGATATGCTACATGCTCATGCCGGAGGCACCTTCCAAGGACGAGCTGAAATGGCTGGACGACATGTCTGCGCGGTTTGACTGCACGCTGGTCCATGTATCAGGCTTCGACTGGGACGACAGCTTCTCCGTGTGGCCGGCCGAAGGCCTGAAGAAAGGGGAGTGGTTCAAGGGCAGCGCCGGGATGACCCTCCTTGGCTTGCTGACCGACTATTTCCCGTTCGTTGAGGCTCCTCTCAAGATTGCCGCTCCCCGGCGCTCACTTGTCGGCATCTCCCTGTCTGGTCTTTTCGCCGTCTGGACGGCGCACAAGTCGGACGCTTTCTCCGAAGTCGCGTCCGTCTCCGGCTCGATGTGGTACGACGGCTTTCCGGAGTGGGTGGCCAAGCATAAGGTTTCCCCTTCGGTCCGGAAGGTCTATCTGTCGCTGGGAGAGCGCGAGAAGAATACAATGAATGCCCGTGTCGCCAAGGTGGAAGATGCTACCCGCGAGGTGGCTGAAACCATTGCAGCACAGCAGATTCCCGTTGTGTTCGAGTTCAATCCCGGCACGCATTTCTCCGCACCGCTGCCGCGGCTGGAGAAAGCCCTTGCCTCGATCCTCTCCGAGGCCTGATCACTTCAATGAATTACGCTCCCAGAAACATCCTTCGCTGAAGCCCTGGATGCGTTTGTCAGTGTCCGCCAGCTCCAGCCGCTTGGCTGCAAGAAGGCAGTAGCCCCGGTCAATCTCGACCCCGACGTAGCGGCGGCCGAGCTTCTTCGCCGTCACGCAGGCGGAGCCGCTGCCGGCGAAAGGGTCGAAGACCACTCCCTCCAGGAGAAGTTCGGCGTGCCCGTGTTCATCAACAACGACGGCGACCTGTATGCCTTCGGAGAAGCCCTCGGCGGTGTCCTCCCAGTCTTTCGGTATGCCGTTCTCGCGGTACGGGGCGAGGACACGCCGTTTCAGCTTGACAGCGTCGACGTCGAAATAGTAGTGATTCGGGTCGTTGACTCCGAACCAGATGTCTTCCATGGCGTTTTTCCAGTTGGAAGAGGCTCCCCGGCCCTTTTCCCTCTGCCATGTGATACGGTTCAGGACAGTCAGCTCCTCTTCCATGACGCGCTGAAGGGAAGACGAGCACTTCCAGTCGCCGCATAGGTACAACGATCCTCCGGGCTTGAGTTTAGTGCATACGCCGTGGAACCAGGTCCGGAGATAGTCTTCGTAGTCCTGCTGCGGCATCGCTGAGAAGCGTGTGGAGCGGAAGGTTTTCGTGAGATTGTAGGGAGGGTCGACGATGACGAGGTCGGCAAAGGCGTCCGGAAGCAGGCCGAGGACACTGAGGATGTCACCGTTTACAAGCACGTCGGCGAATGAGAGCGTTTCCGTCAGGTCTCCCGGCAGGAGGACCTTCGGCCCGAGCCGGGAGACATCCTCCTCCGACAAGGCTATCGTCCTGTTCCTTCCGGCACGTTGTTTAGACTTTTTCTCCATGTTATGCTTCCGTTCCGACACAAATTTAAGAGTTTTTTCTTATCTTCGTAACCGCTTCCGCAAGAAGTACGCAGCCGCTTGTCTCCAAAAAGTTCTATTTATAATCTTTCCAAATTGGTTTTTTATTGGAGCGCCTGATAATCAACGATATAACTTCTTTGTTGATTCATTTGTTAATAACTTTTAAAAGTATTTTTCACTATATGCACAAAACCTTTCTATTTTTGTAGTGAGGGATGTGTGCAAGGTTGACAGATTGCTTCCGGGCAGTCTGTTTCCTTTCGGCCCCGGCCGGTGCACCGCCGCCCCGCTAACCACGACATTCAAGGTAATAACATATAGAAAAATACACACAATGGAAGTCCGCAAAACCAATGGCTCCTACGAGGAGTTCGACCGGGAAAAACTTATGAACGGCATCCGTCTGGCCTATGTGACCACAGGCCAGCCATGTCCGGAAGACGTAGTCGTTTCGATCGTTGACAATCTCTACACCTATGACAAGATCTCCAGCCAGGAGATTCGCCGCCAGGTAGTGGAGTCGCTCATGTCCATCAACAAGAAGGTAGCGCTCGAGTATATCGAGACCTTCGACCGTGGCATGGACCTGCGCAAGAAGAACGACTTCATCAAGGACTACATCAAGGCTTCCAACGCCGCTACCGGCTCCAAGTTCGACTCCAACGCCAATATCACGCACAAGAACATCGTCACCCTCGGCAACGAGCTCTACAAGGAGAACAACATCAAGCAGAACCGCTACATCATGCAGGACAAGATCAAGTCCCTGTACGGCCGCAACCTCGCCCAGCAGTACATCGCCGACCTCGAGTCGCACGTGCTGTACAAGCACGACGAGAGCGGCACTCCGGGCTATCCCTACTGCGTGGCCATCACCATGTACCCGTTCCTGATCTCCGGTCTGCGCGAGCTCGGGGGAGTGTCCACCGCCCCGACCGACCTCAAGTCCTTCTGCGGAGAGTTCATCAACCTGGTGTATTCCGTGTCCTCCCAGTTCATGGGCGCCGTGGCTACCCCCGAGTTCCTCATGTACCTCGACTACTTCATCCGCAAGGATTACGGAGACGACTATATTCACAAGCTCGACGTTGTCGTGGAGAACAATACCAAGCAGCGCACGCTGCTGAAGGTCATCGACAACTGCTTCCAGCAGGTGGTCCACTCCATGAACATGCCGGCCGGCAACCGCGGCTACCAGACCGTGTTCTGGAACATCGGCTATTTCGACAAGCCTTATTTCGACGGCGTGTTCGGAGATTTCCGTTTCCCTGACGGAACCGCTCCTATCTGGGAGACACTCTCATGGCTGCAGAAGCATTTCATGCAGTGGTTCAACGAGGAGCGCAACCACTATATCCTGACTTTCCCCGTCGAGACCATGGCCCTGCTTACCGACGGAGGTGACGACTACGCTGATAAGGAGTATGCCGATTTCACGGCTGAGATGTGGGCCAAGGGCCACAGCTTCTTCTGCTACATCTCCAACAGCCCGGACAGCCTCTCGAGCTGCTGCCGCCTGCGCAACGAGATCCAGAAGGACGACGGGCACAACCACACCACCCACCAGTATTCGATGGGTACCGCTTCGGTCGCCACAGGCTCCAAGTCAGTCATGACCATCAACCTCAACCGCCTCATCCAGGATGCGGCCCGCAAGTATTTCCGTCAGGAGGAGAACGAGGCCATCGCTCCCGGGATCGCGCTCAGGAAGGACCAGTACGACAAGGAACTCATGTATGCATATATCCGTGAGGCCGTCACCGAGGAGACCGTACGCGTGCACAAGTACCAGACAGCCTTCAACGAGATCATCAAGGACTTCCTCAAGGCTGACATGCTGGACGTCTACCGCGCCGGATTCATCGACATGCGCAAGCAGTACCTGACCGTCGGCGTCAACGGCCTGACCGACGCCGCCGAGTTCCTCGGACTGGAGGTTTCGCCCAATGCCGACTACAAGGAGTTCGTCAACACCCTGCTCGAGACCATCAACGTCTGCAACAGCAAGGACCGTACGAAGGACTGCATGTTCAACACCGAGTTCGTTCCCGGCGAGAACCTCTCCGGCAAGAACTACAAGTGGGACAAGAAGGACGGTTACTTCGTGTCGCCCAAGCACAACATGTACAGCTCCTATTTCTACAATCCCGAGGATGAGAGCCTCTCGATGATCGACAAGTTCAAGCTCCACGGCGAGGACTTTGTCAAGTATCTTGACGGAGGATCAGCCCTGCACATGAACATCGCCGAGCATCTGAGCAAGGACCAGTACCGCAGGCTGCTCAATACCGCTGCGCATTACGGCACCAACTACTTCACCTTCAACTGCCGCAACACCGTATGCAATGACTGCGGATACATCAGCAAGGATACCCTCAGCGTCTGTCCCAAGTGCGGCAGCACCAACCTCGACTATCTGACGCGCGTCATCGGCTACCTCAAGAGGATCTCGTCCTTCAGCGAGATGCGTCAGGAGGAGGCTCACCAGCGCTTCTACATCGAGAGATGATCAAGTACGTCCCGGAAATGACCTCCGTCGTACTGGAGGAGATACCCGACCGCGTTACCCTGGCAGTGGACATATCCAACTGCCGGGGCAATTGCGTTGACTGCCATTCTCCTTTCCTGAAGGAGGACATAGGAGAGGAGCTGACTCCCGAGATCATCTCCCAGCTGGTCTCGGACAATTTCGGCATCGACTGTTTCCTTTTCCTCGGAGAGGGGAGGGATCCGGAGCGGTTGCTGGAGCTCGCGGCGCATGTACGGGCTCTGGGACTCATCCCGGCCCTGTACAGCGGACGCCGCGAGGTCGACGGCCCTTACTGGGAGGCTTTCGACTACATAAAGGTCGGGCCTTACATCCCTGAGAACGGGCCGCTGAACAATCCCGGGACGAACCAGCGGCTGTACCGCGTCCTCGGCGCGGACGAACCGGCCCCGGAGGGGTCCGAGTTCCGCATGCGCGCCTCCGGACGCCGTTTCATCGACATTACGCCTCGTTTCTGGCACAGGGGCCTCGAATCACAGCGTCAAGACTAAAGACCTGCGGGTATTTCCCGCAGGTCCTTTTTTTCAAGAAGCAGAGTGGTGAAGTGAAAAAAAACGCAAGATATTTTGGTTTTTAAAAATTTTTTCTAACTTTGTAAGTAGTTGGTTAGACAAAGATATGTTAAATGGTTTCCAGAAAAAGCAGAAGCGCTCCCAGGCCCAGTCCTGGCAGGGCGTCTGTTGTCGTATCCACCCGGTTGGATAGCGAGCCATTTGCAGCAGATTACTTGTAAAAGCATATTATCCGGTTCTTCCAGCACGAAGAATCGGTTTTTTAATTTAAGATCAATATGGAAAGCAACAGACTGGACTTGGTCAGGTCTTCCTTCGAGAGGAAGGCGCTTCCCGTGGAAGTCCCCGAAAAGAAGATCTCGGAGTACTACGGAGAGCTCGTCTTCGACCGCCCGAAAATGCGCAAGTATCTCAAGCCCGACGTGCTGAAAGCCCTCCTCGACTGCATCGACAACAGCAAGCCCCTTGACAGGGAGACTGCCGACGGCGTTGCCCGCGGCATGAAGGAGTGGGCGTTGGACCATCACGTCACTCATGTGACGCATTGGTTCCAGCCCCTTACGGAAGGTACTGCGGAGAAGCATGATTCCTTGATTGAATACGATGGTCACGGCGGCGTGATCGAGCAGTTCGACGGCAAGTCCCTTGCCCAGCAGGAGCCGGACGCGTCCTCATTCCCCAGCGGCGGCATCCGTGCCACCTTCGAGGCCCGCGGCTACACGGCCTGGGACCCCACCTCTCCGGTCTTCATCCAGGACGATACCCTTTGTATCCCTACTGTATTCATCTCATATACGGGAGAGGCCCTGGACTACAAGACCCCGCTCAAGAAGGCCCTCAAGGCCGTCACCGATGCGGCCCTGCCCATCTGCCAGATGTTCGACCCTGAGGTCAGGAAGGTATTCTGCTATCTCGGCTGGGAGCAGGAGTATTTCCTTGTGGACGAGTCGCTCTACGCCGCCCGTCCGGATCTCATGATTACCGGGCGCACCCTGATGGGACACATGTCCTCCAAGAACCAGCAGCTGGACGACCATTATTTCGGTGCGATCCCTTCGCGCGTGGCAGCTTTCATGCGTGAGCTCGAGATTGCCGGTCACCGGCTGGGTATTCCGCTCAAGACGCGCCACAACGAAGTCGCGCCCAATCAGTTCGAGCTCGCTCCGATCTACGGTGAGTGCAACCTCTCCAACGACCAGAACCAGATGGTGATGAACCTCATGAACTCCATCGCCCGCAGGCATGGATTCGTGGTGTTGCTGCACGAGAAGCCTTTCGAGGGCATCAACGGCTCCGGCAAGCACAACAACTGGTCGCTCGGTACTGATACGGGAGTTCCCCTCCTGGCTCCCGGCAAGGATGCCATGGGCAATCTCCAGTTCGTCACTTTCTTCGTCAATGTCCTTGCTGCCGTTCAGAGGCACAATGCCTTGCTGAAGGCCAGCATAGCCAGCGCCACCAATGCACACCGCCTTGGAGCCAACGAGGCTCCTCCGGCGATTGTATCTGCTTTCCTCGGCCGTACAATGACCGGCGTGCTCCGCAAGCTGCTTGACCTTCCCTCCGACACTCCTATCGAGATTGCCGGCAAGAAAGGCAGGGGAGTTGGCCTCATTGAGATTCCTGAGATCTTCGTGGACAATACCGACCGCAACCGCACTTCTCCTTTCGCTTTCACGGGAAACCGTTTCGAGTTCCGTGCAGTCGGGTCCTCGGCCAACTGCGGCGAGGCAATGGCTACGCTCAACGCGGCCGTTGCGCAGCAGCTGACTGCTTTCAAACTCGACGTGGACAAGGCCCTTGCCTGTGGCAAAGCCATGGATGTGGCTGTCATGGATACGCTCAAGCCCATCATCGCCTCCATACTTGATGTCGTCTGCTTCGACGGAAACGGCTACAGCGAGGAATGGAAGAAGGAAGCGGCCCGCCGCGGACTCGACATCGAGACCAAGGTTCCGGACATGATCAAGGCCTACCTTCGTCCTGAAGCTATCTCGCTGTTCGCCGAAACCGGTGTCTTCACTGAAAAGGAAATTGCCGCGCGCTGCGATGTCAAGTGGGAGACATACTGCAAGAAGGTGCAGATCGAGTCCCGCGTGATGGCGCGTATGGCGGCCAACCATATCGTCCCTACCGCCATAGAGTACAAGACTCACCTGCTCAAGGAGCTTTCCCTGACGAAGGAAGTGTTCGGCCGCCTCGAAGGCTGTGATACCGAGCGCAATCTCGTCATGGAGATGTCCACCCTTATCGAGGAGATCCGCACCCGCGTTGATGTGATGCACAAGGCCCGTAAGGCCGCGAATGCCATCGAAGATTCGTATGAGCGGGCTTCCGCCTACCGTGACATCGCGGAGAGCCTGAACAGCCTGCGCAAGCCCATCGACCGCCTCGAGGAGATCGTGGACAACAGGCTCTGGCCTCTCCCGAAGTACCGTGAACTGCTGTTTATAAGTTAGTCAGTGTAAACCTCTTAACAATAATAGACATGGAAAAGATCAAAGTTGCGATTGTCGGTTACGGCAATATCGGCAAGTACTCGCTCGAGGCGGTCGAGGCCGCCCCGGACATGGAGTGCGTCGGCGTTGTCCGCAGGAGCGGATCGGCCGAAGGCTTCCCCGAGCTTGCCTCCTATAAGGTGGTTTCCGATATAAGGGAACTCGACCATGTGGACGTCGCTATCCTTGCAACACCTTCGCGCAAAGTCAAGGAGAATGCGGAGAAGTATCTTGCGATGGGTATCAACACCGTGGACAGCTTCGACATCCACACGGACATCGTCGCGCTCCGCGCAGCGCTCGGCCCCCTGGCCGAAGCCAACGGCGCGGTCAGCGTCATCTCCGCCGGATGGGATCCGGGCTCCGATTCCGTCGTCCGCGCCCTTTTGCAGGGCCTCGCCCCGAAGGGCGTCACCTACACCAATTTCGGCCCCGGCCGCTCCATGGGCCACTCTGTGGCCGTTAGGGCTATCGAAGGCGTCAAGGATGCGCTCAGCGTCACTATCCCGATCGGCACCGGCCTGCACCGCCGCATGGTGTATGTCGAGCTGGAGGAAGGCGTAGATTTCAAGAAGGTCGAAGCCGCCATCAAGGCCGATCCGTATTTCGTCCATGACGAAACCCATGTGCAGCAGGTCGACTGCGTGGATGACCTCAACGATGTGGGACACGGCGTCAATCTTGTCCGCAAGGGCGTTTCCGGCAAGACCCACAACCAGCACTTCGAGTTCGACATGAGCATCAACAATCCCGCCCTTACGGGCCAGGTGCTCGTGATGGCGGCACGTGCCGCCCTGCGCCAGCGTCCGGGATGCTATACCATGATCGAAATCCCCGTGATCGATTATCTCGCCGGTGACCGCGAAACGCTCGTGCGCCAGCTTGTATAGAAACAGTTAGTAGTGTAACCATTAATAATAAAACGAATTATGACTAAGTTTGCTGAAAAGTACGTTCAGTCCTTCATGACCGAACTCATTGCGAAGAATCCCGGTGAGACCGAGTTCCATCAGGCTGTCAAGGAAGTCCTGACCAGCGTCGTTCCCGTCCTCGAAGCCTATCCCCACCTTCTGGACAACAAGATCATGGAGCGTATCGTCGAGCCCGAGCGCGTCATCATGTTCCGGGTTCCCTGGACCGATGACAAGGGCGAGATCCACATCAACCGCGGTTTCCGCGTGCAGATGAACAGCGCCCTCGGCCCCTACAAGGGCGGTATCCGCTTCCATGCCAGCGTCAACCTCAGTATCATGAAGTTCCTCGCTTTCGAGCAGACATTCAAGAACAGCCTCACCACCCTTCCCATGGGCGGCGGCAAGGGCGGTTCCGACTTCAACCCGCGCGGAAAGTCCGACGCCGAGGTCATGCGTTTCTGCCAGAGCTTCATGACCGAGCTCCAGCGCCACATCGGCCAGGACACCGACGTCCCTGCCGGCGACATCGGTGTCGGCGGCCGTGAGATCGGCTTCCTCTTCGGCCAGTACAAGCGTCTCCGCGATGAGTTCACCGGCACCCTTACCGGAAAGGGCCTCGCCTGGGGCGGCAGCCTGCTGCGTCCCGAGGCCACCGGTTACGGCGCCTGTTATTTCGCCCAGGAGATGCTCGCCACCCGCGGCGAGACCTTCGAGGGCAAGACCGTCGTCGTCTCCGGCGCCGGCAATGTCGCCCAGCACGCGGCCGAAAAGGCCATGCGTCTCGGCGCCAAGGTCGTCACCCTCTCCGACTCCGACGGCTTCATCTATGATCCGGACGGATTCAATGAGGAGAAGATCGCTTACGTGAAGCACCTCAAGAACGCCCTCCGTGGACGTATCAAGGAGTATGTCAAGCAGTATCCCAACGCCCAGTATACCGGTGACGGTGCCAAGCCTTGGGGCATCAAGTGCGACATCGCCATGCCTTGCGCCACCCAGAACGAGCTTAACGGCGAGGCTGCCAAGACCCTTCTTGCCAACGGCTGCTTCTGTGTGACCGAGGGTGCCAACATGCCCAGCACTCCTGAGGCTATCGAGGCCTTCCAGGCTGCTAAGATCCTCTATTCTCCCGGAAAGGCTTCCAACGCCGGCGGCGTGGCTACCTCCGGTCTTGAGATGACCCAGAATTCCATCCGCCAGAAGTGGACGGCCGAGGAGGTCGACGCCCAGCTCCACAGGATCATGTCCGACATCCACGCTGCCTGCCTCAAGTACGGCACCGAGGAGGACGGATACATCAACTACGTGAAGGGCGCCAACATCGCCGGCTTCATCAAGGTCGCCAACGCGATGGTCGACCAGGGACTTGTATAAAAAGTATAAATGAAGAACAGCACGACACTCATGTCGAGGCGTATCCGCAGCATCCTGCTGATATGCAACAGTTACGACAGCTTCTCCCTCGAGGAGGACGGCCGTATCGAAACGCAGATCGCGCAGGAGTATGCGGAACTCGGCCTTAGCAACCCGCCGCAGATCCGACGGGTGGAGACCACTGCCGAAGCGCTCAACCTCTTCGAAGGGGGAGAGCGCTTCGACCTTGTGGTCACCATGTATTACGTCGGTGAGATCAGCGTCTTCGATTTCTCCGAAAAGGCGAAGGGATACGATCCGGACATGCCGATCGTCCTCCTGTCGTCGTTCTCCAGGGAGGTTTACCGCAAGATCGAGTCCTTCGGGCGTTCCTGCATAGACTATGTCTTCTGCTGGAACAACTCCACGGACCTGATCATCGCCATCATCAAACTCCTTGAGGACCAGATAAATGCTGAGGACGACATGCTCGGCGGAGGTGTGCAGGGAATCCTCCTGGTCGAGGACTCCATCAGGTATTATTCCACCTATCTGCCCGCGCTCTACCGCATGGTGCTGCAGCAGAACAAGGAATCCATCAAGGACACCCTGAACGAGCAGCAGCAGATCGCCCGCAAGCGCGCTAGGCCTAAGATCCTGATGGCCACCAACTACGACGATGCCGTCGCGCTGTACCAGAAATACAAATCCAACCTGCTCGGTGTCATCACCGACGTGGGTTTCGTCCTGCACAAGGGCGACAGTCCCTCCGAGGAGAAGATCGACGCCGGAGTGGATCTCTGCAAGCTCATCCATGCGGACAATTCCCGCATGCCCATCCTCATGCAGTCCTCCCAGGAGAGCATGAGGTCCGTGGCTGCGGGGCTCGGTGTGGGATTCATCCGCAAGAGTTCCAAGATGCTCCTTCAGGAGCTCGAGGAGTATATCGAGCGCGAGTTCGGCTTTGGCGATTTCGTGGCCGTAGATCCTTCTACGGGCATCGAGATCGGCCGTGCCAGGAACCTCTATGAGTTCGAGAGGCTCCTCGGTACTATCCCTCCCGGTGTATTCAAGGCCCTTGCGGACAAGAACTATCTCTCCAAGTGGCTCTATTCCAGGGGTATATTCAAGCTCGGAAGGGCGTTGAATCCCATCCGCTCCGAGGATTATGAGGACATAGAGTCGCACCGCCGCTACGATCTCAAGATTATCCACGACTACCGCATTTCGCAGGCGCTGGGAGTGGTGGCGGCGTTCGATCCCCAGACTTTCAACGACACCATCTGGTTCTCGCGTCTGGGTACCGGATCCATCGGAGGCAAGGCTCGCGGACTGGCGTTCCTGAACAACATCCTTGAGAAATACAACCTCTACGACCAGTGGGAGGATGTGCATGTGATGGTGCCCCGTACCCTGGTCATCACGACCGACTGGTTCGACCGTTTCATCTCCGAGAACGGCCTCAAGTACGTCATCGATTCCGACATGAGCGACAGCGACCTGCTGTCGGAGTTCGTATCTTCCAACCTTCCGAAGGAACTGATGGATTCGCTCAAGGCATTCATCAAGGTCGTCCGCCGTCCGTTGGCGGTGCGTTCCTCCTCGCGCTTGGAAGACTCTTACCATCAGCCGTTTGCGGGCGTTTATTCGACGTATATGATCCCGTGGGCGGAGCATAGCACGCAGCAGCTCCGCTTGCTCTCCAAGGCTATCAAGAGCGTATATGCGAGCGTATTCTTCTCGTCGGCCAAGAGTTATATCCTCTCGTCCGGAAACGTCATTTCCGAGGAGAAGATGGCCATTGTCATCCAGGAGGTATGCGGCAGCGAGGACGGCGGGTATTTCTTCCCGACATTGTCCGGAGTAGCCCGGTCCATCAATTTCTATCCTGTCGGGCATGAGGAGGCCGAAGACGGCATAGTCAAGATCGCTTATGGCCTCGGCAAGGCCGTCGTGGACGGTGAGCAGGTGCTGCGTTTCTCCCCGAAATACCCCAAGCATGCGTTGCAGCTCTCTACGCCCGAACTGGCCATGACAGATACGCAGAAGTCCATGCTGGCGCTCAGCATGCAGCCGGAGCATTTCAGGACTTCCGTCGACGACGCCGTCAACCTTGAGAGACTGAACATAGTGGATTGCTATAAGTTCAAATCGTTCTCGAAGGTCGTGTCCACATGGGATCTCTCCAATATGAGGATGATCGATTCAGCATTTCCGGAGGGACCTAAGTATATCACTTTCGCCCAGATGCTGAAATACAACACGGTTCCGGTGGCCGACATCGTGGACCGCCTGTTGCAGATAGCCAAGGAAGAGATGAAGTGCAACGTAGAGATCGAGTTTGCGGCCGACTTCGATCCGGACGGACGGACGTTGTTCAACGTCCTGCAGGTCCGTCCGATCTCGGTTGACACCCGTTTCGCGGATGTCAACTGGGACAAGATCGACACGGACGGCGCTTTCCTGACCTCTGGCTGCGCCCTTGGTACCGGCTGGGTGGAGGGCGTCTCCGACGTCGTTTATCTGAAGAAAGATGCGTGGGATGTGCTAAAGACCCATGACATGGCGAACGAAGTGTCCGCTGTCAATACGAGGATGCTGGAAGAAGGAAAGGGCTACATACTTATCGGCTTCGGCCGATGGGGTACGAGCCAGCCTTCGCTGGGCGTGCCGGTACGCTGGAGCGATATCTCCGAGGCCAAGGCCATCGTCGAGTGTTCGCTGCCTGACTTCCAGATAGATCCGAGCCAGGGAACGCATTTCTTCCAGAATCTTACATCCTTCAATGTGGGATACATCAACGTCAATCCTTTCGCGCACACAGAGGACAGTCTGGACTTCAGCGTGCTTGACGCTCTCCCTGCGGTCTCCGAGACCGCATACTTGCGCCATGTGCGCTTCCCGTCCGACCTCCTGGTCTGTATCGACGGAAAGACGAACAGGGCAATGATCAAATGCAAAGAATAATCATACTTGATTTCGGCTCCCAGACCACCCAGCTCATAGGCAGGAGGGTCAGGGAGCTTGGAACCTTCTGTGAAATCCTCCCGTATGACCGCTACCCGGAAGATGACAGCGATGTCATCGGCGTCATACTCAGCGGATCTCCGCTGAGTGTCTATGCCGATGACGCTGCAAGGCCCGATCTTTCGCGTTTTCTCGGCCGTCTGCCCGTGCTTGGCATATGCTATGGGGCGCAGCTCCTGAGCTTTACCTTGGGCGGGCGTGTGGAGCCTGTGGGTACGCGTGAATATGGCCGTGCGGGGCTGTCATTCATCGATCCGGCCTGCCGCTTGTTCAAGGGCATCGAAGCCCCTTCTCAAGTGTGGATGAGCCACGGTGACAGTATCACCGCGTTGCCGGAGGGATACCGTCTGGTGGCCTCGACGGACAGCGTGAGGTTTGCGGCTTTTGAGTGCGGGAACGCTCCTGTCTGGGGAGTACAGTTCCATCCTGAGGTTATGCACACCCTTCAGGGCGGGCAGCTGCTGGAGAATTTCGTCGTCGGGATCTGCGGCAGCCGTCGCGAATGGACGCCCGACTCCTTCGTGGAAAGCTCGGTCAAGGAACTCCGCTCGATGCTTGGCGACGACAAGGTCGTCCTCGGCCTGAGCGGCGGCGTGGATTCGTCAGTTGCTGCGGTATTGCTGAATCGCGCCATAGGGGACAGGTTGAACTGCATCTTCGTGAACCACGGCTTGCTGCGCAAGCATGAGTTCGAGGATGTGCTGAACGACTATAAGGATCTGGGACTCAATGTGAAAGGTGTAGATGCCTCCGCTGAGTTCCTGTCAGCCCTGGCAGGGGAGTCCGATCCCGAGAAGAAGCGCAAGATCATTGGCGGGAAGTTCGTCGAGGTATTCAATGCCGAAGCAGCTAAGATAGACGGAGCGAAATGGCTGGCCCAGGGGACCATCTATCCCGACCGTATCGAGAGCTGTAACATCACCGGCAAGGTCATCAAGAGCCATCACAATGTCGGCGGTTTGCCGAAAGACATGAAGCTTCGCCTGTGCGAGCCTCTGAAATGGCTTTTCAAGGACGAGGTGCGGGCCGTTGGCCTGAGCCTCGGCATGCCGCGCCACATGGTGTTCCGCCATCCTTTCCCCGGACCGGGGCTTGCCGTGCGCATCCTCGAGGACATCACTCCGGAGAAAGTCCGCATCCTGCAGGACGTGGATGACGTATTCATGCGCAGCCTGCGCGAATACGGTCTCTACGACCGCATCTGGCAAGCCGGAGCCATCCTCCTGCCCGTGCGCACCGTAGGTGTCATGGGCGATGAGCGGACGTACGACCATGCCGTCGTCCTGCGTGCCGTGACGAGCACGGACGCCATGACGGCCGACTGGGCCGAGCTGCCGACGGATTTCCTGCGCAACGTCAGCAATGAGATTATCAACAATGTCAAGGGTGTGAACAGGGTATGTTACGACATATCCTCCAAACCGCCGGCGACCATAGAATGGGAGTAAACTGAGCTATGTGTGGAATAGTAGGATATATCGGTGACAGGGATGCCTGTCCCATCCTGATCAAGGGCCTTCGCAGGCTCGAATACCGCGGCTATGACAGCGCCGGAGTGGCCCTTGTGGGCAGTGACGGCAATCTCAACGTGTACAAGTGCAAGGGCAAGATCGACTCCCTCGAGCATTTCCTTGAGGACAAGGATACCGCCGGAACGGTGGGCATCGCCCATACCCGTTGGGCCACGCATGGCGAACCGAATGACACCAACGCACATCCGCATTTTTCGGCTGACGGGCGGATCGCGATGATCCACAACGGCATCATCGAGAACTACCGCGTGTTGAAGGATGCGTTGACGGCGGCCGGGGTCGCTTTCCGCAGCGAGACTGACTCTGAGGTGCTCGTGAACCTGATCGAGTATGTCCGTGATACTGAAAGCTGCAGCCTTGAGGAGGCGGTCAGGCTTGCGCTGAAGAAAGTGGTCGGCGCATACGCCATCGCCGTGGTGGAGAAGGGCAACAACGACAAGATCATTGCGGCCCGCCAAAGTAGCCCTATGGCCATCGGAGTGGGGAAGGGTGAGTATTTCATCAGCTCTGACGCTTCTTCCATCGTCGAATACACCCATGACATAGTATATGTCGAGGACGGTGAGATCGCCGTGATCGAGAGGGGCAAGCCCCTGCAGCTGGTTACGCTGGACAACGAAGAGGCGGAGTACAGGGTCACGAAGCTTGACATCTCCATCTCAGACCTTGAGAAGGGCGGCTATCCGACGTTCATGCTCAAGGAGATCAACGAGCAGCCTCGCACCATCGTCGACTGCATCCGCGGACGCGTCAATTCTGACAGCGGACGCGTCATTCTTTCAGGCATACGGGACAACATCGACCGCTGGCTTGCCGCGCGACGCGTGATCTTCGTCGCCTGCGGCACGTCCTGGCACGCGTCACTCATAGGCAAGCAGCTGTTCGAGAACATCTGCCGCATTCCTGCTGAGGTTGGGTACGCTTCTGAGTTCCGCTACCGCAATCCCGTGCTTTTCCCTGACGATATCGTGATCGCGGTGTCGCAGTCGGGTGAGACAGCGGATACGCTGGCGGCCATCTCCCTTGCCCGCAAGGCTGGTGCCTTCGTCTATGGCATCTGCAATGTGATCGGATCCAGCATAGCCCGTGCGACGGACAGCGGCACATACGTGCACGTCGGTCCCGAGATCGGTGTCGCGTCCACCAAGGCCTTTACGGGCCAGGTGACGGTCATGGCCATGATGGCGCTTGCCATCGCCGAAAGGAAGGGAACCGTCAGCGAGAAGTACTACGACGAGGTGGCCCGTGGCCTGCTTTCTTTGCCCAACAAGCTCAAGGAGACTCTCGATGTGAGCACTCAGGTCGCCGACCTGGCCAAGATATTCACTTACGCCCACAATTTCATCTATCTCGGCCGCGGATACAATTATCCGACCGCGCTGGAGGGAGCCCTTAAACTGAAGGAAATCAGTTATATACACGCGGAGGGGTATCCGGCTGCGGAGATGAAGCACGGGCCCATCGCGCTCATCGACGCCGAGATGCCGACTGTGGCCATCGTCACGCCGGATACGACGTACGAGAAGACCCTCAGCAATATCGAAGAGGTGAAGGCGCGCGGTGGAAAGGTGATAGCCGTGATGGCGAAGGGCGACGAGACCGTCCGCAAGATTGCGGACTATGTTATCGAGGTTCCGGCCGTGACGGACTGCCTCATGCCTATCATCGTCTCGGTGCCGCTGCAGCTGCTGGCATACTACATCGCCGTCTACAAGGGCCGCAACGTCGACCAGCCCCGCAACCTTGCAAAATCAGTAACCGTAGAATAAAACCGGTCAGGCCAGGACGGCGTCGGCGAGGGATTCGAGGGCGGGGATATCCGAGGCCTTCATCCGGCTGCGGATCGTGACGACCTGGTCGACGAGCTCGATGCCCTTCATCGCCCCGACCATCTCTACCATCACCTTGGCTGCAGAAGGAGCCCAGGAACCATTCTCGACGATTGCTACCCTGCGATTGGAGTATCCCTTTATCTGAAGCCTGTGAAGGAACTCATACATAGGCGTAAAGAGGCCCGCATCGTATGACGATGCTGCGATGACCATGGTAGGATAGCGGAAGGCGTCCTCGACATTCTCCGCGACATCGGAGCGGCAGAGGTCGCTGAGTACGACCTTCTTGGCGCCCTTGGCGCGCAGGATGTCCGCGAGCTTCTCAGCAGCCGCGAGCGTACCTCCGTGGATGGAGGCACAGGCGATGAACACACCTTCGCTTTCCGGCGCGTACTTGCTCCAGGTGTCATACAGGGATATGTACTGCCCGAGATCGTCCTCGAGGACGGGGCCGTGAAGCGGGCGTATGGTCTTGACCGGGAGCGGGGAGAGCTTTTTCAGCAGGGCCTGGACCTGCGCTCCGTATTTGCCGACGATGTTGAAATAGTAGCGGCGGCCCTCGCAGGCCCAGTCATCGTCGTCGCGGCCGTAGAATCCGCATTTTGACAGCGCTCCGAACTTGCCGAAGGCATCGGCGCTGTACAGCGCACCGTCGGCCGCGTCGAAGGAAACCATGACCTCCGGCCAATGTACCATCGGAGCCGCATAGAAACGCAGGCTGTGTGCCCCCAGTTCGAGGATATCGCCCTCCTTGACGACCTTGGTGCGTCCCTCGAGTCCGATCCCTTCGAAGAACTGTCCCAGCATCTGGACAGCCTTGGCGCTCGTGACGAGCGTGATACCGGGGTACTCGTCCAGCACCCAAGCCACAAGGGCGGAATGGTCGGGCTCCATGTGGTGCACGACCAGATAGTCCGGCTTGCGGCCGCCCAGTGCCTCCGCGAGGTTGGCCTTCCACTGCCCTTCCTTGCGGATGTCAGCCGTGTCCATGATGGCGATCCTGTCGTCCAGGATAACATAGGAGTTGTAGGACATTCCTTCGGGTACGACATACTGGCTTTCGAAAAGGTCGAGGTCGAGGTCGTCGACTCCGATATACTTGACTGTGCTGTTGAGGGAGACTGTCATCTTGCGTGGTTTTTGTGTTGTGCAAATATAGCAAACTGTTTTGAGAAATGGATTCGGATTGCTATATTTGTGTAGAGTCGCCGGCACATGCCGGCGCGATGGAGTTTAACCCTTAATGATACTGAACATGGCCAAGTACGTATGTGACCTTTGCGGCTGGGAGTATGATCCCGAGGCCGGATAT
>ONNK01000016.1 GCA_900319185.1 uncultured Bacteroidales bacterium
GATACCGCTGCTGTATCCGGGATAGTCGATGATGAGGTTGAGCCCCATGAAACGCTTGTAGTAGTCGGGATCTGCGCGGCGTAGCTTGCTGATGAGGGGATTGAGGACTTCGAAGGTATCGACATGCAGGGTCTTGTCCTTTATGATCATCCTGTGGATACGGACGGGGTCTAAGTTGAGCCACGCGCCCATCCTGAGGGTCACGGGGCCCTCATCCGTATCGAGCGTCAACTCGTCCATGGAGAAGTAGGTCTTCTCCGGGTCGAGTGGGAAAATCTGTTCTGAATCCATAAAGGCGCAAATCAGTCAGTCTGCAAATTTAAGAACTATTTTGTTAAAAAACTACCCGTTTTGAGCGAAAAAAACCTTATCTTGCAGTATTGAAATGCCGTTTTTTGAGGTTTTCCTATGAAAAATATCATCCTTGACATGACCGGACTGAGCCGGGAAGGCGGGCTCGAAAGCATGCTCGAGTCTCATCAGGCCGTGGACCTGACAGCCCTCGAAGGGACCAATTGTTACTGCGACGATTGCGCCGCTTCGGCCATCCGTGACGCTATCGCCGCGCTTCCTGTCCGCGCCCTTCACTGGATCGATACAGGTGACTATCACTACTTGAGTCGGCTCTGGCTTGAGAAAGCGGCGGCAGAGCAGGGTTACGACCCTTTCGCCCTGGTGGTTTTCGACCATCATCCGGACATGCAGGAGCCCGCTTTCGGGAAAGTGCTTTCCTGCGGCGGTTGGGCGCGCGATGCCTTCTCCGGCATCCCGAACCTTACCCAGGTGCTTCTCGTGGGGATCGATCCGGACCTCGAGGTGGAGATCCTGGACCTGGTCTTCGACGGGGTCCTGGCCGTGACCACGGATGACCTTCGGCATACGGGAGATGCCCTTTCCCAGGACGTCCTGGAGATGTTCTCGCTTCTGGATCCGAATATCCCCGTATACATGAGCGTCGACAAGGATGTACTGACAAAGGATCATGCCCGGACCAATTGGGACCAGGGCTGCATGACCCTCATGCAGCTGGAGGCCGCGGTACGCCGCATCGCAGCCGGACACCGGCTGCTGGGTGCGGACATCTGCGGCGGCCTCTCCCGCGACAAAGGCGGAAGCGACGCGGATTTCGAGATCAATCTTCGGACCGACATGGCTTTGGAAAAACTGTTTGGTAATCTCATAATAGATTAGTATCTTTGAACGATTGATTGAAGGGTCGGGTTTTTCGGTTTTAAACCGTTAGCAAACGGCCCTTTTTAATGATAGTTTTTAACCAAATAGCACTGAAACATGGATGATAGCCTCAAGCTGACCTGCCTGTACGGCAAGCATGTGGCACTGGAGGCGAAGATGAGTCCCTTCGCCGGTTTCATGATGCCGATACAATATGCCGGCATCACCGAAGAACACCTCGCCGTACGCAACCGCGTCGGCATGTTCGACGTCTCGCACATGGGCGAGGTCTTTATCAGCGGTCCCGATGCCGAAACCTTCGTGAACCATATCTTCACCAACGACGTCCGGGGTCTCGCTCCGGGCAAGATCCTTTACGGGATGATGCTCTATCCTACGGGCGGCGTCGTGGATGACCTTCTCGTCTACCGTTGCTTCGAGGCGGACACTTACCTGCTGGTCATCAATGCTTCCAACATCGATAAGGACCATGCCTGGATGCTCGACAATGCCGCCGGGTATGATGTCGTGATCGACAATGCCTCGGACAAGTGGGGCCAGATCGCGGTCCAGGGACCTGAGTCCGAGAAGACCCTCGTCGAGGTCCTCGGCATTGCCGGGGCCGCCCCTCTGGGCTTCTACGAGTTCTTCGACGGTGAATGGAAGGGCGGCCGCATGATCGTCAGCCGCACCGGCTACACCGGCGAGGACGGATTCGAGATCTACGCTTCGCCCGAGAGTATATGCGAGATCTGGGATATCCTGCTTCAGGCAGGCGTGGCGCCTTGCGGCCTCGGCTGCCGCGACACGCTCCGCTTCGAGGCGGGCCTGCCGCTCTACGGCGACGAGCTCAGTGCCGACATCACTCCCGTCGAGGCGGGGCTTTCCATGTTCTGCAAGCTCGACAAGGACGAATTCATCGGCAAGGATGCGCTCGTGCGCCAGAAGGCCGAAGGCACCGCGAAAAAGCTCGTCGGCATCGAGATCCATGACAAAGCCATCCCGCGCGCGGGCTATCCCGTCGAACTCGAGGACGGCACTGAAGTCGGTGTGGTCACGACCGGCTACCATTCCATCTCCCTGGACCGCAGCATATGCTTCGCCCTCGTGAAGTCGGAGTATTCCAAACTCGGCACCCCCCTGTGGATCCGCATACGCAAGAAAGTCTTCCCCGGCGAGGTCGTCAAGAAAAGGTTCTATCAGACAAACTATAAAAAATAACAGTAATACTTATGGCAAAAATTGTTGAAGGATTGCTCTACAGCGATTCACACGAATGGGTGAAGGTGGACGGCGACGTCGCCATCATCGGAGTTACCGATTATGCTCAGGCTGAGATGGGTGACATCACCTATGTCGACCTCCCCGAAGTTGACGACGAGGTGAGCGCAGGCGAGGACTTCGGCGCTCTCGAGAGCGTCAAGGCCTCCAGCGAGCTCTACTCTCCCGTTTCCGGTACCGTCATCGCGGTCAACGAGGCTCTCGAGGATGCTCCGGAGCTCGTCAACGAGGACGCTTTCGCCAACTGGATCATCAAGGTGCAGATGAGTGACACGGCTGAGCTGGAGTCCCTCATGGATGCCGCAGCTTACGCAGGTATCACCGAATAGCCCATGGGAGCTTTCTCTTATTTTCCTCATACTGAGGAAGATATCCGGCAGATGCTAGACCGTATAGGGGTAAAGTCGCTCGACGACCTCTATGCCGACGTGCCTGCCGGTTTCGTTTACAAGGGGGAGTACGACCTCCCGGATGCGCTCTCCGAGCAGGAGGTGCGCGACTTCTTTGAGCGCCTGGCCTCGAAGAACACCCGCCTCAAGGTGTTCGCCGGCGCAGGCTCCTATGACCATTACACCCCCGCGGTGATTCCCTACATCATCTCCCGTTCCGAGTTCCTGACGGCATACACGCCTTATCAGTGCGAGATCTCGCAGGGTACGCTTAGGTATATCTTCGAATACCAGAGCATGATATGCGCCCTGACCGGGATGGATGTCAGCAACGCTTCGATGTACGACGGGCCCACTGCGGCGGCAGAGGCGATGCGCATGGCCGTTGCCAGCGCCCGCAAGAAGAACACCGTGCTGCTGTCCAGGACCCTTCTCCCTAACGTGGTGAAGACCGTAGAGACTTATGCTAAGTATTACGGTACGAATATAGCCTACATAGAGGCCGAGGGCGGGCAGACGTCGCTCGCCAGCCTCCGTGAGGCTATGGCGTGCGGCGACGTCGCAGGCGCCATAGTGCCTTCCGTCAACCGCTTCGGCATCATCGAGGACCTGACCGGCTTCGCAGAGACCCTCCACGAAGGCAAGGCCCTGCTGGTAGAGTACTGCGACCCTTCCGCGCTGGCGGTCCTCAGGACCCCTGCGGAATGGGGAGCGGACGTCGCCGTCGGAGACGGCCAGTCGCTTGGCATCCCGATGTGCTTCGGAGGCCCTTATGTCGGCTTCATGGCCTGCACCAAGGAGCACATGCGCAAGCTTCCCGGCCGTATCGTCGGCGAGACGGTGGACGGGCAGGGGAGGCGCGCCTTCGTGCTGACGCTGCAGGCGCGCGAGCAGCACATCCGTCGCGAGAAGGCTACGTCCAACATCTGTTCCAACGAGTCCCTGATGGCCCTCTTCGTGACGGTCTATACGTCCCTCATGGGCCCGCAGGGCCTGAGGGAGGTCAATGAGAAATCCTATGCCGGAGCACATCTGCTGCATGACATGCTCCTGCGGACCGGCAAGTTCGAGGAGGTCTTCGACAAGCCTTTCCTCAAGGAGTTCGTGCTCAAGCCCCTGGTGGATGTCAAGTCCCTGCAGTCGAAGCTATATGAGGGAGGTTTCTTCGGGGCTCTAGAGACTGAGGAGGGATATGTAAGTTTCTGTGTGACAGAGAAAAGGACCCGCGCCGAGATCGAAGCGCTGGTCGCATTGGCAAGGGAGGCATAGGGTATGAAGTACTACGACAAACTCATTTTCGAACTTTCGAAACCCGGTCGCAGGGCATATACCCTTCCCGCGTCGGCGGACCCCTCCGCGTCGTTCTCCATCCCTTCGGGGCTGCTCCGCGCCGGGGCGCCCGCGCTCCCCGAAGTCAGCGAGGTCGACGTCGTCCGTCACTATACCAATCTCTCGCAGATGAATTTCGGTGTGGATACCGGCTTCTACCCGCTCGGCAGCTGCACCATGAAATACAATCCCAAGATCAACGAGGAGATCGCGAACATGCCGGCATTCCAGGGGCTTCATCCCCTTCAGGACGAAAGCACCGTCCAGGGCGCTCTGGAAGTCTATTACGAGATGGACCGCGCCCTTTCGGCCATCACCGGCATGAAGCATTTCACGCTCAATCCCTGCGCCGGCGCGCACGGCGAGCTGACGGGCCTCATGGTCATGCGCAGCTACCACGCGTCGCGCGGAGATACCGCTCGCACCAAGGTCATCGTCCCGGACAGCGCCCACGGCACCAATCCCGCTTCCGCGGCCGTCTGTGGCCTTAGCATCGTGGAAGTGAAGTCCAATGCCAACGGCCTCGTGGATGTCGAGGACCTCAAGCCGTTGCTAGGCCCCGATATCGCCGGCATCATGATGACCAATCCCAACACACTCGGACTCTTCGAGAAGGATATCAAGGAAATAGCTGAGTTGGTACATGCCTGCGGAGGCTTGCTCTACTATGACGGAGCCAACATGAACCCCCTGCTCGGCGTAGTCCGTCCGGGTGACATGGGCTTCGACATCATGCACTTGAACCTCCACAAGACATTCTCGACCCCGCACGGCGGCGGCGGCCCGGGCTCCGGCCCTGTCGGCGTAGCCGAGAGGCTGGCGGAGTTCCTGCCGACGCCTAAGGTGGTGAAGGGGGAGGACGGCAGCTTCCACATCGTGGGCGACGCCCCTCTTTCCGCAGGTCGCGTGTCCGCCTTCATGGGCAATTTCGGAGTCATCCTGCGTGCATACGCATATATACTGATGCTTGGCAAGCAGAATCTCGCCATGGCCGGCAAGCTTGCAACTCTGGGGGCCAACTATATCAAGGAAAGCCTCAAGGACGCCTACAAGCTCCCGATCCCGTCGGTGTGCAAGCATGAGTTCGTGTTCGACGGGCTCATCGACGATGGCTCGGCCACCGGCAAGCCCGGCGCGACCACGCTGGACGTGGCCAAGCGCCTGCTGGATTTCGGGTACCATGCCCCTACGATCTACTTCCCGCTGCTTTTCCACCAGGCCCTTATGATCGAGCCTACGGAGACGGAGTCGAAGGAGACGCTCGATGCTTTCATCGACGTTATGCATGTGATCGCGAAGGAGGCAGCAGAGGATCCCGACATCCTGCACGGAGCACCGCACAACGCTCCCATCTCCCGTCCTGACGAGACGATGGCGGCGCGCAAGCCCGTGTTGAAATTCGGGGACGAAGTCAGTTGAGATTCTTGCCGTGGCAACGCCTGTATGAAAGGCCGCTGCCGCAAGGGCAGGGATCGTCAGGACCGACATGCCTGACGGCCATGCTGTAACGGTAGAGTTCATTCAGTGGACCGGGCAATTCGTCCGGTCCCTTTTTTGTCCCTTCCTCTCCCGGAAGCTCTTCCTCGAAACTGGCCTCATCGACTTTGATGCTGAGTTTCAGGAGGTTGGACTCAGTGGAAGAATGACCCTTGAGAAGCCATTTGGGGACGGAATTGGCATATGCCGCGATGGTGTCGATGCACCTTCGGTATTCGTCGAACGTGTCTATCTCGTTGATGCGGTCGTTGACGCAGCTGAACATGGCTTCGGCGCAGGCCTCGTCCATGGCATACTGGGCGTTGACCCAGACTTCGTTGAGACAGTCCAGGATATCCTGGCGCTCGTATCCGAGGTCTTCGAGGACATCCCATGCTGCGTTGTATTCGGGAGTGCCGTAGCCGAAGGCGCAGAAAGGGGCGTCGCTGCCGGCGTGCAGCGCTTCTTCCTTGGTGAAGCTGGCGAAGCCTCCCGTGTCAGGGAACTCCGCCCATCCGTCGATAAGCTTCTCGTACTCATAGGCATAGGGGGAGACAAGGTACATCTCGCCCTTGTACGTCGCCCTCTGGATGGCCACCAGGCGGTTCTCGGCGATGCGGGCGAACTGCTCGCCGCGGTTGGTGCCGTCGTCCATCATGTCGAAGGCCTGCTGGACGAAGCCTTCGACGGTGATGACCCCATAGAGGTTGAGGAGCCCGAGGGCGAGGCGTTCGGTCTCGAACGATCCGTCCACCCTCTTCTCCGCTATGACATGGTCGATGGTGTCTGCCACATGCGAGTACATGGCCTCGTCGAGGCTGGCATAGACGAAGTCCTTGTCGGTATCGTCTATGTAGATGAGTCTCAGCATCTCCAGCATGTAGGGATAGTCGGGGTTGAGCAGCTCGACCCACTGGCCGGGACCGGCGGACACCAGGTCGCGCAGGAGCATGAGGTCGCTCTCCGTGAGCATGTACAACCATGCCCGCGGATTGTCTCCGATGAGTCCTGCCGTGCGGTCCACGAGTCCGGCTTTCTTCTCGTTTTTCTCCAACGGCTGATCGAAGAACTCGAGGATGTATGAAAGCTCGTCCTTGGTGAAGCGGCTGAAAAACTTGATAAGTGTCCTGTCCATGTCTAAAAGTGTCCAAAGATAGGAGTTTTATTCTTATTTTTGTGAAAAGGACTTCAAGAAATGGAATTATATGAGTTCGCGCGGCCCGCGCTGATGTCGGGCAAGACTATCCTTTTCGTACACGGCTTCGCGTCCAGCGGACGCAGCGGTACGGCGCGGGCGCTCCGGGTCCTCCTGCCGGAGGCGGAGGTCCTCGCGCCCGACCTGCCGGTCGACCCGCACGAGGCCATGGCGCTGCTGCGCCGCCTTGTGGCGGAGCGCCGCCCCGACATTATACTCGGCACCTCCATGGGAGGCATGTATGCCGAGCAGCTTTACGGATTCGACAGGATACTCGTCAATCCTGCCTTTCAGCTAGCCGATACTATCCTGAAGAATAACGGCCTGGGCCGCAAGGAGTTCCACAACCCGCGCGAGGACGGCCAGAAGGACTTCCTCGTGACCAAAGGTCTCCTGGAGGAGTTCCGCGAGGTATCCTCGCATTGTTTCGAGGGCATCGATGACGATGAGCTGAAGCGCGTTTTCGCAATGTTCGGACGGCGCGATACGATGGTGTTCACGCATGACCTGACGCGCGAGCATTATCCCCAGTGCATCAGCTATGATGGGGAGCACAGCCTTGTCGATTCGCCCCTCATCCATTCGGTACTGCCCGTCATCCAGTGGATAGACGACCGGCAGCGCGGCATACAGCGCCCTGTCGTGCTGATCGCCTTCGATGACGTGCTGCGCTACCGCCACAACGGCGAGGCCGTTAGCGCCTCGCTCAAGGCCGTGGAGTTCCTGGCGCAGCGCTTCGAACTCCGCTTCGTCGTCAGCGGGGATGCCGACGCGTGGGAGACGATGGCGGAGAAGCGTGCCTGGATCGAGGAGCATGTCGGCGTCCCGGCCTGGGACCGTACGGTCATCGCTACCCGCAAGGACCTGCTCCTCGGCGACTACCTGGTCGACGCTCACCTTGACGAATGCCTCGGTGTATCGTTCATGGGAACGACCATTCCATTCGGAGCTCCTGATTTCCGTGATTGGGAAGAAACCATGACCTTTTTTGCCCGGATTTGTGGCGAGAGTCGTTAACTTTTCTTAAATTTGTAAGTTACCCAAGACTAATAACTCTTTTTGCGATATGAAAAAATTTTTCGTAGCACTTTTCTCCGCCGCACTGCTTTTCGCCGCATGCGACAAATATGACGATTCCGCCCTTCAGTCCCGTGTCGGCAACCTTGAGAGCAGGGTTACCGAGCTGGAAAAGGCCGTCAACGACGCCAATGCCAACATCGCCTCACTCCAGGCGCTTGTCAAGGCCCTGCAGGACAATATCACCGTCGACGTGATCTCCAAGACAAAGGACGGTTACGACATCACCTTCTCCGACGGAGTTACCGTCTCCATTGCTAACGGCGAGAAGGGTGATACCCCTGTCATCGGCGTGAAGGCTGAAGACAATGTCTTCTACTGGACCGTTGACGGCGAGTGGCTGCTTGACGCTAACGGTGAGCGCGTGATAGTCACCGGCGCCGTTCCGCAGGTCAAGATCCAGGACGGCAAATGGTTCGTGTCCTATGACGGCAAGAACTGGCAGGACCTCGGCTCCTCTGAGAGCATGTCCGGCATGGTCGTGAGCGAGGACTCCAATTTCGTATACCTTACGGTTCCCGGTTCAGGCACTACGATCCAGCTATCCAAGTCATCGCGTTTCACCCTGGACATCGCCACCCTGGACTACATGATCCAGCCTGGCGCCACCACCGCGATCCCTTATGCCATCACGGGAGCTGACGGGACCGAGAAACTCTTCGTCCAGAGCGATGACTTCACCGTGACCTACGATGCCAAGAAGATATATGTCACTCCCAAGGAGGGCGTAGTCTCCGGCGAACTCCTGGTGATGGCAGTGCGCAACTCCGACCAGGCTGTCTGTGCCGTCGTCATCAGCATCTCAGAGGGTGTCTTCGAAGTGACTTCAGCCATCAGCGTCGATGCCGAAGGCGGCAATGCCGAAGCTTTCGTCAAGACGAACATGGACTATGAGGTGATCATCCCCGATGAAGCAAAGTCCTGGCTGTCAGTCGCTCCTGAGACTAAGGCCGTTCGTGTCGATACCCTCCGCTTCGCCGTACAGCCCAACGAATCCGAGTCTGCGCGCAGCGCCAATGTCGAGATCAAGCCCGTGTCCGGCGCGTCCCTCTTCGTGACGGTATACCAGAGCGGCAAGGGCGGTGCCTCCGGAGTCCAGGCGGTCACTGTGGCAGAGTTCCTGTCCAAGCCTGAAAGCACCGATGTGTGGTACCAGCTTACCGGCAAGATATCCGGAAGCATCAATACCACTTACGGCAATTTCGACCTGGTGGATGAGAGCGGCAGCGTATATGTATACGGCCTTACCGCCACTCCTCAGGAAAAGAATGACAAGTCCTATTCGTCGCTTGGCCTCAAGGCCGGTGATATCGTCACCCTCATCGGACAGCGCGGATCCTTCAACGGCAAGGACGAGGTGCTCAATGCATACTATGTCAGCCACGTCCCCGGCGAGGATGGCGACGACCCGGACCAACCAGGCGGTCAGGATGGCCCTGTCGTTACTATCAATCTGTCGGTAGGTGAAAACGGAGTTGCATATGATGGTGAGACTGTCGGAGACATTACACTTTCCGTTTCCAATGGAGATAACAAGAACGGTCCCAAGTATTACTCAACCGGCTCCGCCGTCAGGTTCTATGGTGGCAATTCATTCACTCTGACGTCATCTTCCTCGAAGATCATTTCCGTGGAGATCGAGTTCGGTTCTGGAGATGGCACCAATGAGCTGTATTCCTCTCCTTCCGGTTGGAGTGAGAACTCTTCAACCTGGACAGGTTCCGCTTCGGAAGTCACATTTACCGTTGGAGGAACTTCCGGTCACAGAAGGGTAGCGAAAATTGTCGTTACCTTGGCGGAATGACAGTAGCTTGATCCTTACAAGACGTTTTTTTCGAAGCCGGTGACCGTGAGGGAGCCGGCTTCCGTTTTGAAGTGGATGTCCAGGCCGCCGAAGGGCATGCCGTAGATGCGGTCGGGATCGTCCTGATAGCGCGGGCGGGGGTCCTGGGCGAGCGCGCCGGCGAGCGCTTCGAGCCCGTCAGGGCCGAGGTGGCGCTCCAGCTGCGCGCGCAGCCCCTCCGGGATGTTTACCTCGAGCGGTGCCCATCCTGCGGCGTCCGTGAACCCTCCTGCAGCCTCCGGATGGGAGTCGGCATAAGGGACATAAGGTTTGATGTCATAGATGGGCGTACCGTCCATCAGGTCGGCTCCAAGGACATGGATGACAGGGCCATCTGCGCAGTCCAGGTCTATCCTTTCCAGCCGCACGCTTGACAGTCCCAAAGGATTGGGCCTGAAAGGGGAACGGGTGGCGAAGACGCCAAGGCGTGCGTTCCCGCCGAGCCTCGGCGGCCGCACCGTCGGCTGCCAGCCGGCGTCCGGCTCGCGCTGGTTGGCGGAGAATCCCCATATCAGCCAGATATAGTCGAAGCCTTCCAGGCCTTTCACGGCTTCCGTGCGGCGGTATTTCTCCGTGAAACGGATCTCTCCGCGGAGCTCAGGGACGAGTCCGCTCTGTCTCGGAATACCGAATTTGCTGGTAAATGGAGACTTGAAATATGCTATCGGCTCCAGCGTCATAGAGCCGTGGCAAGGGTGTCAGGAATAGCGGTCGCCAGGCTGTCCATTTCAGCCAGCCGGGCGTGGAATGTGGAGTCGAAGGCCGGCATCAACTCTTCCGGAAGCGGTTCGGCGGAAGGCGATTCGAGCGTGAGGGGATTGATGGCGGTACCGTTCTGGTAAACCCTGAAATCGAGATGCGGCCCCGTGGCCGTGCCGGTCATGCCGACATAGCCGATGACCTGCCCCTGCTGGACATGCACTCCGGCCTTGATGCCTGGGCCGTATTTGGACAGGTGCATGTAGCTGGTGGTATAGACGCTGTTGTGGCGTATCTTGACGGTATTGCCGCCGCCCCCGGCCCAGCCGGCGCTGATCACAGTGCCGTCGCCTATGGCGACGACCGGTGTGCCTGTCGGCGCGGCGTAGTCGACGGCCGTATGAGGCCGTACCTGCCCGCTGACGGGATGCTTGCGGGCATAAGAGAAACCAGATGAAATGCGCTTGAACTCCAGCGGGGCCTTGAGGAAAGCCCTCCTGAGGCTCTCTCCCTTGTCGTCCCAATAGATATTGCCTCCGTCTCCCTGGTCGAACATCACTGCGTACTTCTCGATGTCACCGCTCGTGAAACGGGCGAAATAAATGGTGTCGATGCCGATGCTTTCGCCTTCGACCTCGCTCTCTCCGTAGATGATGCGGAAACGGTCGTCCTTCTGCAGGCCGAAGAAATCCACGGTCCACGCGAAGATGTCGGAGAGCTTGAGGATCAGGGCGGGGGAGGAGCCCGCCTTGGCCATGTCAGCCCACAGCGACGAGCTGATGCTGACATCGGCGTAGCGGCGCTGTTTCACCACCGGCTTCTCATATATCCAGACCGCCATCGAGTCCCTGCACTGGAACACCGCCTGGCGGATGCGGTCCATGTCATAGACCACATAGGCCAGCTCGTGTGAGAGAGTGTCGGAATATGTGCGCACGGCATTGCCTGCGCGCACCTTCGTGACGTCGAAGGTGGAATCGCACAACTGCGCAATGGCATAAGCCTCGTCCATGCTCATGCCGAGCCTGTTCATGAGGCCGGAGAAAGTCTCGCCGTTGCGGACGGCGTTCTCCACGCAGTCGAAATCATCGAAATAAAAACCTATGGGTGGGAGCGGATGCTCCACCTCCTCATCTACTGCATCCTTGCCCCGGACGCACGAAACCACCGCCGCCAGGACGGCGGCGATTATCCACGGCCGGAGATTCATAGCATGTCGACGGTTTTCTGGTCAAGCTTCTCGTCGAAATACTTGGCCAGGACCTTCCGGAAGATCTCCTCCTTGCCGGAGGCGAGATAGAAGAGCGTCATGGAAGACCGCAGCTTCATGGTGTCGACCGGTCCGAAGATCTCGGCCGCGGACTTGCCCCTGACCTGCACGAGGGAGTTGCATATCTCGCGCAAGCGGCTTCCGAGGACCTTGTCGGCAAGGTAGGCCTTGGCCTCGCCCTTGCCGATGATCCCGTAGAAGGAAGCTGTCTCGGACCTGCCAAGGCCCCGCAACTGCGGAAAGACGTACCACATCCAATGCCCTTCCTTGAGACCGTTGCCGATCTCCTTCAGGGCATTCTTGTACGCATTGCCCGCATTCTGTGCGTCCTTGAACCTCTGCAGGTCGTAAGCCATGGAGACTACGCTCTATTCGAACTCGATCGCGATGTTGTTGACACGGACCTGTCCGTTGTTCGCGTGGAGAACGACCTTGGATGCGCTTCCGGACCAGCTTACTGTAAGCGCAGACTTATCCGCGACAGCGTTTCCGCCACCTTCGAGTCCGGTCATATCCCAACAGTAGCTGGTTGATCCTGAATTCGGTTCCGTTGTAAGTACTATACTCTTCATCGTTTTACCGGAAGGAGCGGTGATGATAAGAACGGAATTCTTGTAGACTCGTATGTGATTGGCGTTGGGAGCAACAGGAGCGTTGCTGGCGGTATGCTTGTAGTAGGCGACGCTCACTCCCTGCGTCGTGGTGCCGTAGCCGCTGCCGTAAGTGCCGTCCGTGGCGGCTGCCCACGTCTGGGCCTCGGAATTCGTGGCGAAACTGACCGAGCCGCCGCCCGGGGTCTCGCCACCACCGCTCGCGTTCAGCGAGTACAGGTAGGCCTTGCCGGAGACGGTCTCGGGCGTGTTGCCCCTGTAGTTCATCAGCTGGCCGCAGACGACCACGTCGTCGCCGACCTTGATGTCGGTCTGGCCTTCCTCGAACTTCTGGTTCCCAAGATAGAGGATGCGGAAGCAGTAGAACTCGTTGGTCTCCGTGCCGTCGTCGGAAATGTAGAAGGAAGCATTGCCATAGGTGCCGCCTTCAGTGAAGGTGCCTCCACTGGGGATGCGGGTAATCTTGCCCTTCATGTACACTTCGTCCGTGGTCTCGTAATCGGTGTTGGAAGTCCAAGTCAGATCCTTGATGGCATCGAGGGCCTGGGCCACGGTGTACGGATTGTCGGCGGTACCGGCCGCGGGCGTGTCACCGCCGCCGGAAACCTTCTCGATGAACCATGCATACAAGACCTCTATCTTGTCTTCGAATGCACCGCGGTAACCACGTATCTTGATCTTGTCGCCGGTGTCCAGGTTCAGGCTGGAGAAGCTCTTGTCGTTCTTCGTGCCATAGCCCAGTTCGGTTGCCGTCAGGCCGTAGACATAGACGGAGCCGGTCTCGTCAGTCAGATCGAAGTTGCCGTAGGTGGTGTTTATGATGCCTCCGATCGTTCCCACAAGCTCATATACCTGGGAGTCGGACTCTGCAGCAGCATTGAATTCGGCGACGGTAACAGCCTTCACCTCAGTATCATCACCGCCTGCTCCTCCGGAGCCGTTCAGGGAGTACAGGTATGCTTTACCGGAGACCGTCTCAGGAGTATTCCCCCTGTAATTCATTATCTCTCCGTAGATGACGACTTCATCTCCGACCTTGATGTCGGTCTGGCCTTCCGTGAACTTCTTGTTATCCAGATAAAGGATACGGAAGCAATAGAACTCGTCATTCTCCGTGCCGTCTTCGGAGATGTAGAAGGTGGCGTTACCGTAAGTCCCACCCTCCGTGTAAGTGCCTCCGCTGGGGATGCGGGAGATCTTGCCTTTGATATAGTACGGTCCAACCTTTTCGTAGTCGGAGTTGGAAGTCCAGGTGAGATCCTTGACCGCGTCGACGGCTTCGGCAGGGCTGAATGGACTGGCGAGTGAACCGTCTCCGGAGGTAGCCACCGGCTGGGTAACTACGACGACCTCCTCAAATGCACCGTCTTTGGTCTTGAAGGTGATGGTGCCGGTCCGCTCGGCGCCGGACCTGTTGGCCTTGGCGGAGAAGTTCTTGGTGTCGGTATGGACGGCCTTGGTATCAGGCTCTTGAGTGATCCAGTCTGACTGGGTGATGTCATACTCGAGGTTGGTCTTCACCTTGACCTCGAAGGTTCCGCCATTGCCGTCAACGGAGACCTCCTTGGCGGTTATGATGGTGAATGTGCTTGCGGCGACACCGATATACTGGGCGCTGGAGGCACCGTCGGAGTTGCGGACAGCACGGAGGATGACATAGCCTTCAGTGATAGGAGTGCCATCTTTGCTCGATATGGTCACCGTACAGGCGCTATCGTCAACCTCGCCGTTGAGGGATCCTTCGGCAACGACGTGAGTGGTCTCGTCACCACCTGTAAGGGTGTATTTCAGCGTGACGGAAGTTTCTCCGGACAAGGTGATGTCATCGTTCTCGACCTTGATCTGGAAAGATACCGCAGAAGCGGCCTTGGAGATAGTATAGCTTTCACCGTTGACGGTGAAGATATACGCATCCTCCGTCTCCTCGATGGTCAATGCGTTGGTGTTGGAAGGGTCGTCACTGGAAGAGGGGACCTCATTCCAGGATGAGCCGTCGTCGTAAGAGACCATCCACTTGCCGTTCTCTATCTTCAGCTGAGGGGTGACGCCGTCGTCTCCATCGTAACCGTCGTTGCCGGCATTGCCGGGATCGCCCTGGTCACCCTTGTCGCCCTTCTGTCCGACCACAGGGATCTTGTTGCCCTCGTCGTCGAGCAGCCATTCTCCGTTGAGAGTCCAGTAGATGACTCCTCCGTCAGTCTTGACTCCGATGACGGGAGCATCGCCGGGATCGCCCTGCTCACCCTGCTCGCCCTTTTCACCCTTGTCGCCCTTGGGACCGGCCGATCCGTCCAGTCCGTTGTACACTTTGATACTGGCTCCGTCGGAGAAAGTGATGAGGTATCCCTCGTTGTTGTCGAGCGTGACCACACGCTCGATGGCGATCTTGGAATCGATGTTTGTCAGGAGGGTCTGGATGGACGCAATGTTCGTGTTGAGCTTGGAACAAAGGTCTTCCAGGTTTTTCACCCGCTGCTCAAGGCTGCTGAGTTCGTTCCTCAGGGGGGTGTCATCATACTTGTCGCAAGCGCACACCAGCAGTGCCGCTGCGGACAGAAGGGTCAACAGGATCTTTTTCATATCAAGAGAATAGTTGTTATTATTCCGTGTTATTCCAATTCACAAATATAGTAAACAGTTTTGAAACAATCAACCCTGTGCGGGGACGATCATCCGGACCGCTCCGGGTATCATCCTGATGCTGAAATTCTTGTCTGTAAGCGCTATCCCGTCCAGGTCCAGCGTGACTTCTTTGGCGGATTCGATCTCGAGGCTTTTGACCCGGCGGAGGATGATGTCGCTGGCGAAAGCAGGCTCATCCGCGAGACCGCCAGAGGCCAGTGCCGGAAGGAGTTTCATCATCCGGGTAGGGGGGAGGTTTTTCACTATGCAGAGGTCCAGCTTGCCGTCATCGTTGCTGGCTTGCGGAGTGCAATGCAGCCCTCCCGAGGCGAACCTGCCGTTGGCCAGAATGAAAAGCAGTATCGAACCTGTATCGAGCGGTACGCCGTCCGCCTTGATGCGGACGGTGCGGAAGCTCCGGCGCAGTATGGCGGACAGGGAAGGGATGAGTCCTTTGCCGTTCATGGTGTCCTCAAGCCCGAAAGTGCAGGCGTTGACAGCGTATGAATTGTTCACGCGAATCATGTCGATGGCGGTGGGGGAGCCGGCGATCAGCAATGCCAGGCTGCCGAAGTCCAAGCCTTCGTAATAGCGCGCAAGGCTGCCGGCCCCTTCCGGGTCGTAGACCGCAAGATACTTGCCTTCGCCGGAGCCCATGAGTCCGGCTGCCACTCTGGCCGTGAGGGCGTCTCCGCCGCACGAGACGAAGCATGTGTCGATGTCCTTGTGCAGGTCGCAGTACAGGGAGACATGGCGCAGGGCGTCTTCCGGCCCTGCAGCCTCGTAGAAATCGTATTCGACGCCGCTGTCCAACTCCTTCATCCCCTGGCTCAACTCTTCGATGAGCGCTGCAGCTGACTCACCGCCTTCGAGGATGAACAGGTATCGCATCAGGTTCATCATGGCACGAGCTTGTCTATGTACAGGACTCCGTCGAGATGGTCGGTCTCATGCTGGAAGATCACGGCCGTGAACCCCTTTACAGTCTCGGTGGTATCCCGGCCCGTCCGGGGAGAGGTGTAGGCGATGTCGATGTCCTGCCAGCGCAGGACGTCGCCCCGGCGGCCCGGAACGGACAGACACCCTTCGGGGCCCGGTTCCGGGCTGCCGCGCTTCGCGGTGACGCTGATGTTGGGATAGACCTCGAATGGCTCTCCTTCCTTGTCGAAACGCTGCACGGCAACGATGCGTCGGCCTATGCCGACCTGCGGCCCGGCTATGCCGACGCCGTCCTGCTCCGGAGAGGTCACGGTGACCAGCATCCTCTCCGCCAGGGTGGCGTACTCCTTGGAACGTATTTCCTTGACCGTTAGGTCTTTGCATGGGGTGCGCAGGAACAGCGAGTCGGCCTCGTCATCTATCGTGAGGACGCGCATGACGCCATCGCCTTTGATGACGGCTTTCTCTGCACTGCTCCATCCCGCCCCTGCCTCTGCGAGGCCAAGGAACAGCATGATGAGCAGGATCACCGCCAAGGCTGAGAGGCGCACGGAGAAAGGCATTCTGGTATGTATCATAGTCGGAACCTGTGTTGAAAAAGTGCGATTTATCCTCCCAAATTTACGCAATAATTTCCTTTTTGTTAACTTTGTGCAACCAGTTTTTAAGACCATGAGATCGATCAATACAATCGGCATCCTCACTTCGGGAGGGGATTCTCCCGGAATGAACGCGGCCATCCGCGCCGTCACCCGTTCTGCCATCTATTCCGGCATGAAGGTGTTCGGCATCTACCGGGGATGGGAAGGCCTCATCAACGGGGAGATCAAGGAGTTGACGACTGAGAGCGTCAGCAATACCATCCAGCGCGGCGGCACCATCCTCAAGACCGCGCGCAGCGATGCCTTCCGCACCGTCGAGGGGCGCAACCAAGCATACGAGACCATGCAGCGCTTCGGCATCGAGGCCCTCGTCGTCATCGGCGGCAACGGTTCGCTGTCCGGCGCGGTGGAACTCGCACGCGAGCATGACGTGCCCGTCATCGGCCTGCCCGGCACCATCGACAACGACCTGTACGGTACCGACTCCACCATCGGTTACGATACAGCCCTCAATACCATCGTGGAGTGCGTGGACAAGATCCGCGACACCGCCACCTCGCACGACCGCATCTTCTTCGTCGAGGTGATGGGGCGCGATGCCGGCTTCCTGGCGCAGAACAGCGCCATCGCTGCCGGCGCCGAGGCCGCCATCATCCCTGAGGATGAGACACATATCGACCAGCTCGCGTCCTTTATCGAGCGCGGCATCCGCAAGAGCAAGAACAGCAGCATCGTCATCGTCTCCGAGAAGGACGGAGGCGCTATGCACTATGCCGAGCGCGTCCGCAAGGAATACCCTCAGTACAACGTACGCGTGTCCATCCTCGGACACCTCCAACGCGGAGGCACGCCCACGGCGTATGACCGCATCCTCGCCAGCCGCATGGGCGTGGCCGCGATCGAGGCCTTCAACGAGGGCCAGCGCAACGTCATGATCGGAGTCAAGGACGACAAGATCGTCTATGTCCCCATCGCCCGTGCCGTCAAGATCAACCGCCCCATCGACAAGGAACTGATCAACGTGCTGAGCATCCTCTCCATCTGACGCCTATGAAGAAAACCACCAGGGATTTCGAAGTAAAGTGCTTCATGACCAACCAGGACTACCGGCTGCGCGCAGCCGCATTCCTGGATGAGGCGCAGGACATGGCCCTGCAGGGCTCTGATGAGCTTGGCTTCGGGTATGACAAGATGAACGCCTGCCACCTGGGATGGGTGCTGTACAGGATGTACATGAAGTTCCTCCGTCCCGTGATATGGCGCGACAGGGTCACCATGAACACCTGGCACAAGGGCATGGAGGGACTGGTGTTCCTGCGCGACTTCGAGCTGTTAGCCAAGGATGGACAGCGTTCGGCCGTGGCCACGAGCTCATGGGTTGTCCTCGACATGGACAAGAGGTCTTTCGTCAAGAAGGAGGATTTCCCGGACTTCATCAATACCGACCCGCAGTGCACCGAACCCGCCGTGGAGTTCGCCGCCCCCAAGGTCGTGATCCCGTCCGGCCTGGAGAAAACCATGGCCAGGACTCATGTCGTCAAGTACTCCGACACCGACTTCAACCGTCATACCAACAACGTCAAGTACGTCGTCTGGGCACTCGACAGCATTGACCAGGACTACGTGTTCTCCCACCCGATCCAGGAGCTCGCCATCAACTTCAACCGCGAGACCCGTCTCGACGACGTCGTGGAACTCTGGACTGCGGAGCAGACGACTGAAGAAAACCACATTTTCTACGTGGAGGGCCTCGTCGAAGGTCGGCAGGTTTTTATAGTCAAGCTGGTTTTCTAAGACAGCCAGGAATTAATGAAGGCGGGAGCGTCTCACGACGGTCCCGCCTTCGACAGTTCTATGAACGTCAATGGCTTCCGATGTCGCCCCATTGCCACGATGCGGAGAATCCGTTGACGTCGATCTCAATCGTACGGACTTCACCTTCGTAGATGATATCGGTCCAGCGACTCTTCAGCTGCCAGTCACCTGATAGGCTGATGACCTCGGATGAAGGCGTCGCTCCGTCCGGGAATGTAAGCTGATGGGTATCACCCTTGTAGTCCTCGTACCATATTTCCTGTTCGATGTTTATGATGAAGTTCGGGATTCCCTCCTCGACATTCTTTATCCCTGCGCTGCCTAGGAAGTCTCCGCTGGATTCGGTGGAAGCGACGAGCGGTTCGACATCCGCATATTGCGCGAATTCCGGGTAGATGCTCACCTGGAGCCTTACTATATTGGTTTCGATGCCGAAGGCCGAGTATCCTTCCCTGGTGTATCCGTTGGATGGATCCGTAAACAATGCTTGGAACGGAATGTCGCTTCCGAGTCCCAGATAGCCATTGTCCAAGGTGTATCTGCCTTTGTCGATGACCTGAGTGTCACATGTCCATACTTCCGCGGTCTCGGAACCATAGAATGTGGCGATTGCGGAAGGACCGGACCAGCCGTTGTCCTCGATTTCGGAATAATGCCATACAGGTTTCTCTGGAATAATCTCTGCATGGGTGTATCCGTGCATGGTTCCGTTTATCTCTACCGACAGCCCACCATACGAGAGTGTCAGGATATATGTCGGGCCTGCCGTCACCCAGCTCCCGGACCTGCCCCACCAGTCTTCGGCTATCAGCGCGGAACCGTTCCAGCTCAGGAGGTCCTGCGGGATCCCTCCCGTAAATCCGAGGGAGTACGAGGCAGTTGAGGTGACATCCGTGATATGTCCCAAACCGTCATTGTAGGACAACCTGACGGGGTATTCGTTGCCACCCCAGGTATCCTGGGCCGTAATATCTGCGGTAAGTACAGGTTCTGGATCAGGTATGTCGGGCCCGGCTGAAACTATCCCGGCATTGGCCGTATATCCGTCGAAGGATACCGATATCGTTGCGGTTCCTGGACCGGACGCCCATGAGAACGCTCCTCCTCCCAGTGATGTGATGAACTCTCCGCCATCGACGACTGTCCATACGGCGTCCCCTGTGACATCGGTAGTGTGGGTGCTTATGGGACCCGCATCAGTCCTTTCGCCGTCGACCGTCTCATATACCTTTTCGACCAGAGTGGCGGTGAAATGCGCATCTTGGTCTGCGGAAACGGTCGCCGATCCTGGCTCAACGATGAGTTCGAAGTCGGACTCCTGCGAATGGACCGGGTCATGCGTAACGCTTATCTCGCAGGAAGCCGAATACGGTATGGAACCGTCACCATCATCGTAATACGCGGTGGCCGTGATGGTTGCATGCCCGTCGGCCTTTCCTTTGACATCCATACGGCTCAGAAGGGCATCTGTGTCCAAAGGTGACCACCGGGCGGTCTCGATATATGACAGGGCATCCCCTTCGGAAGTCCAGTATGCCCAGGCATCGTCCAGATAGGTACTCCCATCCTCATAGGTGATGAGGAAACAACTGGTGATCCTGATGAAATCGCCTCCGACCTTCAGGTCGAGCGATGGGGGATTAAGTACGAGCTCGACATTGATGACTTCGTTCCATGGCTCAGCCTCCACCTTCCATGACCCGCGTTCCCCTCTGACCTCCTGTTCCGTAGGCATCAGTGTCACGCGGTAGACTGTGTTGCGCTCCACGTCGAAATTGGTCGTTGCATCCTTGCCCAGATACATGCGGTATGTGATGTCGTTGTCGTCATAGCCGTATGTGCAATCTACTTCCATGTAAGTACAGTAATCTCCAGCATCCCCTATGGACGACGGGACCTTTTTCCATGGATCGGTATTGCCTGGCAGGAGCGTTCCCTGCATGTTCTCGAAGGCATATAGCGATATGGTCCCGCCTTTGTTGAGGCTGGAGATATCGGAGGGCGAGGCGCTGTCGAAGGTGTACTCGACGCTGCCCGAGTGATCCTGCCTGGCCGAGGGCGTGAAAGGGGAGTAGGAGTTGATGGCATTGAAGATCCTGACTGCCCGGACGCTGAACAGGCTTTCCGTGGCAAGGAGCCTTGTGTCGATCCTGAGGTCGACCCTTGCCATCATCCTTTTCAGCCGGACAGTTACGGGCCCGGAATTGTCCGACAGCAGGATTTCCTGACCGTCCGGGCCGTTGGACATCGGTATGCCGGAGGATGCGATTCCGTCTTTCGTGATACTCTGTGTGCCGGTGGTGAAATCCTGCAGGTCACGTACGTCGACTTTCCCACCGAGGTTTGCCGCCGCCCAGATACGGTACCGCCTGCCCACGACGCCCGTGAAAGACAGTTCGGTATGCGAATCGGAGTACAAGACGTCGTAAACGGTCCCGTCATCCTCCGTAATGACAATCTGGATGTCGCGGATCTCGCTGTCGCCCCAGGTATAGGACGACCTTGTATCGGTGTAACCTTCAGTTG
>ONNK01000171.1 GCA_900319185.1 uncultured Bacteroidales bacterium
GCTGATGTTCCCGTCTGCGTCGTTCTTCGTGATCTGGAGGATCGTCTCGGCCTTGTGGTTGAGCTCCGTCCCGATGTGCCCGCGGACATTGTCGTCCGCCTTGTTCAAGTGAAGGACGGTGTGGATATGGAGGTTGTACTGACTGCTCCATCTCATCAGCAGGCCAATCACTTCCGCAGCTTCAGCTGAAGAATTGATGTCATAGAGGAGGTCGCGCAGCCCGTCGATGATGACAAGCCCGACTTCCGGCTCAATCGCCAGGGCCTGCTCGATGATCCAGCGGCGCATCAACGTCCCCTTCTCGCGGAGGTGCGCGAACTTAATGCGGTCCTGGTCCATCGTTTCAGGATAGCCGCAGAGCCTGTTGATCCGGCGTACGATCTTCAGGCAGTAGTCGGCGCTCTGCTCCGTGTCAAAATACAGGATTCTCCTCTTACCCTCGGGGAAACTGGCCTGGTAGTTGAGAACCCGGCCGTTGGTCAGGGCCGCGGCGACGATCGCGCTGACGTTGAAGGTCTTCTTGGACTTGCCCTTGCCCGTTGACGCACTGAAATTGCCCAGGGTGCAGATGACCGAGTCGCCTATCCTGACGACTTCAGGCGGTACCTCGAACTTGTCCGACGCCCTGACGAGCAGGGATTCCCATAACTGACGAAACTCCTCCGGTGACATTTGTGGTTCCATAATACTGTTGCCAATCGTTAATTTGTACATGTTCTTTAGTTGCTATGCCCGCTACTTCCGGTGCTTGTCCTTCCTCAGGCGCAGCCTTCCGGCAGCCAGGTCGTCTAGTAGCTTCCCCTTGCGGACCAGGCTACGCCTTCCGTTCTTCTCCAGCTTGATGACTCCGCTGTTGACGTGGGCGTAGAACGTGGGCTCGCTGCACCTGAGGAGCTGGCAGGCTTCCTTCACGCTGATGAGTTCGTCACCGGGCGTGGGAGGCGGGATCCTGCTGAAGGCCTCCTCGACCGCAGTCGTGACGATGGGCTTGATGATGTCCCCTAAATAACGGGAGATGATGGGTTCGAGTTCCATAAGATTCTTTTTTATGATCTTGCGGAACGAAAGTAGTATTAAATACTTGATTGTTAAAATGTTACAAAAAGCAGTAAAAGCAGTATTTTATGTGAGAACCAAGCTTGTGACTGGGCCGGAAGCTGTTTGTCAAGGCAGTAATCTGCCGGTCGATTTCAGGAGATGCTCAGGCTGGGTAAGGATATTTCTTAAGGATATCCGCAATGCCGTTCTTGTCGTCCCCCTTCGTAGCGACGTTGCTGGAGCGCTTCAGTCCGCGGTATGTCCTTCCGTGGCTGGGGAAGAGGAACGCGCGGTTCATCTCCGCATCCGTCAGGCCGAAATGCTCGGCGAAAAGGGTGGCCGCCACCTTGGTGCCGCACCATTTCAAGGGCCGTGACGGCGGCAGGCGGTCAATGATGAGCCGTTCGTAGAACTCGTCGTCAACATCCTTCACGTAGAAACGGAGGCTCCTTGCGATACCGGACAGGGAGGGTCTCAACTCCCGGACAGGCTCGCCAGAGAATTCATGAAGGATGATGCACATGTCCTCGTCGAGTTCCTTCAGGAACAGGATATAGCGGGGGAGCGTCTCACAGAGAGGAGGCGGCAAGCCTGTTGAATCCGCAACCGTCCGGGCCGTCAGACGAAAAGCGCGATACCTTGAAACGAAACTTGAAATCTCATACTTCAAAGCATTGTTGGACAGGACATCAGGCCAGATGTCAATGATGTCGTAGAAACAGTCCCGGAGCCGCTTCTGGAACTCCCCCCTGCGATACACGATGGTGTGGATGTCCTTGGCACTGTCGTCACGGAATCCCGTGCCCGCCAGGTTGTTCATCGCTGTCACCATCTCGTTTACGAGTGCACGCGTTCGATAAAGACGATGATGATAGTTCATATGATCGAGGATTGGATACGGCAGAGGGCAAAACAAGACGCCGGTGGGGCGTCTTGTCAGAAAAGGCCGGAGGAGAAAAGGGCCTTCTTATCGTGCCGGGATACTGCTATCTACTTGAAGTAGTCGTATTTGTCCGTCAGCTTCTCGACAACTTTGAGACTGTCGGCCTTAATGTACTTCTTCAGCATGGCCGGAGAAGTGTGCCCCGTGACCTTCATGATGTCGTAGATGTCGACACCTGAAAGGTACATTAGCGTGGCGCCGGTACGGCGGGCCGTGTGGGTGTGGATGAGCTTGTATTTCTCAACCATCTCCTTGCGGGCGGTGCCCCCCTTCGTGGTCTCGATCTCGACAAGGTCCGTCAGCCCGGCCGCCTGGGCGACATCCTTGATGTAACGGTTGATGACCTGGTCTTCCAGGTGCGGAAGCTGGTAGTCGTATTTCTCGAGGATGGCCTTCAGGCGGGAGTTGCAGGGGATGGCAACCCTGGCCCCCGTCTTCTTCTGGCGGACGTTCAGGTAGGTGATCTCATGCTTCTCGATCCAAGCCCGCTTCTCACCGGGATGCTCCGGATCATCCTCCTCACGCATGACGTTCTTCACCAGGGTGCTGAAGTCCTCCTTCCGGATGTTGTTGTAGTCCGAGACGCGCTGGGCGGTCCAGACGCCCACCATGAAGATGTCGCGCGCCAGCTCGTGGCCGGCTTCATACCGCGAGAGGTCGACGGACATCATCCTGTCCAGCTCCTCCTCGGTCAGGTAGATACTGTCGATATCGATCCGGGTACCCTTGAACTTCTTGTCCTTCCACGCGTTATTCGAGTGGTGGCCTTCGATCTCGGCAATGTACATGACAGCCTTCAGCTCCTTGATGCACTTGCCGATGGAGTTCACGGAGTAGTTCTTGTTTTTCAGGTAAGCCGTGTACTTGTAGTAGAACGACATGTCGATGTCATCGAAGTCGTATTCCTTTTTCGTGTCCCGCTGGAAATACTTGAACTGCCGGAGGGCCTGCTTGATGGCCTTGACGGTCGCGAAGGCATAATTGGTGCCCTTGTCCGTCTGCCGGGCACCGCTTTCGATGTCGGCGATGAACTGGTCGATGAACTTGTTCAGCGTGACCCTCCTTTCCTCTTCCTCCTTACGCCTCCGTTCTTCCTCT
>ONNK01000046.1 GCA_900319185.1 uncultured Bacteroidales bacterium
GCCATTGCAGTTTTCTCGTTCGTCGTATACATGATCCCCGGCATGTGGGGAGCTCCGCTGAAGGCTATTTCCGGCTATCTGCCGCCGATCGAGACCCAGGACTTCGTGCTTGGCAGCTACACCGCCCCGGCGGCGCAGGCGGAAGCCCCGGCCGCCGGCGGTCCCACCCTTACCATCGCCCACGGCCTGTCGGCTTATGACAATATCGACGACGCGCTCGAAGCCTCCAGGGAGACCGGCAAGCCCGTGTTTGTGGACATCACCGGACTCGGCTGCGTCAACTGCCGCGAGATGGAAGCGCGCGTCTGGAGCGACCCCAAGGTGCTGTCGCTGCTGCGCGACCGCTTCATCATCGTCGCACTCTACAATGACGACAAGGCCAAGCTCCCGGAGAGCAAATGGGTTACCACCGAGAACGGCAAGGTCCTCAAGGGTGTCGGACGCGTCAACGCCTATATCGCCCAGGAGCGATTCGGAGTGAGTTCCCAACCCAACTACGCACTGCTCGACAGTGGCGGGCAGTTGCTGGCGCCCGTGCGTGGCTACAACCTAAGCATAGACGGATTCGTGGATTTCCTAAACCAAGCCTTATAATATGAAAGTCATCAAGATCCTGGCCGTCATGGCCTTGCTCGCCTGCGCCGTCTCCTGCGGGAACAGGCAGAAAAAAGCGGAGTCGGAAGAGCCCGCCGCCGCTGAAGAGACCCAGGACATGTCCAAGTATATGCCCGACCTCAAGGCCGGGGACACAGCGCCGGAGTTGGAAATGAACACACCCGAAGGAGTACTCCTCAAGCTCTCCGACTTCGCCGGCAAATGGGTTGTGCTGGACTTCTGGGCCAGCTGGTGTCCCGACTGCCGCGCCGAGTTCTCCGCAGTCAAGGAGTTGTACGAGGCCGTCAGCCCGAAGGGGGTCGAGTTCATCGGCGTGTCATTCGACCACGAAATCGACGCGTGGGCAAAATGCCTGAACGAGCAGCTTTTCCCCTGGCCCCAGGTCTGCAATTTGATCAAATGGAAGGAGAATCCCGTCTCCGAAGCCTTCGGCATTCACTGGATCCCGACCATGATGCTCATCGACCCCGACGGGAAGGTAGCAGGAGCGGCCCTCACCGCTGAGGACATGCAGGCATTGCTGTCCTCCAAGCTTTAGCAATAAACACGTGTACTGAATATGAAAAGGATCATTTGCATTTTACTGATGGCCTCCGTGTGCGTGTCACTCGGAGCCCAGACCAGGGCCGACTCCCTCGTGAGGGAGAGCAAGGCTGCAGTTCAGCAGGCCCAGCGCGACAGCAGGCAGCAGAGCCGCGATTCGCGCAGGGATATCAACAGGAGCCAGGACCAGATCAAGCAGGCCAAGCAGGACATCGGCCTGGCCAAGGAAGACATCAAGACCATGAAGTCCTCCATCAAGCAGCAGAAGGAAGCCATAAAACTCAAGAAGAAAGCATATTCCGCCCAGAAGAAAGCCTTCAAGGCCGACGGCAGGCTTTCAAGGGACAACAGGAGCTTCCTCAGTGGGATGGAGAACGAGATCTCCAGGATGGAGTCCAACCTCAGCGAGTCCGAGCGGCATCTGAAGGTCCTCGAAGAGTCCATCAAGGACAACAAGAGCACCATCAAGGAGGAGAGTGCTTCCATAAAGGACAGCAAGCAGGCCGCAAGTGCGGCCAAACAGAACCTCAAGGCCACCAAGAAGGACCACAAGAGCAACAAGGCCATGCAGAAGGCCGAGAGTCTCGACGACTGATCCTGCACCGATGACGGAAAGAGGCTGACCCTTAACGGGCCAGCCTCTTTTCTTTGTCCTTTAACAGTCTATTTCTTCTTGACTACATAGTTGAGCCATGTGTCAAGGGCGGATGTCCAGTCGTTCTTGAAGACCGTGGTGTCATTCCATCCGAAGCCGTGGCCGCCTGAAGGCATGATGAACATCGTGGCGCTGACCCTGTTGGCGAGGAGCGCCTCGTAGTAGCGCAGGCTGTTTGCCGGCGGCACGAGGAAGTCGTCGGAAGCCAGGAGGATGAATGCCGGCGGGGTGTCGGAAGTCACATGCTTCTCGTTGGAATACAGGTCGATCAGCTCCTGCGAGGGATTCTCGCCTAGAAGGCCGTCAAGCGAGCCCTTGTGGGTGAAAGACGGGTCCATGGTGATGACGGGATAGATCAGGATCTGGAAGTCCGGACGGGTGACCGCATCCTTGTAGTGGGTGGAGATCGTCGAGGCGACATGGCCGCCGGCCGAAGTGCCGATGACACCGACCGAGGTGATACCGAGGTCGGTGCGGCCGCGCATAATGCGGATGGCCTCCTCAACGTCGCTGAGCGGCACATCGTGATGTCCGCGGGGCATGCGGTACAACAGCACGCAGTAGGTGATGCCGCGGGCATTGAACCAATCCTTGAAGTTGCGGGCCTCATGCGAAAGGGAGAGCATGGCGTAGCCGCCGCCGGGGCACATGATGATGCACTGTCCGTTGGGATTGCGGGCGGGATAGACCTCCATGATGGCCTCGGTGTAATTGTTGGCGATGGACCTCGCAGGATCCTGGTTGGCGGGAGCGGTGTACTCGTAAGCATTGGGGGCTCCGTCAGGCCAGATCTTGACGGTATCGACACGCGGGCCGAAGAAACCGGCAAAGGACGGACGTCCGCCGCCGGGCATCTGCGCAAAGGCCGTCATGACCATCAGCGCAAGGGCTAAGGAGAGGAAAAAGCGTTTCATATCATTCTCTATTTGAAGATCAGCTGGGCGAAGTTGAAGAGGCCGTATTTCCACACGACGAAATTGTGCTCGCCGTCAGGATACTCGATGAGGGTGCAGGGTACGCCGTGCTCGTCGCAGAACGCCTTGAGGCGGGAGCTGTTGTACATCAGTCCGTCCTTGCTGCCGCAGACCATCCAGAGGAGCTTGTTCTCAGCCTTGGTCTTCTCCACATCGGGGATGAGGACCTCGGGAGTATTGGTGTTCGGAGCCGAGGAGAATCCGCCGACGAAGGCGAAGACATCCATGTGGCCGAGGCCGAAGTTCAGGGACTGGCCGCCACCCATCGACAGGCCGGCGATGGCACGGTGCATCTTGTCGGTGTAGACGTTGTACTTGCCCTCGATGAAGGGGATGAGGTCGCCGAGCAGGTCGTGCTCGAAAGCGGCAAAGGCAGGGGCGGTAGCATAGACATTGCCTTCGGCCCTGTCATTCTCCTGTGCACGGCCGTTAGGCATGACGATGATCATCTCAGCGGCCTTGCCGTCGGCATACAGGTTGTCCATGATGATGTTGGGGACGCCCTGGAGCCACTCGCGCTCGTCACCTCCGATGCCATGGAGGAGGTAGAGGACGGGGTACTTCTTCGAAGCATCGTATTTCGGAGGCAGGTAGACGGTCGCCTTGCGGACGGTGCCGACGAACTCGGACTTGTACTCGACGGTCTCGAGTGTGCCGCGGTCGATGTCCGGACGCTCCGCATCAAATCCAGCGGGAGCTTCCACATAGGGATTGAAGGTCACGTCGATCTGGGGGCGCTGGCCGAAGCCGCCCATTCCGCCCGGCTGGGCGTTGGCCGCACAGAGCGCAAGCGCCATGGCGGCAATGGTCAATAGGGTTCTTTTCATGATGGTTATAGTATAATGATATCTTTCCAACTCTAGTTAGACAGGAATACCACGAAAGGGATGCCTACACGCGTGAAACGCTTTTTCAGGAAAGCCCTCGTGCCCGTCCTGACCGGCACGAGCAGATAGGCGGAAGCCATCAGGAACAGCGGCACGGCCACGGGCCGCACAAATCCCTGGATGAACATCACGCTCCAGCGGGCGAGCTCAGACGGGAACGAAAAGGAGTAATCGTCCGAGTAGACGCATTCGCTCGCATGGACCAGCATTACCATGAGACAGGCCGCGGCTCGCAGCCAGTCCAGAAAGACTATCCTTTGTTTTTGAGGCATACAGTGTCTACCGTTTCTACAAATATAGTCATTCCTGCCCGAATCATCGCATACAGCACAACGGTTATTCCAAGCGCCGCGCAAGTCAAACCTTGACGCGGATGTACTTGGCCAGCCAGATGCTGACGCAGGCGATGAGCAGGCCGCACGGGACTACCGCCCATGCGGGCAGTCTCGGGACCCCGGCGACACCGAGGTAAGGGATCAGCACCCACTGGATGAGATAGATGGTGTTGACATGCCTGGAGATGAATCCGGTCCCTTTCAGGAGAACCCCGCGCAGATGCAAGGAAATGCGGTAGCAGACGAACAGTTGCAGACCTATGACGGACAGGGTCCAGAGCGTCCCCGGCAGGTGCTGGATGTAGTAAGAGTCCCTTGCGAGGGCAAATACGTTCACCGGATCCCATCCCATGTATTTCATCGCCACCGTCAGTCCCGCCAGTCCGGCGGCAGACATGACAGCAATGCGGTCGTACATCCTTTTCTTGTCCACGACAGTCTGGAGATACTCCCCGAAAAAGATGCCTGCCGCAGGATACACGAACCAAAGAGTCAACGGGAAACAGACTTCGGGATTGGTATGGAACAGGAGGCCGACGGCATACTGGGCAGCTTTCGGCAGTCCGTCGAAGCTTTGCAGTAGAAGGATGCCAAGTCCCTGGAGAAGCATGGCGACTGCCACTATGCCGTACCGTCCGACCTTCCACCTTTCCAGAAGGGCGACCAAAAGGAAAGACACTCCTGCAAACTGCAGGATGTCGACAAGTCCTATAGTGTCGACGACCGTCCAATGTCCCCAGGAATCCCCGGAAAGGCGTGCCAGCAGGAATGGGATCGTCATCCGGATGACGTTGAGGATATAGGCTGCTGCCAGCAGCTTGAGTCCCCGGATGGCGAATGCCCGGGGATTGCGATGCTTGGTATAGACCATACCGACACCCATCGCGAACATGAACACCGGTGCGGCGAGCGGCCCCCCGACAAACTCTATGATCCCGCGGAACAGGCTGTCGGGCATGGCCCAATAATTCACGGCACTCATCTCTTCGTACACGTGTACTATCACCATGTAGAAGATGGCGAACACCTTTGCAACGTCCAGCTCCAGTTGCCGTCCGGTATTGACTTTGTCTTTCATTAGTTTAAATCAGTCGGTCCCTCGCTGTCAGTTATCGCCGGACAACCCGTCGAGTATGCCGTCAAGGGCGCTGCCGACGCGTTCTATCGCCTTCTTGGCGATTGCTTTCGTGAAACGGGCTTCGAGTTTGGCCACTTCCTTCAGCTGCTCGTTCGTGAAGTCACACTCCTTCGCGGTCTCGCGGACGGCATCGAACTTGTCCTGCAGGGAGTCGATGTCATCGACGCTGAAACTGTCTTTCTCCACCGTCTTGCAGAGGGACTCAAGCTGGGAAATGACTTTCTCCTCCTTCGACTGGCAGGAGGTAAGGAAACAGAAAGTGACAAGGACAGCGACGACTGCCGCAAGTCTGAGGATGATGCTTCTTTTCATGAATTATTGTTTATCTCGATAACAAAGTTAAACATTTATCGCAATTCAGCAATAGTCAGCCTATTGCGATGACAGTACATGTTTTGCGGAATTATTCGTATATTTGATGGAGACTAACCATCGTATCTATAACCATAAACTGATAACCGGATGAAAAAGAGATTACTGATCTGCTGCCTCGCCGCCCTGGCGATGCAGGTGTGCCTGCCTTTCGCCTCCATGGCGAAGGAGGCTGTCCCCCAACCAACGATCGAGGCCACCGTCCATCTAGACCAGGAAGGCGCCCCTATCCATCCCTTCGTTCACGGCATGTTCACGGAGCTCCTGGGCAACATGTTCGAGAACGGTATCTGGGCGGAGATGCTCTCCGACCGCAAGTTTTTCTATCCCGTTGACAACTCAGAGACGCTGAATCCGCGCAACTCGCGGCGGCACCAGCTCCGCTGGCGCCCCGTCGGTCCGGAATCCGCAATCCGGATGGACAAGGAGAATGCCTATGTGGGCAAGCAGTCGCCCATTATCAGCCTGGATTCCGGCAAGGCCGGTATCCGCCAGGCCGGCCTCTGGCTTGAAAACGGCCGCGGCTATACGGGCCGCGTCGTCCTCAGGGCCGAAGGCTCCGCCAAGGTCTCCGTCAGCCTCGTCTGGGGCAACGGCGCAGCCGACCGCCAGACCATCATCCTTGACGGTCTGACCAAGGATTACAAGAAGTATCCCTTCACTTTCACGGCGGGGGCCGACGTACAGGATGCCGCCCTTGAGATTGTCGGCGAAGGCAGCGGCAGCTTCGAGGTCGGAGCCGTATCGCTGATGCCTGCGGACAATGTCGAAGGCTACCGCGCCGACATCCTCGCCATCCTGAAGGAGGTCGGATCCCCGATCTACCGCTGGCCGGGAGGCAATTTCCTCTCAGGCTACGAGTGGCGTGACGGTATCGGCGACCCGGACCAGCGTCCTCCGCGCTATGACTATGCCTGGAATACCGTCGAATCCAACGACATGGGCACCGACGAGTACCTGACCTGGTGCAGGCTGCTGGGCAGTGAACCGTATCTGGTCGTCAACACCGGATTCGGCGACGCCTACTCCGCCGCCCAGTGGGTGGAGTATGTCAACGGTTCCGTGGATACCCCGATGGGGCTTCTGCGAGCGAAGAACGGGCATCCTGAGCCCTATGGAGTGATCTACTGGGGCGTCGGCAACGAGGGATATGGAGAGTGGCAGCTCGGACACATGTCCCCCGCCCACTATGTACTGAAGCACAACTACTTCGGCGAAGCGATGCTCGAGAAGGACCCTACCATCAAACTCATCGCCTCCGGAGCTTCCGTCCCGGAGCAGAGCAGCCAGTACCGCAATTACCGCAAGCCCTACCAGACAGAACTCCCGGTACCGTTCCTCGGTGATTTCGACTGGACCGGACAGCTCCTTAAGGGCTCCCTGGAATACATCGACTACATGTCCGAGCACATCTATCCCAACTCCGGTGCGTACTTCGACGATGAGACCGACAGCTGGGTCCCCTGCCAGTTCGACTTCCTCGAGTCCATCCGCCTGGCTGCGAACAGGGTGAAGAACTCTGCCGAGTCCATGGACAAATACGAGGAGATGATCCCGGGCGTCAAGGAAAAGCATGTGCCTTACTGGATCGATGAATGGGCCGGCGGCCGCGGCCGCGGCTTCCAGGGCACCATCGGCGCGGCAGTGACCCTGCACGAGATGTACCGCTACAGCTACTATGTGATGATGGCCGGTATCACCAGCGTCGGCAGCCTCTACACATACAACGACAACACCGCTACCATCAGTTCCACCGGACTCTTGTTCAAGCTCTTCATAGAGCATCTGGGCGACCTCCCGCTGGGCCTGACCGGCAATTCCCCGCAGAAGGCGATGCGTGGCACCCCCTTCGTGGACATCCCTCTCGAGCCGTCTGGAAGCCCGACTTATCCCCTGGACATCGTCGCCACCAAGTGCAGCAAATCCGGCAAGGTGATGGTATCCGTCGTCAACCCTACCGAGGAGCAGCAGAGCTTCGCCCTGAAGTTCGACGGTGGCCAGATGGACCCCAAGTCCAAGGTCACCGTATATGCCCTCGCCCCGGCCGAGGCCACTGACGCCAATACCATCGACAATCCTGGTGTGATCAGCGTCCAGACCCGCACCGAGAAGCCTAACTCCAACGTCACGGTCCCTCCCCACAGCGTCATCCTCTACGAGTACATAATCAAGTAAGTCTTAAGAAAGAAGCCCGGTGCATATCGCATCGGGCTTCTTTTTTCTTATCACCTGTGTAATACCTTGGCCCATGCTCCGATTATCTTTGGAGCATGGTCACATATTACTGCATATCATTAGAAGAGGCTTTGCGCAGAGCCAAGATTGCCGGTAAACAACTCGGCTGCTACTACGGTGGTATAACACTTCGCAGTGGCAAGAAAGGATTTGCAGTATACCGGGAAGGTAAGGTGGTGGAACAGTATTCAGTACTACTTAAAAACGCCCACCGAAATGGTGAGCGATAAACTGGAATTAAACTGCCAATGCCTCCTTCACTACCTCGTCAAGTTGCTCGACTTCGATACCCCGCTTGAGGATTGTGCCGTCGGGGCCAAAGAGGATGAGGGTGGGGATTTCGCTGATTCCGTAAGGGTCTATCGGGATTTGCTGGGCGTTGATGATTTGGTTCCAGATGATTCCAAGTTCCGAGGCTGCCTTGACGGTGTCCTCAACCTTATCTCCAACGGCGATGCTGAGCATGTCGAACTTGTCACGGTGGTAGGTGTTGTATACGTCGATAAGGTAGGGCATCGCAGCCCGGCAGGGGACGCACCAGGAGGCCCAGAAATCGACGAGCAGATATTTACCTTTGCCGACATAATCGGAGAGTTTAACCGTCGATGTTTCCGGATTCTCAGGGTCCTGAACGACAGTGAAGTCCACGAAAGGTTTACCTTCTGCGCTCTTGACCAAGCCGTCGAATCTATTCAACAATTCGGAGACCATGAAGGAAACCGGCGAGTTCTTCATCTCATCAGAAAGACTATTGACCATGGAGAGCATTTCCTCCGGGCTCACATCAAGTCGGTAAAGGTAAAGCATCTGAAGGGCCTGAAGACCAACGATATTGTCAGGGTTATTCTGAGCGGCTTCCTTCGTAAAGTCTGTGAGCGCACTGATGTTCTCGTTGCGACACTTCTCAATGGCTTCCACGTCGTTACCACACTCGGCTATTTTGGTTTGATAGTCGTTCCACCGGTTGCTAAAAACCATATTCCGGGAATGCGGTCCATCCGCATCTGAGGAGACGGCGGTCCCGGCTTCCGGGTCAATAGTAATGGTCGAGCCGTCGGAAATGAAAGTAATCATGTTGGAGCCGGATTTGAAAAGCGACCACGTTGTGGCAAGTTTGGGAATTTCAACCTCAAAACGACCGTCTACTACTGCAACCGTAGTGTCCAAGACGGTTTTCTCGCCCTGAATCTCGATTTCGATGGTCTCGGGGGCATTTTCGGCGAACTGGCCCACAACTTTAGTGGTGTTTCCGGATTTCGGGGAGCAGGCTACCAGCAGCAGCGTGGCGACCAAGTTTAGTGCGATGACGATCCTTTTCATACGTGAATCATGATGGTAAATTCCGATTTGTCGGTATGAAAGATAGACATATTTCTGCGTGTTTCCAAAGGTGAATTCTAATTAGAAGTGCAACACACTTCAAAAGTTGGTTAAAACAGGCTGAAATTGCAACTATTTTGCAACATGCCCGCAAAACAAAAGAATCAGCCGTCCTTGTAAACGGCTGATTCTCAAGCGGTGGTCCCAGCAGGGCATGATCCTGCGACTCCCTGATTATGAGTCAGGTGCTCTAACCAACTGAGCTATGGGACCTTTAGGATCTCCGGCATCTGAGCCGGAGGATCTCTGTCATCTCTGTCAGACCTTGATCTCGACCTCGACACCGGAAGGAAGCTCAAGCTTCATGAGGGCGTCAACGGTCTTGGCGTTGGAGTCCTCGATGTCGAGAAGCCTGCGGTAGGAGTCAAGCTCGAACTGCTCGCGGGCTTTCTTGTTGACGAAAGTCGAACGGTTGACGGTGAAGATCTTCTTGTTGGTAGGAAGCGGAATAGGTCCGTTGACCTTCGCACCGGTAGACTTCACGGTATCAACGATCTTCGCAGCTGATTTGTCAACAAGCATGTGATCGAAAGATTTGAGTTTAATTCTGATTTTCTGACTCATATCTGTTTAATTTTACAATTTTGTTTAACACATCTGATGATTGGCTAAAAGCCTTCCATGTGCAGCATGGCGTTGTAGCCGCTCTTCTCGATGATCTCCTTGGCCATGAAGGCCGGGACCTCGGAATAGTGGTCGAAACGCATGGTGCTGTTGGCGCGGCCGGACGACAGCGTCCTGAGGACGGTCACGTAGCCGAACTGCTCCGCGAGCGGAACGAAGGCCTTGACCACGCGGGCTCCGTTGGAGGTGGAGTCCATGGCCGTGATCTGTCCCCTGCGCCTGTTCAGGTCGCCGACGATGTCACCCATGTACTCCTCCGGAGTCACGACCTCGACGAGCATGATAGGCTCGAGGAGGATAGGCTTGCACTTCGGGCATGCATGGCGGAAAGCCATGCGGGCAGCGATCTCGAACGACAGCTGGTCGGAATCCACGGGGTGGAACGATCCGTCCAGCAGCGTGACCTTGAGCGACTGCACCTGGTATCCGGCGAGACAGCCGTTGGCCATCGCGGACTCGAAACCCTTCTGGACGCTCGGGATGTACTCCTTGGGGACATTGCCACCCTTGACCTCGTCTATGAACTGCAGGCCGGTGACACCCTCGTCCGCGGGTCCGATCTCCACGATGATGTCGGCGAACTTGCCGCGGCCGCCCGTCTGCTTCTTGAACACCTCGCGGTGCTGGAAACTGGCGGTGACGGCTTCCTTGTAGTTGACCTGGGGGGCACCCTGGTTGATGTCCACACCGAACTCGCGGCGCAGACGGTCGACGATGATGTCCAGATGAAGCTCTCCCATGCCGCTGATGACGGTCTGCCCGGTCTCCAAGTCGGTCTTGACGGTGAAGGTGGGATCCTCCTCCGCAAGTTTGCCGAGGGCGATGCCGAGCTTGTCGAGATCCTTCTGGGTCTTGGGCTCAACGGCGATGCCGATGACGGGATCCGGGAACTCGATGGCCTCGAGCGCGATGGGATGGTTCTCCACGCACACGGTATCACCGGTGCGCAGGTCCTTGAAGCCGACTGCGGCGCAGATGTCTCCCGCCTCAACGAAATCGATGGGATTCTGGTGGTTGGAGTGCATCTGGTACAGACGCGCGACCCTTTCCTTCTTCATGGAACGCACGTTGTACACGTACGAGCCTGCGTCAAGATGTCCCGAATACACCCTCATGAAAGCCAGACGGCCCACGAAGGGATCGGTAGCGATCTTGAACACGAGGGCGCAGAAAGGCTCCTCGGCCGAAGGATGACGCTCGATCTTCTCACCGTTCCTCGGATTGGTGCCCTTGACGGCCTCGATGTCGAGGGGGGAAGGAAGATAGCGCATCACGCAGTCGAGAAGGAACTGCACGCCCTTGTTCTTGAAGGAAGAACCGCAGCATGCGGGAACCACCTGCATTGCGATGGTGCCCTTGCGGATGGCGGCGATGATCTCGTCCTCGGTGATGGAATCCGGGTCGTCGAAGAACTTCTCCATCAGGGACTCGTCGCACTCGGCGGCGGTCTCTACCAGAGTGTTCCTCCACGACTCGACCTCGTCAACCATCTCAGCAGGGATATCCTTGTACTGATAGTTCACGAGCTCCTCACTGGAATCGTAATAGATCGCCTTGCGGGAAATCAGGTCTACGATGCCCTGGAAATTGTCCTCGGCGCCGATGGGGAGGCACACGGGGACGGCGTTGGCGCCAAGCTTGGAATGGATCTCGCTGACAACCGCGAGGAAGTCGGCTCCGACCCTGTCCATCTTGTTCACATATGCGATCTTAGGTACTCCGTACTTGTCAGCCTGACGCCATACGGTCTCGGACTGGGGCTGTACGCGGCCCACCGCGCAGAAAGTCGCGACGGTGCCATCGAGCACACGGAGGGAACGCTCCACCTCGACGGTGAAGTCGACATGGCCCGGAGTGTCGATCAGGTTCACCTGATAGACGTCGCCGGCATAGTGCCAGAAGGCCGTGGTGGCAGCGGACGTGATCGTAATGCCACGCTCCTGCTCCTGGACCATCCAGTCCATGGTCGCCGCGCCCTCGTGTACCTCTCCTATCTTGTGGGTCTTGCCCGTATAGTAAAGGATACGCTCGGACGTGGTGGTCTTGCCGGCATCGATGTGAGCCATGATGCCGATGTTCCTCGTGTATCTAAGATCCCTTTTAGCCATTCAATACTACATACAGTTTAGAAACGGAAGTGGGCGAAGGCCTTGTTGGCCTCGGCCATCCTGTGCATATCTTCTTTTCTCTTGAATGCACCACCTTCGTTGTTGTATGCTGCGACGATCTCTGCGCAGAGTTTTTCTGCCATGGAGCGGCCGGAACGCTTGCGGGCGTAAAGTATCATGTTCTTCATCGAGAGAGAAACTTTCCTTTCCGGTCTCAACTCTGTCGGCACCTGGAAGTTGGCACCACCGATACGGCGCGACTTGACCTCGATCTGAGGGGTCACGTTCTCGAGTGCTTTCCTCCAAATATCGAGAGGAGCCTTGTCAGAATCTTTCATCTTCTCGCCTACCATATCAATGGCATCGTAAAAAATAGAATACGCGATACTCTTCTTC